>JBBQYA010000018.1:0-38229 GCA_038209155.1 Sphingobacteriales bacterium | reverse complement strand
TTCTGAAATTTCTGATGCCATAAGCAAAGATTTAAAGAAAAGAGGCTTTAAATTCTTTGGATCTACTATTTGCTATGCGCACATGCAAGCTATAGGTATGGTGAATGATCATATTCTAGAATGTGGATGGAGGTAGATATTTTTAAGAAAAATGTTATTCCATTTGTAATACTTAATCTCCCCCTTTCAAAATAATTATTTCGATCTTGCAGCATATTTTTTAAAGATCAAATTTCATGATGGCCGAAAAAAAACTCTTTCTTCTTGATGGTATGGCGCTCATCTATCGAGCACATTTTGCCTTAAGCAAAAACCCACGATTTACCTCAACTGGGCTCAATACTTCTGCTATGATGGGTTTCACTAATACGCTTTTGGAGGTTTTGAAAAAAGAAAAACCTACGCACATGGCAGTTGTGTTTGATACCTCTGCTCCTACAGAAAGGCATACCGATTATGTAGAATATAAAGCTCATCGAGAGCAAATGCCCGAAGATTTGTCTAAAGCACTACCATACGTTTGCAAAATAATTGAAGGGTTTAATATTCCGGTGATTACATTGGATGGCTATGAAGCAGATGATATAATTGGAACATTAGCAAAAAAAGGAGAAAAGCTAGGTTTTCAAGTTTTTTGCATGACACCTGATAAAGATTTTGCTCAATTGGTTTCTGATAATATTTTTGTTTATAAGCCTTCCAGAATGGGAAACGAAATGGAAATTATGGGTGTTCCAGAAGTTCTTAAAAAATGGGAAATAGAAAAAGTCGAGCAGGTAATTGATATTTTAGGTTTATGGGGAGATGCAGTTGATAATATTCCGGGCATACCCGGCATTGGAGAAAAAACCGCCAAAGATTTGATCAAAAGATATGGATCCATGGAAAATATTTTTGCCCATTCTCATGAATTAAAAGGAAAGCAAAAAGAAAATGTAGAGCAATTTGAATCTCAAGGTTTACTTTCTAAAAAACTAGCCACTATTATCTTAAATGTTCCTGTTGAGTTTGATGAAAAAAGTCTCTTAGTAGAAGCTCCTGATCGTGAGAAATTAGAACCTATTTTTGCAGAATTAGAATTTAGAACCATTGGTTTACGAGTATTTGGAAATTATAATACATCTGGTGCAAATGCTGATAAAAACACCAGTAACGGACAATTCTCCATGTTTGGTTCAAGTAACGATTCTGAAAATAAAAATGAATTAACTGAACTAGAAGAACCAAAGAATTTTTCTACCATGGCTACCACTCAGCATAATTATGTTTTAGTAGACACCAAAGACAAGAGAGATTTATTAATTTCTGATTTATTAAAACAAAAAGAAATAAGTTTCGATACAGAAACTACCTCCACAGATGCAAATGATTGTGATCTGGTTGGGCTTTCTTTTAGTTTTAAAATAGGAGAAGCATTTTATGTACCTGTTCCTAAAACCAGACCAGAAGTAATCATTTTGTTAGAAGAGTTTAAATCCGTTTTAGAAAATGATCAAATTACTAAAATAGGGCAAAATATAAAGTATGATATCCTTGTGCTTAAATGGTATAATGTAGAAGTAAAAGGAATTTTGTTCGATACGATGCTTGCACATTATATTATTGATCCAGATACCCGACATAATATGGATGTTCTTTCTCAGAACTATTTAAATTATTCTCCAGTTTCTATAACAGAATTGATTGGAAAAAAGGGAAAAGATCAACTGAAAATGAGCGATATAGATATTGATATTGTGAAAGATTATGCAGCAGAAGATGCTGATATAACCTTGCAATTGAAACATAAATTTGAGCCGTTATTAAATTCAGCAGATGCTACCTCATTAGCAAATGATATTGAAAATCCATTAGTTTATGTTTTAGCAGCTATTGAAAAAGAAGGCGTAGCAATAGATGTAAAAGCATTGAAAGAGTTTTCTGCAGAACTGGAAACAAGTATTTCTTTGATAGAAAAAACAATTTATGAGCAAGCAGGGCTGAAATTCAATATTGCTTCGCCTAAACAATTGGGAGAAGTTTTATTCGATAAACTTCAATTAGACCCGAAGGCAAAAAAGACAAAAACAGGGCAATACCAAACTGGAGAAGATGTTCTTAGTTATTTAGCTCCAAACCACGAAATCGTAAATGAAATTTTAAGTTTCAGATCATTACAAAAACTAAAATCTACTTATGTGGATGCGTTGCCATTAATGATTAATCAAAAAACAGGAAGAATTCACACTAGTTACAATCAAGCGGTTGCAAGTACAGGTAGATTGAGTTCAAATAATCCAAATCTGCAAAATATACCTATCCGAACAGAAAAAGGCAGAGAAGTAAGAAAAGCATTTATCCCGAGAGATTCTGATCATTTGATAGTTTCTGCCGATTATTCTCAAATAGAATTAAGAATAATTGCAGAGATAAGTAAGGATGCAAATATGATGGATGCCTTTATAAATGGTATTGATATTCATACCGCAACTGCTGCTAAAGTTTATGGAGTTGCGATAAAAGAAGTAGATCCCACTCAAAGAAGAAATGCAAAAGCAGTTAATTTTGGAATTATTTATGGTCAATCTGCATTTGGATTATCGCAAAAATTAAATATTCCCAGAAAAGAAGCTGCTGAAATTATTGACAATTATTTTGAGCAATATCCTGGAATAAAAACCTATATGTCGTCCACAATGGAATTTGCAAGAGAGAATGGATATGTCGCTACTTTGAAAGGTAGAAGAAGATATTTGCGAGATATTAATTCTGCAAATCAAACGGTGAGAGGTTTTGCAGAAAGAAACGCAATAAATGCCCCCATTCAAGGTTCGGCAGCAGATATGATTAAGATTGCTATGATTACTATTTTTCGAGAAATAAATGAGCTGAAATTGAATGCCAAAATGACCATGCAGGTTCATGACGAATTGGTTTTTGACGTTCCAAAAAATGAAATTGATTTAATAAAACCAATAATTGAAGCTGGAATGAAGTATGCTATTAAAACTGAGGTTCCAATCGTAGTAGAAATTGGAACGGGTACGAATTGGTTGGAAGCGCATTAATAATTAAAGTATTTAAAAACTTTTCGGTAAAATTCTTGCATCTCCAAATAAAAAGCACAAAACAAATCGCTTAATTTTTACTTTTGTCGCAAAACTAAGATTATGGAATGGATTACAAATCCTGAAATTTGGGTATCTCTCTTAACACTGACTGTTCTTGAAATTGTTCTAGGAATAGACAATATTGTATTTATTTCTATCCTAGCAAGCAAACTACCGGAAGATCAGCAAAATAAAGCCAGAAGATTGGGGCTTGCATTGGCAATGATTACCCGAGTATTGTTGCTGTTGAGTATTTCCTATATTATGAAATTAACTCTTCCTCTTTTTGAGATTTTTAGTTATGGTGTCACAGGCAAATCGCTAATTCTTGGTGTAGGCGGATTGTTTTTAATTTATAAAAGCACAAAAGAAATCCATGAAAAGCTGGAAGGCGATGAACATGAAACAAATGGTAAGAAAAAAGCCCTTTCATTTTCCAGCGTCATTATTCAAATTTTAATTCTAGATATTGTTTTTTCACTTGACTCTGTAATTACTGCTGTGGGTATGGCAGATGAAGTAGGTGTAATGATTGCTGCGGTTGTGATTGCAGTATTTATTATGATGTTTAGTGCAGAATCGGTAAGTAATTTTGTAAATAAACACCCAACTGTAAAAATGCTTGCTTTAAGTTTTCTTATTTTAATTGGTGTTTCCTTGATTGCAGAATCTTTCGGAAAAGGAATAGAAAAGCAATATATCTATTTTGCTATGGCATTCTCAGTGTTGGTAGAAATGCTAAATTTAAGAATGAAGAAAAACAACAAACCCGTACAATTAAGAGAACCCAATAAACCTTAATTTATAAGATCTATTGGGTTCGCTAAACAAATTAAACAAAAACTTTTTTTATTTTACTAATAAAATACCCTTCATCATCATATTATGACCAGGATAGGTACAAACGTATTCGTATCTGCCTGGTGCAGAAGGTGCAGTAAACTCTAAAACCGTATTTTCTCCAGGACCAAGCATTTTTGATGCAGCTATTACGTTGGAACTTTCAGGAACATATTGTTTATCTGGACCAGCTTTTAATCCATCTGTAGCTACAGTTTGAGACATTCCTGCTAATACAAAAACAATGTTATGTTGCATAGCAGCATCTACTCCTTTGTTTTCTAAAGTAATTTTAATTTTTTGCGATGCCGAAACTTCAATTTCTGTCACATCATATTTCATTTCAGACATGGTATTTCCTACCGCTTGTATGGTAACTTCTTTCAAGGGCAAAGTTGCAGGATCTACTACTGGAGATTCAGTCACTTCTTCTGTTGAATCAGAAGTGCTTTCTGCAGATTGCTCTGTCTTGGTTTTTCCACCACAACTTATCAGTAAAAATACTGCACATACAAATGCTACATAACTAATTAATTTTTTCATGTTTTTTAATTTTTATAAAGATTTAACAAATGATTTCTAAAGGAGTTTCTTTTATTTTGATTAAAGTATTTTGCAAAGTATTCCTTTTAAATATTCCGATTCTGGAAATGAAGATAGAATAGGATGATCAATTGGCTGTCCAAAATAATGCATAAATTGAACATCAACTCCTGCATCTGTTGCTGCCCAACTTATTATTTGTTTAAAAGTTTCTAAATCTATTGCAGACGAACAACTAAAAGTTGCCAATATTCCTCCCGATTTTAACACTTTCATGGCTTGTAAATTTAATTCCTTATAAGCCTTTTTCGCTTTATCAACTGATGATCTGCTTGGTGCTAGTTTCGGTGGATCTAAAATAATTAGGTCAAAATCTGTAGTGTTCTTATCTAAAGATCTTAAATAATTAAAGACATCTTGCTCCACTAAATTCACTTCTTTATTAGTAAAATTATTCAGTTTTAAATTTTCTTCAAATGCATTAAGTGCCGTTTCTGATGAGTCTACACCTGTCACAGAAGTTGCACCAGCTTGCAATGCATGAATAGAAAATCCTCCGCTATAACAAAAGCAATCCAAAACTTTTTTATCCTTGGCGTAGCTGGCAACTATTTTTCTGTTCTCTCTTTGATCTAAATAATATCCAGATTTCTGACCCAAATTAGCATCCACCCAAAATTTTAGATTGTTTTCTAAAATAGAAATCAGGGATTCAGATTCTTTGCCTTTTGCAATTCTTATTATTGGTTTTAACCCTTCTAATAATCTGGCGGGTGCATCACTTTTTTCGATAATCAATTTAGGTTTTACTAATTCTGATAAAATTTCGATGATTTCCTCTTTAACCATTTCTATTCCCAAAGTGAGAAATTGAACCACCAGAATTTGATCATATTTATCCACAATAAGACCCGGAAGTTTGTCCGATTCCGAATAAATTAATCGAACACTATTGCAAGATTTACCTGCTAAAATAGAATTCCTTTTCTCTATGGAATGCTGGATTTTTAATTTCCACCAATCTTTATTAATTTTCGCATTTTCATCCCAGTCCAATACTCTAACACTTATTTTAGATTGTCCGTTAAAATATCCATACGCCAAAAACTTACCTTCTGAATTGTTAATTTTGACCAAATCCCCATTTTTCAAACCATCTGATTGCCGATCTATAGCACCTGAAAATAACCAAGGATGTCTATGTAAAATTGATTTCTCTTTTCCTTTTTTTAATTGAATATTCTCCACTTTATTTCTGTTTTTTTTTATGAATGAGGCAAATTAGTCTTTTAGGATAAATATTTCTTGCTCTTGTTTATATTTAGCCCGTGGAATTAAACTTATATACCGACGATTACTTCATGAACGAAGCCTTAAAAGAAGCCCATAAAGCTTATGATGCGGATGAAGTTCCAATTGGAGCAGTAGTAGTTTGCAAAAAAAGAATTATAGCTCGGAGTTATAATTATACCGAAAAACTAAATGATGTGACGGCTCATGCAGAAATGCAGGCTATAACCTCCGCATCAAGTTATTTGGGTGGAAAATATCTTCACGAATGTGTAATCTATGTCACGCTAGAACCTTGTATTATGTGTGCAGCAGCTTTAGGTTGGGCACAAATTTCAGGAATTGTGTTCGGAGCTTCGGATACACGGCGCGGTTTTAGTACTTTTGATGAGAAAATAATTCATCCGAAAACTACGGTAATTGGAGGAGTAAAAGAGGTTCAATGTAGTGATCTAATGGTAAAATTTTTTAATGAACAACGAAATCGCTAAGCATCAAACCAAAAATAGTTAACACTGTATTTATCATATCAATAATCTTAAACAACAAAAATTATGGCTTTTGAATTACCGGCATTACCATATGCATTCGATGCATTGGAGCCACACATTGACAAATTAACGATGGAAATCCACCATGGAAAACATCATCAGGCTTACATCACCAACCTTAATAAAGAAATTTCTGGTACAGATGCTGAGAAAATGAGTATTGAAGACATTTGCAAAAATGTATCTAAATACTCCACCGCTGTTCGAAATAATGGTGGCGGTTATTTTAATCATTCCTTATTTTGGAATATTATGGCTCCCGGTACAGGTGGTGAACCAGATGGAGAACTAGCAACAGCTATCAATTCAGCCTTTGGTTCTTTTGCAGATTTTAAAACTAAGTTTTCTGAAGCAGGCACCAAAAGATTTGGATCTGGCTGGGCTTGGCTAATTGTAAAAGGTGGAAAATTAGAAGTTACCTCTACACCCAATCAAGATAATCCATTGATGGATATCGCTGAAGTAAAAGGAACTCCAATTTTGGGTATGGATGTTTGGGAACATGCTTATTACCTAAAATACCAAAACAAACGTCCAGATTATATCAATGCTTTTTTTAATGTGATCAATTGGAAAGCGGTGAGTGAGCGGTATAAAAAAGCGTAATAGTTAAACTTCATTTTATTTTATAAAAACCTCTCGGTATAATTCGGGAGTTTTTTTTTGTTTAAATTTTTTAAAAACTTCTAAATTATCTAAAAGCATTATTTATAAACTCGAAAGAGAAACGAATATAAATGTTAAAACGAAATTATTGGTATTGCTTCTAATTTTCCTGCGCGCAGGCCTAGCCCTGATAGAAGCGATATACTTTTTTGCTTTAGACTGCTACTTATTTATGTCTAAAAAATGAAGAACCAGCAAAGTAACATCTACTAATAAACAAACTTGCAAAAAAGATAAAGCGGATAGCAGGATTAGCTTCTAAAAAAAGATAGAAAACTGTATAGTTTGTGTTTTACTCAGTAAAAATAAACTTATTAGTAACTAAAATTTCATTTACTAATAAACAAACTTGCAAAAAAGATAAAGCGGATAGCAGGATTAGCTTCTAAAAAAAAATAGAAAACTGTATAGTTTGTGTTTTACTCAGTAAAAATAAACTTATTAGTAACTAAAATTCCATCTAGCATTAAACAAACTTGCAAAAAAGATAAAGCGGATAGCAGGATTAGCTTCTAAAAAAACTACTCAACCGTAACCGATTTCGCTAAATTTCTTGGTTGATCTACATTCGCTCCTCGCATCACAGCTATATGGTAAGATAGTAATTGCAAAGGAATGGTAGCCAAAAGCGGAACAAGAGCTTCTTCGGTATCAGGTATTTCAATTACATAATCTGCCATTTTTCTCACTTCGTGATCTCCTTCTGTTACGATGGCTATAATTATACCTTTTCTGGCTTTTACTTCTTGAATATTGCTAATCATCTTTTCTAAAATGCTTCCTTTGGTTGCAATTACCACCACTGGCATTTTTTCATCGATCAAAGCAATGGGACCATGTTTCATTTCTGCTGCTGGGTAGCCTTCTGCATGGATATATGAAATTTCTTTCAACTTCAAAGCTCCTTCTAATGCTACTGGAAAGTTGAATCCTCTGCCTAAATATAAAAAGTTTGGAGCGTCTTTAAATTTAGCTGCAATTTCTTCTATAATATCGTTGGATAATAATGCCTTTTCTACTTTTGCAGGAATTAATTCAATTTCTGTAAGAACTTCAATCAATCGAGTGTGCTTTATGGTTCCTCTTTTTTGTGCTAATGATAGTGCTAAAAGTGTGAGAACGGTAACTTGAGCGGTGAAAGCTTTGGTAGATGCTACTCCAATTTCTGGTCCAGCATGAGTATATGCTCCTGCATGTGATGCTCTCGGAATAGAAGATCCAACTACATTACAAATCCCAAAAATAATGGCTCCTTTAGATTTTGCCAATTCTATAGCTGCCAAGGTATCTGCTGTTTCACCCGATTGTGAAATAGCGATTACGATGTCGTTTTCCTTTATAATTGGATTTCTGTATCTAAATTCGGAAGCATATTCTACTTCTACTTCTATTCTTGCAAATTTTTCGATTAAATATTCTGCCACTAAACCAGCATGCCAGCTAGTTCCGCAAGCTACAATCTTGATAAGGGTGGCATTCTTCGCTATTTCTTCAAATTCGTTTAAACCACTTAAAGAAATAAAACCTTCACGAGCATTGATTCTACCACGCATACTATCTAAAATAGAGCGCGGCTGTTCAAAAATCTCTTTCAACATGAAATGCTCGAAACCACCTTTTTCTATTGCTTCTAATTTTATTTCAAGTTCTTGAATGTAAGGAGTTTGAATTTTGTTTTCAATCGTTTTCACGATCAATGAATCGCGTTTTATATAGGCGATTTCATTATCATTTAAATAAATTACGTTTTTGGTATATTCTACAATCGGTGAAGCATCAGATGCTACGAAATATTCGTTTTCGCCTATTCCAATTACTAATGGACTTCCTTTTCTGGCAGCAATTATTTCATCAGGGTTGTTTTTAGAGATAATCACAATTGCATACGCACCTACCACTTCTGTCAAAGCGATTCTCACTGCTTCGTCCAGCGATATTTTTTCATTTTCTTGAATATCTTCTATCAAATGAATTAAAACTTCTGTGTCTGTTTCGCTTGAAAAAGTATGACCACGCTGCTTCATTTCCTCTTTTAGCGGCGCATAATTTTCTATTATTCCATTATGAATGATCGCTAAATTCTTAGATTCTGATGAATGAGGATGAGCATTTACATCATTAGGCGCTCCGTGAGTAGCCCAACGAGTATGTCCCATTCCAAGAGTTCCTTTTACATTTTTTTCAGAAACATAGTTTTCTAAATCAGCAACTTTTCCAGCTTTTTTGTAAATATTTAGGCTACCATTTAGCAAAGCTACTCCTGCACTATCATAACCTCTATATTCTAGCCTGTGAAGACCTTTAATTACTATTGGAAATGCTTCCCGGCTTCCAATATATGCTACAATTCCACACATTATTTCTCTTTTTTAATTCAATTTGGTATAGGTCAATTTCAATTTCATTCTTCTAAGCGAATTTTGGCTTCCGCCTAAAACTACTCTATTTCCAGTTATTTGCCTGCTTACGGGTATCAAATAAATTCCATAATCAGTGGTAGTTCCAACCATTAAATCTTGAAAAAATTTGGAGATATTAAACTTATAAACTTTATTGATTTTATCATAACTACCTCCATAATTATAGCCACCGCCTAAATTTCTGTCTGGAATATCTAACAATCTGTTTTTAGAATTTGCCGAAGATGCTCTTACAATAAATAATTGATCTGGAGGAGCAAAACCATTAGAAACCATATCAGAAGCATCTAAAACTAATTCTGCTTTATTTATAGAAATATTACTACTATCCAAAATACTCATTTTTTTAATGTAGGGAAATGATATTTGGGTGCGTACACCACCAGATGCCTGAATGTAAACCTCTTCTTTACCTTCACTTGGGTTGGTTAAAGCTGTTGCTATTTTAGTTCCAGTGTAATCATGTTTAAAAGTATTTATTACACTAGCTGAAGAATTTATGTTAAGATCAAATCTTGTTGTATCGGTGATTCCTAGAATAGTAGTTTTATAGTATAATCTTATGTAAGAGGAATTAGAAGTATTTAAATCTAAAAATATAGTGCCTCCATTTCCAGAATTTACTGGAGTCATGGTAATAACTAAACCTGGAAATTTGATTAAAAAGTTGGCATTATTTGTTAAATCAGTACTAGATAATCTCAAAACCCTATTGGTGATCAAAGTACTATCCAATTTAATTCTTAACTGTGCGGATACTCTAATAATCGTATCTTTTCTACCCTTTATTATGTTTTGTACTATAATACTATCTTTTGGTGGGCCTTTAAATTCTTTAGATCCCAATAATATATTTTCAGGGGAAAAAACAGTATCGCTGTAGTAAACTTTATCTTTATAATTCTCAGCTACTGGCCTTACTTCAACTTTCATTGTAGAATTACTATCTCCGTAAAAACTAGTGTATTTCATCACCAAAACAGCAGAATCCAATATTGCAGATGATTCAAAACCAGAACTTAAATTACTAGAAAGGGTACTTTGAGCAACAATAGTAGATTGAGACAACCCAAAAACAGGATCTTTGAAATAGCCAACACTATTTCTGGTTAAATTATCTGATCGTAAAGAATCCTTATCGCTAACAGTGGTTGTGATTAGGCTTATAGTATCGGTAAATATACCGTTGATGGCGTCTTCATTCGGTTGTACTTCCAAACCTACAAGGTCTGGATTGGTACAGGAATGAAAAGAAAAAAGACTTATTAAAATAATTAATAAGTCTGTACTTGAAAATTTCATGATAAAGAATTCTCGATTTTATAAATAAATCAAACTTTTTAAGCGAGCAAATACTCCAACGAACATTAGCTTAAATAATTACATAAAAATTAATTTATGCCTCAGCTGCTATTAATTCTTCTTGCAAAAGTTCATCGTAAAAGGTAGAGAATGATTTATAATCCTCAGGACTTTGAAAATCCAAGGTCGGCTTTTGCTGAGTTTTTAAAAATTCTTCAACAATAGGATCAATATTTTCACTTCCTTTTACTACTGCATCAGCATATTGTATAGCTGCTTTGTGCAAATCAGAATTGGTAGCACTTTTAAGCATAGTAGTTTCAGAAGCTTGCATATCTGTAATTAATGCTTTGGTGTCAAAGTCTTCACTCATTTTTTCAGTGAAATCATTTTCGTACACTGAATACACAATTTTTGCATTTTTATATACCGGATCGTTTTTGTAGGTAGTTTTCAAATACATTGGAACTAAAGAACTCATCCATCCATGACAGTGAACGATATCTGGATTCCAACCTAATTTTTTAACGGTTTCAATTGCGCCTTTGCAAAAGAAAATTGTGCGTTCATCATTATCGTTGTAGAATTTACCTTTTGCATCGGTAAATACATACTTGCGATGAAAATATTCTTCATTGTCAAGAAAATACACTTGCATACGTGCTGTAGGTATCGAAGCTACTTTAATAATCAGTGGATTATCGTTTTCGTTGATTACGATATTCATACCAGACAATCGGATTACTTCATGCAATCTGTTTCTTCTTTCGTTGATGTTACCAAAACGAGGCATCAGAATTCTGATTTCGCAACCATTTTCTTGCATGGTTTGTGGTAATTGTCGGGTAATTTTTGAGATGTTTGTGAGATCTAAGAATGGAGACATTTCCTGCGAAATGAACAATATTTTTGTCTTAGCCATGTATTAAGATATAATGTTAAGATGAAATTAATTAAAGAACTTTTTGAATTCTGCAAATATACATAATATTATAATAAATTGGAATTGCAACTACGAATTACTTTATTTTAGCCTCCCGTTTCATTTCATCATTCAGCATAATCAATCTTGATAAAAGTTTTAAAAACAAAAACAGACCTACAACTTGAATTAGGTAAATTAAAAAAAAATGGACTGAAAGTGGGTTTAATACCTACAATGGGCGCATTGCATGATGGGCATTTGTCTTTAATTCATTTAGCAAAAAAGCAAACTGACATAATAGTTTGTAGCATTTTTGTTAATCCCACCCAATTTACCAATGCAGAAGATTTAAAAAAATATCCTAGAACTCTGGAATCTGACGTGGAAATGCTAGAACAAGCTGGAACAGATTTGGTTTTTGCACCAGAAATTGAAGAAATGTATGAAGATGATGAAAAATGGTATTTCGAATTAGCAGATTTAGATACGATCATGGAAGGAAAATTTAGAATTGGACATTTTCAAGGTGTAACCCAAATTGTTTATAAATTATTTTTATTGGTGAAACCAGATATAGCTTTTTTTGGTCAGAAAGATTTTCAACAGTTTGCGGTCATCCAAAAAATGGTCGAAGACTTTCATATGGATTTGAAATTGGTATGTGCTCCAACTATTAGAGACGAGAGAGGACTAGCTTTAAGTTCAAGAAATAGTCGTTTAAGTAAGTCTGAAAAGGAAAAAGCTACTATTTTATCTAAAGCTTTATTTTATTTTAAAGCACAAAAAGGGAAAGGGGATTTTACCGATAGCTTGCATCATGCTATCAAATTGATTGAAAAAACTCAGGATGTGAAATTAGAGTATTTTGAAGTTCGAGATACAGGAACACTTAAAAAAGCTGCCGACTGGAATTCTTATCCAAAATTAGTTGTATGTGTAGCGGCTAAGTTTGGCTCAATTAGATTATTAGACAATGTGATAATAGAATAATTTTTCCTTCAATTTGCTTTTATAATTATTTGCTAATTTTGCAGAATTATGCAAATCGAATTATTAAAATCAAAAATTCATAGAGCGAGAGTAACTCAAGCCGAACTTCATTATGTTGGGAGCATTACAATTGATCATGATTTAATGCTTGCTAGCAATTTGATAGAAAATGAAAGAGTAACTATTGCCAACGTAAATAATGGAGAACGATTTGACACTTATGTAATAGCAGGTGAAAAAGGATCGGGAATGATTTGTTTGAATGGTGCTACGGCTAGAAAAGCTCAAATAGGAGATATATTAATTATTATGGCTTATGCCCACATGTCTCCAGAAGAGGCAAAAACGTTTAAACCAGCGGTAGTTTTTCCTGATCATAATAATAGGTTATTAATCTAAGCTGTTGAAAGAAAACGTAGCAGCTTATATAAAATATTCGATCCTTTTTATACTTGGGTGTGTTTTGGTTTATTTTACTTTTAGAGGTCAGAATTTTACAGAACTAGTAAATAGTATAAAATCTGCCAACTATAATTGGATCGCTGCATCCATTCTAGTTTCATTTTTTGCCCATTTTATTCGAGGCTTAAGATGGAAAATGCTTATCAAACCACTTGGGTTTTCGCCGAGCAATGCAAGTGCTTATCATGCAGTTATGATAGGTTATTTAGCTAATCTTGCTTTTCCGCGAATGGGAGAAATTACCAAATGCGGAATTTTAAATAAAACAGATAAAATTCCTGTAAATGCATTAATAGGAACAGTGATAACCGAACGTTTTTTTGATTTAATTTTTTTAATTCTTGTTTTAGGGTCAGCCATTTTATTAAGATTTCAAACGATTAGTGGTTTCGTTAGCGATCAATTAAAAGTTTTATTAGAGAAAATTTCAAATTCAGGAACATTGCTATTTTTTGGTCTAATTGTTTTTTTGATACTTATTTTAGCCTCCTATTTTATTATTTCCAAACTTTTAAAAAACAATAGTGGAATTGCCTTAAAAATAAAAAACCTAATTCAAGGTTTAAAGAATGGAGTTTTAACAGTAATTGATATGGAAAACAAAGGATTATTTGTCCTTTATTCATTTCTTATTTGGATTTTGTATTTATTATCAACTTGGTTTTGTTTTTATGCCATTAAAGCAACTTCGGGTTTAGGCTTTTCAGAAGCTGTTGCTATTTTAGGAATTGGAGGAATCGGAATGACAGCACCTGTTCAAGGAGGTATTGGTGCATACCATTGGATAGTTTCAGAAGGCTTACTTTTATTTAATATTGCAAAAGCAGATGGATTGGCATACGCTACCATAAACCATTCTACTCAAACACTGTTTATCATTGTAGGTGGTTTTATCAGTTTAGTCTATATTTTTATTTTTAGAAAAAGCGAAAAGATTTAATTCATGAACAAAAACGAAATAATAAAAGCTAAAATAATGGATGAAACTAGTTTCTTAAAAATAAGAAATGGTTACCGTTTGCTTAGCAAAAAATTAGTTTTTACTAATGGATGTTTTGATTTATTACACCGAGGGCATATAGATTATTTATCAAAAGCTGCATCTTTGGGAGATTATTTGGTAGTTGCAATTAATTCAGACGCCTCTGTTCAAAAATTGAAAGGTAAAAACAGACCCATTGCCGATGAAAAATCAAGAGCAGAAATTATGGCCTCTCTTTTTTTTGTAGATGCTGTAATTATTTTTGATGATGATACTCCGCTAAGATTAATTAAGTTAATAAAACCAGATCTATTAATTAAAGGAGCAGATTACACGATTTCGACCATAGTAGGAGCAGATGAAGTTATTGCAAATGGCGGGAATGTAAATACGATTCAGTTTTTAGAAGGATATTCCACTTCATTGATAGAAAAAAAGATTAAAGAGACTAACTAAATATTCCCAAAATAATAGATATATTAACATAAAAAGCTTATCCTATGCAATTTGAACTAACAGAAGAACATTTAATGATACAACAGGCAGCAAGAGATTTTGCCAGAACTGAATTATTGCCAGGTGTAATAGAACGAGACGAACATCAAAAGTTTCCAACCGAACAAATAAAGAAACTAGGTGAACTTGGTTTTATGGGAATGATGGTTGATCCTAAATACGGAGGATCAGGAATGGATACCATTTCTTACGTGTTGGTGATGGAAGAATTATCAAAAATAGATGCTTCCGCTTCTGTGGTAGTTTCAGTGAATAATTCCTTGGTTTGCTACGGTTTACAATCGTATGGTACAGAAGAACAGAAAATGAAATTTTTAGTTCCATTGGCAAAAGGAGAAAAAATTGGTGCATTTTGCCTTTCAGAACCAGAAGCAGGATCGGATGCAACCTTCCAACAAACATCTGCCATAGATATGGGAGACCATTATTTATTAAATGGAACTAAAAATTGGATTACTAATGGAAATTCTGCATCTACTTATTTAGTAATTGCCCAAACAGATCCTGCAAAAGGGCACAAAGGAATTAATGCCTTAATTGTAGAAAGAGATATGCCTGGTTTTCAAATAGGATTGAAAGAAAACAAATTAGGAATAAGAGGCTCAGATACACATTCTATCATGTTTAATGATGTGAAAGTTCCAAAAGAAAACAGAATAGGAGAAGATGGATTTGGATTTAAATTCGCAATGAAAACACTTGCAGGAGGTAGAATTGGTATTGCTGCTCAAGCTTTAGGAATTGCATCTGGCGCATTTGAGTTGGCCACCAATTATTCCAAAGAACGTAAAGCATTTGGAACAGCAATTAGTAATCATCAAGCTATTCAATTTAAATTGGCAGATATGGCTACTGAAATAGAAGCTTCTAGATTACTTTGTTTAAAAGCTGCTTGGTTGAAAGATAGAAAAGAAGAATATGCTCTTGCAAGTTCAATGGCAAAACTTTTTGCCAGTTCAGCAGCTATGAGAATTACCGTGGAAGCCGTTCAGGTGCATGGCGGTTATGGTTTTGTTAAAGAATTTCATGTAGAAAGATTAATGCGTGATGCTAAAATAACTCAGATTTATGAAGGTACTTCCGAAGTTCAAAAAATAGTAATCTCGAGAGAGATATTGAAAAATTAAATTTTAGAATAAAATTAAAAAGCCCAAATTTATTAGAATTCGGGCTTTTTTTCTCTGTGCAAGTAGAGAGGTTAGAGTTAGTTGTAAAAGTAGTGATTTTTCTGAGGCTTGATTAAAATTATTTTTAAATATAAAAGTGAAATGAAATATTACGGTTTTTATAATTTGATTTTTGGACTTCTTTTCTTCGCTACTACAGCATGTAATAAAAATAACAATAAATTGGAAAATGGTATTTGGAGAGCTGTTTTAAAAACTGAAAGTGGGAAAGAGATTCCTTTTAATTTTGAAGTAAATGAGATCGATAATAAACCTTTGATCACTATCATTAATGGAAATGAAAAATTAAAAGTAGAGGAGATTATTGACAAAGGAGATTCGCTTCAAATAATTATGCCTTTGTTTGATTCAGAAATTCACGTTAAGAAACAAAACAATAAACTCTCTGGAATTTGGATTAAACATTTAGGGGATAAAAAAGACGTTTTTATGCCTTTTGAAGCAATTTTAGGAGACAACTTTCGATTTACCAATACTTCTTCTGCCAGCGTAAACAATATAGCAGGAAGATGGGAAACTGTTTTTATTTCAGAAGAAAATGATACCACCATTGCTGTAGGAGAATTTACTCAAAACGGCAAAAAAGTGTTGGGTACATTTTTAACAACCACTGGCGACTACCGATTTTTGGAAGGTGAAGTCATTGAAAATAAATTATCATTAAGCTGTTTTGATGGTTCACATGCTTTTTTATTTACCGCAGATATAAAAGAAAATCAATTGGAAAATGGAAGGTTTTATTCTGGTGCAACCTACTCTGAGAATTGGAGTGCTGTAAGAAATGAAAACGCAAAATTACCTGATGCCTATTCTTTAACTTTTTTAAAACCTGAATACAAAAAGTTAGCATTTAATTTTCCAGATTTAACAAATAAACGGATATCCTTAGAAGATGAAAATTTTAAAGGGAAAGTCGTAATCGTTCAAATTATGGGTTCTTGGTGTCCAAATTGTATGGATGAAACAGCTTTTCTATCTGATTATTACAAAGAAAATAAAAACAAAGGTGTTGAAATAATTGCTTTAGCCTACGAAAGAAGCTCTGATTTTACGAAGGCAGCAATTAATGTTGAGCGATTGAAAAAAAGATTTAATGCAGAATATACCTTCTTGATAGCAGGTACAAATGATAAAACCAAAGTGAATGAATCTTTACCAATGATTAGTAAATTTCTTGCATTTCCTACCTCAATTATTATAGACAGAAATGGTGCAATTAATACTATTTACACTGGTTTTAGTGGTCCAGGAACAGGAATTCATTATGAAGAATTCGTAAAAGAATTTAATTCTAGAATGAATAAATTAATAGAAAATAAATAAATATTCTCAATGATAAAAGGAATTCTTACATTACTATCTGCTGCTACCTTGTTAATGGCTTGTGGAATAAGGAAAGAAAAATTACCCGAAGTAGAAATAACTGAAAATAGAGACAAAGCACTTCCAACATATAAACCATCCTACACGATAGAAAATGACATCATCAATACCAAATTGGAACTCTCGTTTAATTGGGATAGTGCTTTTGTAATTGGAAAAGCGACAATTATTTGTAAGCCATATTACTACTCTACTAATAAGTGTATACTACAAGCCAAAGGGTTTATTATTAACGATATAAGTATTCAGAAAGAAAATGAAATAGAAAAGTTAAACTATGTTTATGATAAAAAAAATCTCATCATTACGCTAGATAGATTCTATACAAAAGAACAAGAATATACATTAATAATAGACTATATAGCTCAGCCAAATAAATTGAAAGTAGGCGGAAGTCAAGCAATTTCATCAGACAAGGGCTTGTACTTTATCAATAAGGATAAAAAGAATCCAAACAAACCTACTCAGTTGTGGACACAAGGAGAAACTGAGTCTAATTCATGCTGGTTTCCTACTATAGATGGGCCACAAGAAAAAATGACTCAAGATATTTATCTAACAGTTGAAAATGAATATACTAGTTTATCAAATGGAATTCTAGAATATACTACCGATAATGGAAACGGAACTCGAACAGATTATTGGCGACAAACATTACCTCATTCTACTTATTTGACCATGATCGCTGTTGGTGATTTTAAAGTAACAAAAGACCGATGGAGAGATTTAGAAGTGAATTATTACATGGAGCCAGAGTATTCACCTTATGCAAAAAAGATTTTTGGGAAGACACCCAAAATGATAGAGTTTTTTTCAAAAAGGTTAGGTGTTGATTATCCTTGGGATAAATATTCACAAATAGTAATTCGAGATTTTGTATCCGGCGCGATGGAAAATACGGGAGCCGTTACATTTTACGATGGAATGAATATGGACGATCGCCAATATTTAGACGAAAATAATGAAGATATTATTTCTCATGAATTATTTCATCATTGGTTTGGAGATTTAGTGACGGCTGAATCATGGGCTAATTTACCTTTAAATGAAAGTTTTGCAACGTATGGGGAATATCTTTGGAGAGAATTTGAATATAATAAGTCAAATGCAGATGAACATATTCGATTGGATTTACAAAGCTATTTAAACGAGTCGCAAAGCAAACAAGAAAAACTAATTCGTTTCTACAATGATAATCCAGATAGTATGTTTGATAGTCACAGCTACGCAAAAGGTGGTCGTGTGCTTCATATGCTAAGAAAAATTGTAGGGGACAACGCTTTTTTTGCCTCGCTAAAATTGTATTTAGAAAGAAATAAATTTGGTAATGCAGAAATTCATGACTTAAGATTAGCTTTTGAAAAAATTACTGGCAGAGATTTAAACTGGTTTTTCGATCAATGGTTTTTATCCTCTGGACATCCCGATTTGGAATTTAATTATATTTATGATTCCAATGCAAAAACGGTAAAACTAACTATTGTTCAAAAACAAAATTTATTAACTACTCCGCTTTATAGATTACCTATTTCAGTAGATATTTATACCAATGGAAAGGTTGAAAGAAAAGAAATTGAAATCAATAAACAATCGGAAACTTTCATCTTAATATGTGATGAAATGCCGCTTTTGGTAAATGTGGATGCAGATAAAAGTTTGCTTTGTGTGAAAAAGGACAATCACACTAGAGATGAATGGATTTTTCAGTATAAAAACGCACCCTTATATTTAGATAGATACGAGGCAGTAGAATCTTTATCTGATGTAAAATATAAAGAAGATGAATTGGCCAAAAAGTTAATTGCCATGGCATTAAATGATTCTTCAACTTCTATTTCATCTTTAGCACTTTCTAAAGTGAAAACTTTTAATGATCTAGAAAAAGAACGTGTTTTTGAGACAATTAAAAAGTTAGCAACTGCAAATATTTCTTCTGGAATTAGAGAGGATGCGATAACGGTTTTAAATGAAAGTTTTAAAGAGAAAGATTTGACAGAATTAAATACAAAATCTATTTCTGATAGTTCCTACGCAGTAGTATCGGCAGGTCTGGAAGGTCTTTTTCAGAAAAATCCAGATCAAGCTTTTTTATTAGCACAAAAGAATGAAAGCTTATTAAGTACAAAATTAATAAGAACTGTTTCAACCATTTATGCAAATAAAGGAGAAAAAGGACAGCAAGAATTTTTTAACAATGTGATGACGAAAACAGATGGTTTTACCCCATATTATGTTTTAGATAATTATAAAAAGTATTTAGAAAGAATGGATTCAGAAACCATGCTTCAAGGTTTGGAAAGTATACGTTTAGCTTATTCTTTTAATGAATCTAAAACAGTTAAAAAGGCACTAAAAAAATTGGTTACTAATTTGGAGATTGGAAATTCAAAAAAGAATAAAGAGAATTTGGATTCCTCAAATGAGAATTACAATAAAGTAGATCTTAAAATTAAAGAAGTGCTTTTAGAAATGGGAAAATGATATGTTTAATTAAAAAATTTGTTTTTTAAACGTATTTTATCAAAAAATCAATTTTTGATTCTAGCTCAATTACTTACTGATATGCATTTTAAACTAATTGAGTTATTCAAATTGTCTCTCAATAAATTTTAAATCTCGAAGTGCAAAGAATGGTAATAAAAAATAAGGGAATATAGATTGAAACTAGCATAAAATATAGATTTTTACCACATCAGCAAGAACTCAAAGCATTAGAAATGGGTTTCTTCCACTTGCTCAAAGAAATTTTACAGTTATTAAAAAAATAGTTATCCTCGATGCAAATTTCTATAATTGAGAACTAAAGGATTAAATCGACAAATATCAAAGCAAACCACAATACATTCATAATTTTTAAACAGGATAAATTAACTTTTGGAGGGTATTAGAAATCTATCTTGTGGTTAAAATTTGTATTTAATTAATTGTATAATTGAAAATAAATTTAAACCCTTATAATTATGAAAAAGTTAACAATCTTAAAAAATTTATCGTTTTTTTAGTTTTCTTTCTACTTATTCAATGTACAAAAGACGATAGCATATTTGTACAACAGGAAGAAAAAATTGAAAAAGTTTCCAAAAATGAATTAAACTAAAGACCTGCAAACCAAGTAAGAATAACCGAATCTAAACTAAAAGAAGCATTGAGATTAGATGGATTTTCAAATAAATAATTAATGATATTATCTAAATTCATAAAGATGTTGCAAATTTTGATTTGTATCATCTTATTTTCATCTTGTAAAAATGAAAATAATACTTTATTAAGTCATAGACTAACTATATTGGATATTTTTTCAATTGATGGAGATATATCTTCAAAAAAATATGTTTCCTATTTATCTGCTGAAAAGACATTATTTGCTGAGTTTAATTATTTAAGCAATGAGTTTAAAATTGTTGATTTAACAAATGATTCTGTAGTGAATATTATCCCTGTACCGTTTAAAATTAATTATTTAGGCAGTATTTCCATTTTTTCTCAGCAAGATTTTGCATTTATTACAGATACTGTTTTCTATGTTTATAAAAATGGAACATTTAAAAAATACGATTGTACTATTTTTAATGATGAATACTACCCATTAAATTACATCAATATCATTTATGATGGGGTTCAAAATACGATTATTGCAGGTGTACTTTCTTATGCAAAGGATTCTGAAAAAAAATCCTATTCCTCCAATTTTTTAAATGTATATCATTTATCAGATACAACCAGTAAGGTTATACCTTTTGCCTATCCAAGTCAATATCATGATTTTAGATTAAGAAATCCAAAAGTTTATTTGACTCAATCAAACAATAAATTAGTGGTTAGCTTTGGTTATGATGAGCAAGTGTATGCTATTGATCTAGTAACTAATGCAGTAGCAAACCATCCATGTGTTGGAGCGTTTTTAGATTATTCAAAGGTAACTTATCCTAAAGGTGCCAAAAAACAGCAAAAATTGGATAGTATGCAATACAATATAACGTATAGAGGGGAATATGGACCAGCATTTTTAGACGCAGATAGTAACGTTATTTATAGAACGTATCGGCCTGATTTGCCAGAAAATGACGAGTATGGAAACAGTTTTACAGGCAATGATGTAGGATCAAACATTATTAAATATGATTTAGCAAAAAAAACGACCAATGAATATTCGCTTTTAAATGGTTTTTATTTTGATCTGAATCGCTGGTCTTACAATAAATTTGATAAAACATTGGATTACATTAAATCAACAAAAACATTGAAAAATGAAAAAATATATCATTTTACTGTTCATTCTATCAAATTGTATGCTAATAGCTTGTTACGAGAAAAAAAGCAAGTATGAACAAAATAAACTTTACAAAAAAGAATTTGAATTAATAAGCTTGTTAAAGTTTTATAATGTTCCAACTGATAATGCAGTGGTTGTATTGATGCCCGCTTCAAAATGTGAATCCTGTAAACTCGGAGCTCTTAAGCCTCTTTAAAGTATTGATGAATTGTTTATTTTAGCTATTGATTTAAATTTGCAATTTCCTAGGAAAATTTCTCAAAAATGTATTGTTTACAACGCCGAGTTTGTTCAATAGAGAAGATTAAACAAACTTTATCCTGAATTATTCACGATAAAAAATCAAAAAGTAATTAAATATGAGGCGTTAATAAACTAATTATCTTTTATCTTTATCCAAAACACTGAAAAGCAACATATTGGTTATGGAAACTATAATTGCAAATAAGACAGCAGTTAGGAAACCATTAAGTAAAAAGCCATCTACCATACGATCTACTAGCATCAACATTAACACATTAATAAAAAATGCAAATAGACCGAGTGTGATTATGCTTAATGGTAAAGTAAGAATTTTCAAAATCAGACCTAATGTAGAATTAACCACAGCTATCAGTATTCCAACCAAAACTGCTGTTAAATAACCATTTACCGAAGCACCGGGTAGTAAATAGCTTGCAATCATTACGGAGATACCGAGTAAAAAGATTTTGATAATAAGTTTCATGTTTGTAATTATTGCTCGAATTCAAATTAAGCTAATTTTTTTAATAATCACTTCCATTCTATCTTTGCTGAATTAATAAATTTATTGAAAAGATTTAAATTTTTTATAGTTTCACAATTATTTAAAACAAAACAAAATGAATAAAATCGGAATTTTTTTCTTGCTTTCACTGAGCATCTTCACAATTTCTTGTGTTTCCAAAAAGAAATTTAAAAATGCAGAAACCAGAATACAATCGTTAAGAAATGATAGCCTTCGTTTTCAAAATGATTTAAAAGGCCTGTCTCAAAATCTTGCAAATACGGAACAAAGAAGCAATGCAAATAGTGCAGAGCTTAATTCTAAATTAGATCAGACGAACTCTGAATTAGTGGAAACTGCTGAAACTTTGAGAAAAAAAGGGGAATTACTGGAAGATCGTGAAAAAAAAGTAAAAGAATTGCAAGCAAAAATAGATGCTCAAAATGCATTATTGGCCAATCTTAAAAACAAGATTCAAAATGCTTTAGTAAATTTCAACGACAACCAGCTAACAATCACAACCAAAGATGGAAAAGTTTATATTTCATTATCAGAAAATCTTTTGTTTAAATCTGGAAGTGCTGTAGTGGAACCAGGCGGAAAAGTTGCAATAAGTAAAGTAGCTGAGGTCTTAAATAATAATAAAGACATAAATATTTTAATAGAAGGTCATACCGATTCTATACCTTTTAATAGTAATACAAAAGATAATTGGACTTTAAGTGTAGATAGAGCGACTTCTATCGTTCGGATCTTGACAAAAGAATATTTGGTAAGTCCAAGAAAAGTAACAGCAGCTGGCAGAAGTGAATATTTTCCAATCGCAAATAATGCTACTGCAGAAGGCAGAGCAAAAAATAGGAGAACAGAAATTATTCTTAGTCCTAATTTGGAAGAATTATTTGAAATAATGAAGTAAAAAGCTTCAAAAACTACTTTTAATAAGGCATGTTGATAATTTAAAAAATTTATCTACCTTTGCAGGGTAAGAAAGAGGGGACATCAGTCCCCTCTTTTGTTTATCCGATAATTGGTAAATGTCATTAGATCAGAAGTTAAGAGAAATAGTTGAAGCAAAAATAGCAGGTACAGATTTATTCATTGTAGACCTGAAATTATTACCTACAGGGAGATTAAACGTATCCATGGATGGTGATAATGGAATTTCAATAGAACAATGTTCTGCAATAAGTAGAAATCTTGGCTATGAAATAGAACAACAAAATCTAATAGAAACAGCTTATAATCTGGAGGTTTCATCATCGGGAATAGACACTCCTTTGAAATTGAAAAGACAGTATAAAAAAAACATCGGTAGAAACGTAATGTTGAAATTAAATGCTGAGGACTCAGAAAAAGTGACAGGCAAATTAACAGAAGTAAGTGAAGAGGAAATAACATTAGAAATAACAAAAAAAGATAAAGGGAAAAAAGTGATCATCTCGAACGAGAAATATTCTTTTGATTCAATTAAAGAATGCAAAGTTCAAGTTACATTTTAACACACAAATATTTTAAATTAGAAAATCAAAAAAATGGATAATTTAAATTTAATAGATTCTTTTCAGGAATTTAAAGAATTCAAAAACATCGATAGACCAACGATGATGAGTGTTTTGGAAGAGGTTTTCAGAACGATGCTACGCAGAAAATACGGTACAGATGAGAACTTCGATATTATTGTAAACACAGATAATGGGGATTTGGAAATTTGGCGAAATCGAATAATTGTAGATGATGGATTCAGTGAAGATGATAATTTGGATATTGAATATTCTGAAGCAATAAAGATTGAACCTGATTTTGAAGTGGGTGAAGAAGTTGTGGAGCAAGTGTTATTAGATAGTTTTGGTCGTAGAGCAATTTTAGCGGCTAGACAAACGCTAGTGTCAAAAATTTTGGAATTAGAAAAAGATGAAATTTTTAAAAAATACAAAGATCGGATAGGTGAAATAATCACTGGAGAAGTATATCAGGTTTGGAAAAAAGAAGCATTAATTATTGATGGGGAAGGAAACGAGTTGTTGCTTCCGAAAACTGAGCAAATTCCTGCCGATTTTTTTAGAAAAGGTGACACAGTTAGAGCAGTAGTTTCAAAAGTAGAAATGCAAGGCAATAATCCTAAAATTATAATTTCAAGGATTGATCCTATGTTTTTACAAAGATTATTTGAAATGGAAGTTCCTGAAATTTTTGATGGATTAATTGTCATTAAAAAAATAGTAAGAGAGCCAGGAGAGCGTGCAAAAGTTGCTGTAGAATCTTACGATGATAGAATAGATCCGGTGGGAGCATGTGTTGGAATGAAAGGTTCTAGAATTCACGGTATTGTAAGAGAATTAAAAAACGAAAACATAGATGTGATCAATTACACATCTAATCTTTCTTTGTATGTAACCAGAGCACTAAGTCCTGCAAAAATCACATCGATAAAAATGGATGATGTAACTAAGCATGCTTCAGTTTATTTAAAACCAGATCAGGTTTCATTAGCAATCGGAAAAGGTGGAAATAATATAAAATTGGCCGGTAAATTAACTGGATATGAAATAGATGTATTCAGAGATAATGAAGAGGAAGAAGAGGATGTAGATATTGAAGAATTTGCAGATGAGATAGAAAGCTGGGTTTTAGATGCTTTAAAAGCAATTGGATGCGATACCGCAAAAAGTGTTTTAGCATTGACAGCAGATGAGCTTGTGAAAAGAACAGATTTAGAAGAAGAAACCGTTCAGGAAATTCTAGCTATTTTCCGTTCAGAGTTTGAATAAATGAGTAGGACTATTTGCAAAAAATTCCTTGGTAGCAGGTTTGCTAAGAAGGAATGCAAAAGATCAAAAAAATTAGAATTTGCCGCAGTTTATGGATAAAACTGCATATTTGTATATAAAATTAAAGAATGTCAGAAGACAAATCGATTCGTTTAACCAAGGTTGCCAAAGAACTAAATGTAGGGTTTGCCACTCTTACTGAATTTTTAGCGAAAAAAGGATTTCAGATTGAAAAAAATCCTAATGCTAAAATTACGGATGAGATGCATTCTGTCCTGCTAAAAGAATATCAGAGTGATAAACTGATTAAGGAAGAATCTGAAAAAATCAACATTTCTAAAACTCGAAAAGAAGAGGAAGAAGAAATAATACCAATTAGTAGAAAAAACACAGATTTTTTCCAAGAGGAAATATTAATAAAAAATGTTGCTGCTTTTAATGATCCGATTATTGAAAAAGTTCTTCCATTAGTAAAGCAAGAAATTATAATAGAGAAGGAACCAGAACCGGTTTTAGAAATTCCGGAAACTAAACCAGAAATTATACTGCCTACTCCTGAACCAGAAATTGTAAAGGAAGAGATTATTCCAGTTGTGGAAAAAATAGAAATTCTGGAAAAAACAGAAATTCTGAAAGAAGAGGAAATTATAAAACCTGCAGAAACTGCTGCACCGGCTTTAAAAATCGTTGGAAAAATAAATTTAGATGAATTAAATTCCAAAACTCGACCAGAGAAAAAAACCAGAGAGCAAAGAATTCAAGAAGAAGCTGAACAAAAGTTGCAAGCTTCAAAGAATGCAGAACTAGCTAAAAAGAAAAAATCAGTCGAACACAAAACGGAGAAAGAAGTAAAAGTAGAGAAAGTAGAAGTTCAACAAGAAAAGGAAATTGTAAAATCAGAAGTTGAGCCAATCATAGAGCAAATAGTAGAAGAAGAGGCAGAAATCAAAGATGAAACTATTCGCGCTAAAGCTGAACAACTTACTGGTCCCAAAATTATTGGTAAAATAGAATTGCCAGAGGTTAGAAAAAAGCAGCCAGTTGCTACTTCTTATGCTCAACAAAATGAATTAGCACGTAAAAAGAGAAAAAGGAAAGAAAATACTCCTCCAACTTCCAGTTCTCCTACTACAAATCAATCAACCCCAACTTCTGGAAATCCAAGACCACCTCAAACTGGTGGAGGGAATAATTTTAATAGAGGGCCAGCTACACCAAGACCAGCATATAATAATAAACCAAGTGGAACTGCTGCACCTCGGGGTGTAAAAGCAGAACCAACTGAAAAAGAAATTCAAGATCAGATAAAAACCACATTAGCTCGATTGAGCGGTGCAGGAAAGTCTGGCAAATTTGCTTCGAGAGCAAAACATAGAAAACAAAAAAGAGATGATTTTGCGCAAGGTGCAGAAGATGCATTGCAAGAAGCAGAAGCACAAAGTAAAACCATTAAGGTAACAGAATTTGTAACTGTAAATGAATTATCTAAGTTGATGGATGTTTCCGTTACTCAAATTATCTCCACTTGTATGAGTCTGGGAATGTTTGTTTCTATCAATCAACGATTAGATGCCGAAACATTATCCATAGTAGCAGAAGAATTTGGTTTTAAAGTAGAGTTTGTTTCAGTAGATCTTCAAGAAAACATTGAAGAATACATTGATACAGAAGATGACCTAATAGATCGTGCACCAATTGTAACGGTGATGGGTCACGTGGATCATGGTAAAACTTCCTTGTTAGATTATGTAAGAAAAGCAAACGTTATTTCTGGCGAAGCTGGAGGTATTACTCAACACATTGGTGCTTACGAAGTTGTATTGGATAATGGTAAAAAAATCGCATTTTTAGACACACCCGGTCACGAGGCATTTACCGCCATGCGTGCACGCGGAGCCAAAGTTACTGATATTGTAATTGTGGTGATTGCAGCAGATGATAGTGTGATGCCGCAAACTGTTGAGGCAATAAATCATGCTCAAGCAGCTGGAGTTCCAATTGTTTTTGCTTTTAATAAAATGGACAGACCAGGGGCAAATACTGATAAAATCAGAGAGCAATTGTCTGTTATGAATATTTTGGTAGAAGAATGGGGTGGAAAGTTCCAAACTCAAGAAATATCGGCCAAAACAGGTTTAAACATTGATTTACTATTAGAAAAGGTACTTTTAGAAGCAGAAATTTTAGAACTAAAAGCAAATCCAGATAAACGTGCAATCGGAACAGTGATAGAATCTACTTTGGATAAAGGAAGAGGAATTGTAACTACAGTATTAGTTCAGGCTGGAACGCTGAAAGTTGGAGATCCGATTCTTGCAGGATGCTACAGCGGAAGAGTAAAAGCATTATTCAATGAAAGAGGTCAAAAAATAAACGAGGTCGGTCCTTCTTCTCCAGTTTTAGTATTGGGAATGCAAGGTTCGCCACAAGCTGGTGATAAATTCACAGGAATGGAAAGCGAAGTAGAAGCTCGAGAAATTTCTACCAAAAGGTTGCAACTACAACGTGAACAAGGTATTAGAACACAAAAACATATTACCTTGGATGAGATCGGTAGAAGATTGGCTATTGGAAATTTCAAAGAATTAAATATTATCGTAAAAGGAGATGTGGATGGATCTATCGAAGCATTAGCAGATTCATTGTTGAAATTATCTACTGCAGAAATTCAGATTAATGTATTGCACAAATCTGTTGGTCAAATATCTGAATCTGATGTTTTGTTGGCATCAGCTTCCGATGCAATTATTATTGGTTTCCAAGTGAGACCTTCTTTAAATGCAAGAAAACTTGCAGAACAAGAGCAAATAGATATTCGATTATATAGTATTATTTATGATGCTATTAATGAAATCAAATCTGCAATGGAAGGCATGCTTTCTCCAATATTTGAAGAAAAAATTGTAGCCAATGTAGAAATTAGAGAGGTGTTTAAAATCACTAAAGTAGGAACTATTGCTGGTTGCATGGTTTTGGATGGTAAAATAACCAGAAACAGTAAAGTGAGAGTTGTGAGAGATGGTGTGGTAGTTCATACTGGAGAATTGGCCTCGCTTAAACGATACAAAGACGATGTGAAAGAAGTAAATCAAGGATATGAATGTGGATTGAACTTGGTAAAATTTAATGATATACAAGTGGGAGATATTGTAGAAGCATACGAACAAGTAGAGGTAAAACGTAAGTTATAAATTCAGAATTAAACCCATTAAATAGAAAGGCTTTTCCATTTTGAAAAGCCTTTTTCATATCTATCTTTTTTATACGAAATTGACCAGAACCGAAATACACCAAAAAATACATCTTTTAGGCCTGATGCTGTTGGCTTTTTCGATGCCGCTTTCACCAGCATTGATGAGTATTTCTCAAGGACTTTTGCTGCTTAATTTCTTGGCAGAAGAAAAGCTTAAAGACAGAATGATTCGTGTTTTTACCGATAAAGTGTTTCTAGCGGTCATTAGTTTTTTTCTTCTTTATTTGGTTGGAATGATTTACACCACTGACTTAAATCAAGGTATTCAAGAAATAAAAATTAAACTTCCTTTACTTATTTTACCCATTGCTCTTTCAAACAAACTAGTATTAACAAAATCTGATTTTTATAAAGTTTTATTAGCAGCAATAGCCGGTGTTTTTATTACATCTATAATTGGAATGTATATTTATATTTTTGATAATCCAGAAAATATTAGGGCAATCTCTCCTTTTATATCTCATATAAGATTAAGTTTAATGATATGTATGGCTGTTTTTTCTGCGATTTATTTAATTGCGAATTGTAAAAAAAGTCAAATTATTTTTAAGATTTTACTAATTTTAATTGCATTATGGCTTTTATTATTTATCGGTATTTTAGGAGCAAGAGCTGGATATTTGGTAGTTTTAATTGTGGCATTTTTTGTAGGTTTTTCTTATATCATCAAATTAAAAAAATATGTTTTAGGTATTGGATTAGCCATTATACTTTTCACTGTTCCTGTTTTAATGTACCAATTAGTAAAGAGCGTTCAAATACGGATTGATGAAATACCAAGTGAATATAAAAGTTATAAGGCAGGTGAAAATGTTTCAGGAAAATCCATTGCACAGCGATTTGTATATTGGGATATTAGTTTACAATTAATTAAAGAAAATCCAATTTTTGGCGTTGGGACAGGTGATTTAAATGCTGCTTTCAAAAATTATTATAGTGAACATGAAGGGATGATTAATAAAGAATTTCAATTTACTTCGCACATGCAATATCTAAATATGACGGTATCTTTTGGAATAATGGGATTACTTATATTTTTACTTTCTATTTTTTATCCAACCATCCAACAAAATAAAATATCCGATTATTTAATGATTTCTTTTCTTTTCACATTATTTATTTCCATGCTTACAGAAGATACTTTAGAAACACAAGCTGGAGCTACTTTTTTTGCTTTTTATTTCAGTTTTTTACTGTTCGCAAAACCCAAAGAATCATCTATTTCAGATTCATTGTAGTTTGTTCCAATTTAATATTTGTTCCAAAACCTTTTCAGGTAAAATGGAATCCATACAATCACAAGTTTCTGTTTTTTTAGTGCAATTCTCACAAAAAATTTCTGCCTCTAAGTAGTTTGCATTTTTGCCTAATGGAGCCCATCTTTTAGCAAAAACTGGGCGAACAGCTGGGTAAATTCCTAAAACATTTTTTTGTAATGCAGCAGCTATGTGCAAAGGTCCAGTACTTGCAGCCACTAATCCATCTGAGTTATTGATAAAAGAAATGAATTCTAATAAATTCATTTTTCCTGAAATATTAATAAGATGAGAAGGCAAATTATTTAACCAATCTTTCATTGTTTCCGCATCATCGGCAGAGCCAGAAATAAACAACTGAAATTTATTTTTTGGTAATAATTGAATTAATTCTTCAAAATTATGAAGCCCCCATTCTCTTGCACTTCCTTTAGATTTTGGATGAAATATTATGTTTAATTTTTCAGGATGTAAAAGAGTTTTAAATTCAGTTTTTAATGGAGGAACTAAGGTCAAATCAAAACTTTCACCTATTTTTTTTAAGGAGAAATTATAATTTAAATTTAATCCTTTCAATAAAAAAAGATTTAATTGAGCTTCATGTAATTCAGAGTTTTTTCTGCTTAGACTAATTAAATTATTGCAAGAGAACCAATGAAACCAACGATTTTTAGTTCCAACTCTCAATGGTATTCCTGCCTTTTTTGCCAAAAAAGCAATTTTTCTATTTGGGAAAACATGAAGAATAGAATCGTAATTTCCTTTTTCAAAATGAATAATTTGATCTGCTTTACCTAATTTTTCAATTTCATTAAAATCAATAAAATGATCTACAGAAGCGCAAGAATTAATTAAATCTTTAGTGTAGGTTTTACCAATAAAAGTGATGATTGAATTTGGTATCTGTTCTTTAATTAATTTGCAAATGGAAAGCGTAAGTACCACATCACCGATAGCATCAGTTCTGCTAATTAATATTCTTTTTTCATTCATTTTTATTTTGCTTAAAAATTAAATGAGCCTTCATGTATTTTGTATAGGTGGCTAAAGCTGAATATTTCGCTATGTTGAATCCGTAAATTCCATCCAAGAAGCCAAGTTTTACCACATAATCCCTAAAAAATTTAAAAATGGGTTTGATAAAAAAATGATAAAAATTTGGTTTTTGATTAGATTCAACTAAAGTTTTGGCTTGGATATCTGTGAATTTATCTATCTGTTTTAAATGATCTGAAATAGAAAAATATGAATAATGCAATAAATCTCCATTCAAATTACCTTTTTTAGATCCAGAATTTAATACCAGTTTCTCATGTAAACTTTCTCCAATCCATTTTGCTTTATTCCGATCAAATAATCGAATTTTTTTATCTGGATACCATCCAGAATATCGAACCCAATGACCACAATAATTAGTAAGTCTTTTTAACTCATAACCATCCATTTGCCAGTTATTTTTAATCTCTTGAATGGAATTTTTAAGCTGCTCAGAGAGAACTTCATCTGCATCTAAGGAAAGTATATAATCATATTTTCCTAAATCGTTGGCTTTGTTTTTTTGTGCTACATATCCCAAAAAGCTTTGTTCTATAACCCTTGCACCATATTTAAGAGCAATATTTCTAGTTTGGTCGGTCGAGTTGGAATCCAAAACTAAAATATCATCCGCTAAATCTATAACCGATTTTAAACATCGTTCGATATTTTTTTCTTCATTAAATGTAATGATGACAACCGACAATTTTATGTGCATTCAATGAAATTTTATTTGTTTTTTAAGAAATGAAATTAAATTTTTTTGTAATTCCGATATTCTCCAATTCTATATCCACTCAATTTTTCTACCCATTCTAATAAACGATATTTAAGTTTTATTTTTCTTGTAGTAGGATCAAAACTAAAAGTCCAATTCATTTTTTTTATTCTATTTTTTATAACTTCAGGATGCGTTTCTGTGAATAATTTCAATTCGTCTATTCCAGAATAGTCAAATTCATTTACGTTGGGAATATTTTCTTTCATCCACTGATCGTCATGCCAAAGTTTATTAAAACTTTTTGCTTTTTCTTGTTGTGTTTCAGGATGTTTCACCCAGCCATAATGATAAATGCAAGCATCAATTTGCTTCACGTTTAATTTTTTATTGTTCAATCTAAAACCTTGCGCATCTCTGTAAGAACGAATTTTTTTCTCATTTCTAATAATCCTAATTTCTTTTCTGTACCATCTTCTAGAAATCCCAATGTATTGATATGAGCCGTAAAAATGTAAATAATCAAATAATAAACCTTGAATTTTTTTATTATTTAATTGATCTTCCATTGCTTTTTTGACAATGGGTAAATATTTTTCATGCAAACACTCATCGCCTTGAATATAAAAACACCAATCTGTATCTTTTGAAATAGCATCAAAAGCTTTGTCCGTTTCTAGCGCAAGCACTCTCCCGCTTTCCCTCAAATCATCATCCCAAATCGTATGAATGATCTTTATTTTACTTGATGAAATGGAGTTTATTAATTTTTCAGTTTCATCATCCGATTTTCCAATGGCTACTATAAACTCATCACAAATGGGAAGAATAGATGTTATGGATTCAATTATTGGATAATCATATTTTATTGCATTTCTAATAAAGGTAAAACCAGATACTTTCATAAATAATCATTCACTAATTAATATATAATGATATTTAGAAAATTTATCTAACATTCATTTTTTTGCAAAAGCGAATCTAAACATTTTACTCATGAATCTTCAAAACCTATCTGGCTTACTCCAATCTGGCGATATTAAAGCATTGGCAAAAACCATAAGCTATGTAGAAAACGAAGTAAAAGGTTATGAGGAATTGCTTGGGGCGTTAAAAATCGACACAAAAATTCCAATTATTGGAGTTACTGGACCTCCTGGTGCAGGGAAAAGTACTTTATTAAATCAATTAATAACTCATTACACATCTACTGGAAAAAGAGTAGCTGTTTTGGCCGTTGACCCGACCTCACCCTTCAATTTCGGTTCTCTACTAGGCGATAGAATTCGAATGGCAAAGCATTTTAATAATGACCAAGTTTATATTCGGTCTGTGGCTACTCGTGGTTCTTTGGGTGGTTTATCTGAAAAAGTTCTTGAAATTTTGGAAGTAATTCGCTCTGCAAAATTCGATATGATTTTTGTAGAAACAGTTGGAGTTGGCCAATCTGAAGTTGAAATTGCAGGTCTGGCAGATATAACTTTGGTCATATTAGTTCCAGAATCTGGCGATGAAATTCAAAACATAAAATCTGGACTGATGGAAATTGCAGATATTTTTGTGGTAAATAAAGCGGACAGAGAAGGGGCAGATTTATTTGCTGCCAATTTAAAAAAACTATTAAATCATAAATCTGATGGCAGTATTACTGAAGTTATCAAAACAGTTGCAGAAAAAAATATCGGAATTAGTGAGCTGGCAATTGCAATAGATCATTTTTCACAATCAGAAAATCAATTTAGGAAAATTCAATTACTAGGCGATAAAGCATTTAAATTAATTGCAAAACAAAAAATGAAGAGCATTGATAAAGATGATTTGGTAAAAGAAATTAAAAAAGAAATAGAAAGTAATTCTTTCAATTTATATGCTTTAGTAAAAAAATTTAATGTCTAATAATTAAACTAATAAATCTTTTACATCTTCTACCGATAACGATTTAATGATAGAATCTTCAATTGAAATTAAGCTATTTGCTAGTTGTTTTTTGCGTGCTTGAAGGGCAAGAATTTTTTCTTCAATAGAATTTTTGGTAATAAATTTATAAATAAAAACACTTTTGGTTTGCCCAATTCTATGGGTACGATCGCTTGCTTGTTGTTCTACTGCTGGATTCCACCAAGGATCTAAAATAAATACATAATCTGCTGCTGTTAAATTTAATCCCACTCCACCAGCTTTTAAGGATATTAAAAAGATTTGAATTTCTGGTCGGTTTTGAAATTTATCTACTTCTTCTTCTCTGTTTTTTGTACCCCCATCCAAATAAGCATAATCCATTTTCTGAGCATCCAAATACCCTCTAAAAATATCTAGATGTTTCACAAATTGAGAAAAAACCAAAATTTTATGACCTTTGCTTAAGGTAGTTTCTAAGGTAAAAATTATATCATTAAACTTCCCGGAGGTGCCAGTATATTCTTTATCTGTGAGTAAAGGATGATTTGCTATTTGCCTTAATTTATTCAATCCGGCCAATAAATTTAGCTGATTGTTTTTGATTCCTTCTTTTTCAATTACTTTAAGCAATTCATTTCTATAATAAGATTTTGTTTCTTCATATATTTTTTCTTGCTCCTCACTCATATCCGAATAAAATATATTTTCTACTTTAGGTGGTAACTCCTTGGCAACTTGATCTTTAGTTCGTCTTAGTACAAAAGGTTTAATAATAGTTTGCAATTTTTCAGCTTTTTCTATATCCTTTTGTTTTTCTATTGGGATAAGAAAATTTTGAGTAAAGAAAGATTCAGAGCCTAATAAACCAGGATTGATAAATGATAATTGCGACCATAAATCCATTACAGAATTTTCTATTGGAGTTCCGCTTAAAATTAATCTAAAAGATGAATTTAACCCTTTTACTGCTTTCGTGATTTTTGATTTTGGATTTTTAATAATTTGACTTTCATCCAAAATAATATAATTAAATACGAGCTGTTTCAATTTTTCTTGATCGATCCTAATCACTCCATAAGTGGTGAATATGATATCAAATTCATTAAAATAGCTACTGCTTCCGTGGCGTTCTATGCCAGTATAAACCATGATTTTTAGATCTGGAGTGAATTTAGCTGCTTCTCTTTGCCAATTATAAATCAATGAAGTTGGCATTACGATAAGTGAAGGAAATCGTTGAACACCTTCTTTTATTTGATCTTCTTTTACTTTTTGAAGCAGAGCAAGAGTTTGAATGGTTTTCCCTAAACCCATATCATCTGCCAAACATCCACCAAAATTGTATTTCCTTAATAAATAAAACCAATTAAATCCAGCTTGCTGATAAGGTCTGAGTGAGCCATTGAATTTTTCTCCCAATGTTGCTACTTCCATATCATTAAAATCTACCAGTTTGGCAAAATTTTCGCTGATCTCTGAATTGCCTCCTTCTTCAGATAATTCTTGAACCAAACCTAAATGATGTTTTTTCAATCTTAGACTTGAGCCTTTGTCGGAAAAATGAAATAAATCATTAAACTGTACAAACCAAGCATCGGGTATAATCGCTATCTGACCAGATGGTAGAATATATTCCTTTATTTTATTTAAAATATGATTCTTTAATGAAATAAAAGGAATTTGAAAATTGCCAAAAAACACTACTGCATATACATCAAACCAATCATTAGTTTCAGTAATTTTTATTTCTACTCTACTTCTACCAAAAAAATATTCTTTATTTTGTTTTTCTTGTATTATTTCAAAACCGGCTTCTTTTAAATTATCATGATTTTCATTTAACCAATCGAATAAACGATAAATTTCATTGGTTTCTGTTTCATCATCCGAATCCAAAACAAAAGTAGAACCATCGGATGCTATTAATCCTAATGAATTTAAAGTCAATACTTTACTTGCTTCCCATTGTAAAGATCTTTTCACTCTGTAGAATGTGAAACTTCCATTGGTTTCTTCTAAAGTTACCGAAACAGCAGTGCCTGTTTTATAAGCAAAAGAGAATTTGTCGTAATTAAAGTATAAGGTTAGCCCAGAAACATTATTCCAATTATTGGCAATTTTTAATACCGGTCGAGCTTCATATTGTCTGGTAATAATATCAAAACCTTCTGCATAGACATGATATTTTTCTATCAATGGAATAATGAATTTTTGATAATAAACTTTCTCTGAAGTTTTCGGAATTTCAATAAATCTTTTATTTAAAAAAGGTTGTAATTTTTTTCCTTCCAACTCTTTTTCAAAATAAAAAAGTTGCTCATTTAATAAAAGCCAAGCTGGTTTATTGCAAATGATAGCCGCATTTTTGAACATGAATTCAATTTTTTGCTCATCATATTTTATCGTTGGAAAATATCTGGTAGACTCATCACTTCTCCGAAAATGAAAAAGAACGGATGCCGGATTGTCCGAAATAATTATTTTTTTACCTGCTGGATGACCTTCTTTCGTCATTAAATACACATCTTTATCTCTCATCATAGAAATTGCTTGCGCTATTCTCCTTTCTATATTTGGTCGAATGATGGTGTGCATCTCTGGTTTATAATGCTCAGAAAAAAAGATGGACGGTCTAATTCTAGTTTTATGATACTTTTTTATAATGTGCTCTTGTTCACATTCTTCCAAAATTTTTATCAAGAGCAAATCGGTTTCATCTAAGAAATTAAACTCTTTTGATGTGATAGTATAAATTCGCTGATAGGTCAACGAAAGTTCACCATTGTTATTTAATTGAACTATATGGGGCTCAAAAAGAAACCCTAAATATTCATGCTCAAAGAGAGAATAAACAATTTTGCAAGGCTTCGAACTTTCTACTCTTATCACAAAAAACTTTACCTAAATATGTGGTGGTTAAAAATTGTAAAAATAGATATTTTTAACAAAATACTTGTAAACAGAAATCATTTATTTTGAAATAAAATTTTTATGCTTTTTTTAACCTTTCTGAATAAGAAATTTTCCCTTCAAAGACAAATTCTGCCGGTCCAATTAAATTAATTTGATCGAACATTTCTGTTTTTTCATTCTTATGAAAACTGACCATTAATTCTCCGCCATTTGTCTGAATTTTTTGCAGTTTATCACCTTTCACATTTTTTATACTTGCCATAACTAATGCCACAGCTGTCACACCTGTTCCACAAGAATAGGTTTCATCTTCTACTCCTCTTTCATAAGTTCTCACTTCATAGTAATCTTTAAATTCTTGAACAAAATTTACATTGATGCCTTGACTAGCATATAAAGGTAAATTTCTTAATCTTTTTCCTTCAGCATAAACATCTAAGTTTTGCAGATTATTAACCAAAACTACTAAATGGGGAGAACCTGTGTATATTTCATGTCCCAAATCTGTTGATCTGACGGTTTTTACATCTTGCATGGCCAAGGAAACCATGTTTTCTGAAATTTTGGCAGAATGAATTCCATCTACTGCCATAAATTTAGCTTTTGATTTAATTAAATCTAAGCTTTTTGCAAATGCAATCATACATCTTCCTCCATTCCCACACATGCTTCCTGGCATTCCATCAGCATTATAATATTTCATTTCAAAGTCAAGAGAAGGGTAGTTTTGTAAAAGCATTAAACCATCTGAACCTATTCCGAACCTCCTGTCGCACAGATTTTTAACAAATTCAAAATCATTTTCTGGAAAATTTTGTTCACGATTATCAATGATGATAAAATCGTTTCCTGTACCTTGATACTTCTTAAATAAAATCTCCACGACGTTAATTTTTTAAAACTTATTACTGTAATTTCTATTTTACAAAAGTATTGATATTATACCATTGGAAAATTCGTTCAAATGGCATCAATTTTGAAAAATTATTTTTATTAATTTAACAACAAACAAATGAAAAAAATTGCATTAACCTTATTTATTGCCATCGTTGGAGGACTTGTAGGCGTAGGTGCTTATAAATTCTTTGAAAAACAAAATCCGCAATCATTTGAAGAGAAACAAAAGATTAATTATGTAAATCTTCCTATCGCGTCAGGCGGCGGAACTGCACCTACTGATTTTACCATAGCTGCAGCTGCAGTCACACCAGCTGTTGTTCACATTAAAACTACATATACACCCAATAGTAGTTCTAGAGATCAATTTTTAAACGAACAATTTCGCCAGTTTTTTGGAGAAAGAGGTTTTGATAACGGACCTCAAAAAGGAAGTGGATCAGGAGTTATTATTTCAAATGATGGTTATATTCTGACTAATAATCATGTGATTCAAGATGCGGATGAGTTGGAAGTTATTTTGAATGATAAAAAATCATACAAAGCAAAATTAATTGGAACAGATCCAAATACAGATATTGCATTGTTAAAAATCAATGAGGATAATCTTCCTTTTGTTTCTTATGGAAATAGCGATGATGTAAAAGTAGGCGAGTGGGTATTGGCTGTTGGAAATCCATTTAATCTTACTTCTACTGTTACAGCCGGAATTGTGAGTGCAAAAGGTAGAAACATCAATATAATCGGAAGTAATTCTAATCAACAAAAAATAAATCCAGTTGAGTCATTTATACAAACTGATGCTGCTGTAAATCCAGGAAATAGTGGTGGAGCTTTGGTCAATACTAGAGGTGAACTCATTGGAATTAATACCGCAATTGCATCTCAAACAGGATCTTATTCTGGATATTCTTTCGCAGTTCCTGTAAATATTGCAAAGAAAGTAACGGATGATTTATTAAAGTTTGGTGTAGTTCAAAGAGCCTTTCTTGGGGTAAGCATTGCAGATATAGATGCTGAATTAGCTAAAGAAAAAGGAATTTCAAATATTGAAGGAGTTTATATTGAACGGGTTGAAGAAGGTGGTTCGGCAGATGGAGCAGGTATAAAAGCTGGTGATATTATCACAAAGATAAACGACGTTACCGTAAATTCTCCTGCAGAACTTCAAGAGCAAATCGTAAAATTCAGACCTGGAAATGAAATCGGAGTGAATTTAGTAAGAGATGGAAAGACGAAAGAATTAAAAGTTGTATTGAAAAACGGTGATAAAAATACGTCTGCTGTTAAAAAAGGTGAAGTAGTTTCATTAGCTGCTTT
>JBBQYA010000017.1:0-38437 GCA_038209155.1 Sphingobacteriales bacterium | reverse complement strand
TAACCTTTCAAAGTTTTATTGAATTTCAGAAATTATCACTAATACCTCTTTTCTGTTTTTTATTGATTCTAAATAATAAATAAATTGTTCGCAAAAAATTTAAAAGGAATAATAATTGGAAATATTTTTTTGAAGATTAAGTTATGTAAATCATAATTAATTTTTTAAAATAATAATAAAACAATTAATTAAAAAAAAATGGAAAGTACAGAAACAATTTCAAAACAACTAGATGAGACCGCTAGTGTTATTCAAGAACATGTAGAAAGCAGATCAACATCTGTTTTAACATCTATTAATCACTGGATTAGTGTATTAGATGACAAAAAAGAGTTAAAAGGTATCACAAAAGGTTTAGAATCATTAAAAAAAGCACTTACCGATAAGGACGGTAAGAAAATAGTAGAACTAATGACTAGCCTTGGAAATGATACGGTTGAATGTGCAGAGGCTGCAAAAGGTGCTGAAGCCACAAAAATTAAAGCAATTGGTAAGGCATTATTAGCTGGTGCAAAAACAATTAGTGCTTTTTCAAAATAGTAACTAGTTTTGAAAGGGGAAATCGTAAACAACGATTTCCCCTTTTTTTTTGCATTAAGTTTTTAAAATCTAATTAATAATAATTATAAAACTAATAATTATTTAACCTTTTAGAATAATTTGATCTTTAATTACTTCACTAAATTTATGGAAAGGAAATACTAATTAAAGACTGATTCTAAATTAATGTATTTGAATTATTAAAGGGAGTTTATTTCACTAATTGGCATGCTGATATAACTCTAAAAAGAGGAAAAAACTAATCTCGAATTATCTAAATCGGTGCAAAATTTCCCTGTTTAGAAATCGAAAAGTCAATAAACAAATTCAATTAGTTGAGAGCAATTGAGAAATTTTAAATAAGCATGAAAAGTTTTAAGGTAACTTTCATCAATGATTTTAAAAATTTCATAAAGGAAAAATTATTTCTTCCTCATTCGTAAAAATCCAAAAAAGGTTTCAAAAAATTTAAATTTTTTTTTATTTATTGAAAATCATTCGTTTTCCAAGGTTTCCTTCTACTATTTTCTCTTGGTAATAAACTAAATTTCCATTTACATAAGTCTGAATAATGCTGGCATCAAAGGTTTTACCTTCAAATGGCGACCAAGCACATTTATATAACAAACTTTCTTTGGTTACTTTTTTTGATCTATCTAAATCTACCAAAACCAGATCTGCAAAATATCCTTCCCTAATATAGCCTCTGTCTTGTATTTTAAAACAATCTGAAACTGCGTGACTCGTTTTTTCAACAACTTTTTCAAGTGTGATTTTCTTTTCCAAAACTAGTTGAAAAAGTGCTGGCAAAGCATGTTGAACCAATGGACCTCCAGAAGGAGCTGAAAGGTAAGGCTGCATTTTTTCTTCCAAAGTATGAGGCGCATGATCGGTTGCAATTACATCAATTTTATTATTCAAAACAGCATTTAATATTGCAGTCTGATCTTCTGGAGTTTTTATAGCAGGATTCCATTTTATTAAATTTCCTAATCTATCATAATCTTCATTATTAAACATTAAATGATGTATACAAGCCTCAGAAGTGATTTTTTTATCTTTTAGTAAAGTGGCATTATTAAATAAATCAGTTTCTTTGGCAGAAGAAATATGTAAAATATGCAATCGAGTAGCATGTTTTTTAGCTAATTCTACTGCGTAGGAAGAAGACAAATAGCAAGCTTGGGTCGATCTGATTTCTGGGTGCATGTATGGTTTTATATTATTCCCATATTGTTCCTTATATTTTTCTAAATTGTAAATTACTGTTGCTTCATCTTCGCAATGTGTTGCAATCAAATGGGGAACTTGCGAAAATATTTTTTCCAAAACGGCATGATCATCTACCAACATATTCCCAGTGCTAGAACCCATAAAAATCTTAATACCGCAAACATTATGGAAATCTGTGCGCAACAATTCGTCTAAATTTGTAGGAGAAGTTCCCATGAAAAAAGAATAATTAGCTAAAGAATTTTTGCTTGCAATTTCATATTTCTCTTCTAATAATATTTTAGTCAAAGCATTAGGAATAGTATTGGGCATTTCCATAAATGAAGTAATACCACCAGCTACAGCAGCTCTTGATTCTGAAAAAATAGTTCCTTTGTGAGTAAGTCCAGGTTCTCTAAAATGCACTTGATCGTCTATCATTCCTGGAATCAGATATTTACCTTCTGCATCTATCATTTCTGATTTTCCATAAGTAGAAATATCTCCATCTATCCTTTCTATTCGATCATTTTCAATTAAAATATCCGTTGGAATAATCTTTCCTTCGTTTACCATTAAGGCATTTTTGATAATTTTTCTTGACATGTTTTCGAGTTTTGGAAAGGTTAATCTTTAATCTTTTTCGGTAAAATTAGCAAAATCAATAAACCCTACATCGGTAAAACGTATATTTGCCGAATGCTGAGCGATTTTCAGAGTTTCAATTTCAATAGGCAATTGCTAGATGCCATAACTTCTGCAGGATACCAAACTCCAACATTAATTCAGGAAAAAGCAATTCCTCCTATTTTGAATGGGCAAGATGTAATGGGTATTGCCCAAACCGGAACAGGTAAAACTGCTGCTTTTGCTTTGCCGATAATATCTAAATTAAATTATGCTCAGGGCAAAGAACCTCGTGCTTTAATTTTGGCGCCTACTCGTGAGTTGGTTTTACAAATACATGAGGAGATTGTAAAATTTGCGCAAAACACCGATTTAAGAATAGTGGCTTTGTATGGTGGTATTGGTCCTAAAACCCAAATTGCCAATGTAAATGCCGGTTGCGATTTGATTGTAAGCACACCAGGCAGATTATTAGATCTTTATTTAACTGGAGATGTAATTCTAAAAAAACTAAAAATATTCGTGTTGGACGAAGCCGACAAAATGATGGATATGGGTTTCATAGGAGCGATAAAGAGAACTTTAGAAGTGCTGCCTAGAAAGAAACAGAATCTGCTATTTTCGGCAACTATGTCTGATTTGGTTCATAAAATTTCTGGAGATTTTTTAGAATTTCCAGTGGTAATAGAGGTAAGTGCGCAAGCTACTCCAGCAGAAACTGTAAGCCAAGAATTATATTATGTTCCTAACATTCGATCGAAAATTAATCTTTTGATGTATTTATTAAGAAATGATGAACTCTATAATCGGGTTTTGATTTTCTGTAAAACAAAAACTAACGCAGATAATATTTTCAAATATTTGGAACGAAAATATGGATCAGAAGTAGTTCGGGTAATTCATGGCAACAAAGGGCAGAATACCAGAATCAACGCTATGCAACTTTTCAAAGAAGGAAATCTACGTTTTTTGGTGGCTACAGATGTGGCAGCAAGAGGAATAGATGTTTCGGAGATTAGTCATGTAATTAATTTTGATGTTCCAGTGGTGATAGAAGATTTTGTTCATAGAATTGGCCGAACAGGAAGAGCTCACCACCAAGGTGCAGCTATTACCTTTAGCAATCCAGCAGAAAAGCATTTTATAGAATCGATAGAAAAATTAATAAGACAGAAAATACCTGTGCTGAATGTTCCAGAGCAAGTAATGATGGTGGAAACTGATTATAAGGAAGCGCAATTGCAAGCAAGAGAAATAGATGCTCAGAAACGGAAATTAGATCCTGATTTTAAAGGTGCTTTTCATGAGAAAAAGATGGCAATGAAACTAAAAAACATAAAGCCAGCAGAAAAAAGCAAAAACGCAAATCGTAAAAAGCCACAAACAACAAGAGGCAAAAAAATTAAGAAATAATAGGTTTTTAAGAATGAAAAAATCAGAAATAAAATTTACAGTAGAACTTGACAATGAAAACCTTCCCGAAAAAATAACTTGGGAGGCAACCGATAATTCAACTAGAGAAGCATTGCCATGCAAATCTATTATGGTAGCACTTTGGGATCATAATTACAAAAATACACTCCGAATTGATCTTTGGACCAAGGATATGCCAGTAGACGAAATGAAGCGTTTTTTCTATGAAACCTTAATGACCATGGGTGATAGTTTTGAAAAAGCAACCGGAGAAAAATTAATAGTAGAAGATTTGAGAGATTATTGTGCCCATTTTGCCGAAAAAATGGAATTGGCAACACCCGAAAAATAAAATTTTTTTTCAAAAGAGTTTTCGGATCATTAAGTCAATAATTCGGAAATACTAATTTGAAAAAGAGCAAATTATAATTCCAACCACACTTATTCGGAAATACTTATTTGGAAAAGAGCAAATTATAATTCCAACCACACTTATTCGTATTACAAATATGGAAAAGTGCAAATTATAATTCCTAATAATCTAATTCGAAATACTAATTTGGAAAAGAGCAAATTATAATTCCAACCTTTTTTATTCATATAACAAATATGGAAAAGTGCAACTGTCCCCATAGCCCGGATTGGAGCGGCATCCTTTTTTCTGATTCGAGTTTATCATTAGTATAAAAATTTGAATTCAGAAAAAAGATATAGCGGAAAGCCGGATTAGCTCCAATAAAAACAACCTTGAAAATATTTTTGGATTTGAATCTTAATTTAAAAATTCAGAAATACTTACTTGAAAAAGAGCAAATTATAATTCCAAATACACTTATTCGAAATACTAATTTGTAAAAGAGCAAATTATAATTCCAACCACACTTATTCGAAATATTTATTTGGAAAAGAGCAACTGTCCCCATAGCCCGCATTGGAGCGGCATCCTTTTTTCTGATTCGAGCTTATCATTAATTCAAAAATCTGAATTCAGAAAAAAGATATAGCGGAAAGCCGGATTAGCTCCAAAAAAAACAACCTTGAAAATATTTTTGGATTTGAATCTCAATTTATAATTCAGAAATAATATTTAAATAGCAAACTGTAAATCTTGAAAAAATGCTTTGGAAGTACCAATTTGAGCTGATGAAATCTTATGACAATGCATTCAAAAACATCTAAATAACTTACTTTTCAAAAAATTCCGGACTGAAATTCACAAAAAATAATTGTTGAACGGCTCTGCTTGTGGCAGTGTATAGCCATCTGAGCAATTCTGTATTTTTCATTTCTTCTGTAATGTATCCTTGATCGATAAATACGATGTCCCATTGCCCACCTTGGGATTTATGACAAGTAACAGCATAAGAAAATTTCACTTGAAGTGCGTTATAATAAGGATCTTCTGATAATAATTTAAACTTTTCTCGCTTGTTTTTGATGTGCGCAAACTGGGCAGCGATTTCTGATTGAAAGGCTTTATTTTGAACAGCATCCAATGCTGGAGCATTAGAAATAAGCGATTCAAGTACAATTTTACACGTCAAAGGCGGCTCGTTTGGATAGTCGATAAACTCTAGCAAAACATTGGCGAACCTAAACCCAAAAAGTTCTTCAACCGTTTTCACTTTTTTGATTCTGGCAATTTCTCCATTAGCAATGAAACCAATTTCAGATTCTTCATCTAACCAAAAATAATTGTTTTTCACAATCATCAAATAATCTCCAACACTTATTTCTTCTTCAAAATTCAGAATTTTATTTCGAATATATTGATTGAATGCTATGGCATTTTTATTAGATCTGCATAATATTAAGGTGTTTTCTAGACCAAATTTATCATAAGCATAACGCAATCCATCTTCTAATTTTTCTCCGTTGATATTGTAAGTGTCTTTAAATCCTTTAGTTATAAATTGAGGATGCTCAAAAAAATCTTGTTTTACTAAATTTCTCAAGCGTGTTGCGTTTTCTAGAATTCCCGATTGCTGTTGCTGGCGTAGTACTTCTGTCAATTCTATTTCTTCTATTTCTAAATCGAAATGCGAAGTTAAATATTCTGCAGAAAGTGCTGGACTTACAACCGTACCTACGGGAGGAAGTTGAGCTGTGTCGCCAATAAAAATGATTCGGTTATTTTTGCAAGATGAGTATACATAAGAATACAAATCGCTGAGCAAACCATGATTTCCGAATTGAAAAGAATTTCCACCCATGTTTTCATCCGAAATCATAGAAGCTTCATCTATAATAAAAATAGTGTCTGTATGCAAATTGTTTCCTAATCCAAACTCTGAATTTGCTCCGTCATTGGTTTTTTTTCGATATATTTTTCTATGAATGGTGGTTGCAGGTCTGCCAGTATATTGTGAAATGACCTTAGCCGCACGACCAGTTGGAGCTAGTAAAATGTATTTTAAATTATATAAAGGCAGGTTTTTGATTAAAGAACTTACAATACTCGTTTTTCCTGTTCCGGCATATCCTTTTATTAAAAAAGAATTTTTATAATTTCTCAATTTTAGAAACTCGTGCATTCTCTCAAATAGCAATTGTTGCTTTGCAGTAGGTATATGTGGAAAATGATTTAAAAAACCGGATATATCACTCATAATTTATTGGTCAATTCTATTCAAAAACTTTGGTAGAATTGTAATTCGCAAAGCCATATTTGAGACTTTGATCTAAAATTTACATTTTTACAAATCTATTGCATAATCTCGAGCGATCAAACCATGTCTGATAATTACCTTCAACCTCTAATTGACGAAACTTTTGATATCAATGAAACTCATCAATACTATTTGCATTTGCATATTCGTGATGATTATTTTAGCTATGCACTTTTAAATGTTGCTAAAAATAAATTTATTGCTTTGGGCGAAAGTTTCAGTTCGTTTGAAAACTTTCATTCTATTAAAAAAGATCATCAATTATTAACCTATTCCTATTCCAAGGTTAGAATTATGATTGAAAGCGCTAACACAACCCTAGTGCCAACTGCTTTATTTGATTCTAATGATCCAAAAAAATATTTAGCTTTTAATGCTCAATTACAGGAAGAGGATGTAATACTTACCGATCCTATTCGATTAATGGATGCTGTAAATGTGTTTTCTGTTCAAGAAAATCAATATAACCTAATACAAAAAATTTACAGTTCGGCACATATTCATCATTCTGCTAGTCCACTTTTGCAAGGATTACTTTTGTTAACCAAAAATGCTAATAGCAAACAATTATTTTTGAATATTTCTGATTCTAGCTTTGAAGCAACCATGCTAGACAAAAATCAAGTGATTTATTATAATCAGTTTCAGTTTTTTTCTCCAGAAGATTTTGTCTACTATGTTTTATTTATTTGCGAGCAATTAAAAACATCCCCAGAAGAGTTAAATGTTTTTTTCTCTGGTAAACTAGATCGTCAATCTCCTGTTTTTTCTATGGTTCACCGCTACATAAAAAATATAGATTTCATTCGATTATCTGATATTTTTGAATATTCTTATAAAATAGATGCAAGAGCTCAACAATGTTTTTTCAGTTTGTTTAATCTGGGTTTATGCGAATAATAAGTGGTTGGTTAAAAGGGAGAAGATTGAATCCTCCAAAAAATTTACCAGTCAGGCCAACCACAGATTTATCTAAGGAAGCATTGTTTAATATTTTGAACAATACCTTGGAATATGAAAGTTGCGATGCTTTAGATTTATTCGCTGGTACAGGAAACATAAGTTTGGAATTAGCTTCCAGAGGATGCAAAAGCATACTTTCTGTAGATAAAAATATTTTATGCTGCAAATACATTATAGAAACTAGCAAACTATTAAACATTGAAACCATAAAGGTGGTGAAGAGTGATGTTTTTTTTTACTTAAAAAATTCAACAGAATCTTTCGATTTTATTTTTGCAGATCCACCTTACGATTTGGACAAAGTAATTGAATTGCCTTCAATGATTTTAAATTCTAATTTTCTTAAACCAGATGGTATTTTTGTAATCGAACATAAAACAAATGTTAATCTTGGATTTAGCGATCGGCTCACCGATTATAGAAAATATGGACAATCTGCTTTTAGTTTTTTTCAATAGATAAAATATGAATATTGCCTTATTTCCAGGTTCATTTGATCCTATTACTATTGCTCATACCGATATTTTAAAAAGAGCAATGCCATTATTTGATAAAATAATAGTAGGAATAGGCTTGAATAATACCAAACAGCCTTACTTTGATGCTGACTTAAGAATGAAAATGTTGGAAGCTACTTTCAGCAATTATCCTAAAATAGAAGTGAGGAGTTATAGTGGACTTACCGTTCAGTTTTGTCAAGAAATTGGAGCCAACTTTATGATAAGAGGAATTCGCTCAGTTTCAGATTTTGAATATGAAAAAGCGATAGCTCAAATGAATAATGCCATGCAACCTGATATAGAAAGCATATTTATATTAAGCCGTCCCGGTTATTCTGCTATTAGTTCCACCATTGTCAGAGATATTATTAGAAACAATGGAAAAGTTGAGCAATTTGTTCCTAAAGAAATTATTCCATTTCTAAGCTAAAAGCATTTTCTATCAATACTTTTATTGCCGGATAGGTGTTTTTCATTATTTCTGGAAAATCTTTTTTCGCCACCCATTTCACTTCAGTAATATTTTCATCTAATTGAGGAATTAAAATCTGTTCATCTTCTACTATTTGAGCATGATACCAATAAGAAATTTTTAAATTCATTTTTTGTTTTAAGGAATAACAGTGGTAGGTACACAAATATTCTTTAGATAATAAACGAACATCTATACCACATTCCTCTCTAATTTCCCGAATTGCGGCTTCTTCTTTACTTTCTCCTTTATCTAATTTACCTTTCGGCAGATCCCATTTTCCCAATCTGAAAATAAAAAGTATCTCATCTTTACTATTTTTAATTATTCCACCGCCAGCTTCTATTATTTTAAAAGGTTGAAATAATTCACTTTCGTAAAATGGAATCTTATTTGTTTGATAATAAGTTAATGAATTCGATTGTTTTTTTAAAATTTCTGTCAATTCGAAAACAGTAATTTGTTCTGATTCTCGAACTATCAGATTCTCAGAAGAATCAATATTTGTTGCTTCGAGGTCATTAATTATTAACACAGATTGGTCACCGATATAAATTTTATACATTTGCGTATGTCAATAGCTGAAGAAACTGCTCTAAAAGTAGCAGAATTTTTATTACAAATTAAAGCGATTAAATTAAATCCTCGCCAGCCTTACAAATGGGCTTCTGGTTGGTTATCACCTATTTACTGTGATAATCGTATTACGCTTTCTCATCCGAAAATAAGAACCTACATTAGACAACGCTTTACAGATCAAATAAACGAAGATTTTGGGAACGTGGATGCAATAGCTGGAGTAGCCACCGCTGGAATTCCTCAGGGAGTTTTAGTAGCTCAAGAGTTAGGATTACCTTTCGCTTATGTTCGTTCGGAAGCTAAAGGCCATGGAATGAGTAATTTAATAGAAGGAGAATTAAAACAAGGTGCTAGAATAGTTGTGGTGGAGGATTTAATTTCGACTGGCAAATCAAGTTTAAATGCTATTAGTGCCCTGCGTGAGGCTGGATATGAAATCATTGGATTAATTTCCATTTTCAATTATGGATTTTCTATTGCAGCGGAAAATTTTAAGAATGCTAATTGTAAATTTGTAAGTTTGAGCAACTACGATACTTTAATTAAGCAAGCTCTTAATACAGGATATATCACAGAAAGCGATATGGATTCTTTAAATGCTTGGAAAGAAAATCCAGAAAACTGGGGAAAAGTTATTGAAAATTTTGACGAATCACATTCTTTATGACAGAAATAGAGAGTAAAACCATTGCCCTAGTTGGATCTCAAAAAGGCGTTTATACTTTTCTTGCAGATTTAACCAATCATAAACAACTCATGCCAGAATCGGTTTATAATTGGACAGCAACCCCTGATGAATGCAAATTTACGATTCAGAATATGACTAAACTTGAGTTAAAAGTTTCCCAACGTGTAGAATTTTCTGAAATTAAGATTGAACCAAAAGGAGAAGTTCCTTTTAAAATAAGTTTATCATGGAATATCGTAGAAGAAAACTCTATGATATTTGCTAAATTGACCATCAGTGCTGACTTAAACCCATTTATTAAAATGATGGCAATGGGTCCTTTAAACAAATTAGCGGCTTTTCAAACCGAAAAATTATCACAATTATTCTCTTAAAAGTATCTTTTACGATATTATTAAAACAATTTCTTTTCTAAAATTCAATCAATTTTATAAAAATCCTTTATGGTAAGGGATTTGCATAAACTGAAAATATAGTACTCTAGAAATTTAAACAATAACACGTAAATAACACAAACATGAAAAAAACAATCTATTTATTATCCTTACTATGTTCGACAGCAGTCTTACCAGCAATTGCTCAGACTGAAAAAGCTGACAACGCAACTTTTGGCGGAACAAAGCAATATAGAACATGGTCTATAGGTCTTAACGGAGGTGCGGTGAATCCGTATAGCTTCTTAGGACGCTATAATAAAAACTTCAAAGAAGGAAGAGAATACAATATAGGATATGGTTTATCTATTCAAAAACAATTAGATCACAATTTTGGTCTTCGTGCAGACGGTTTCAGAACTGAAGCAGTAGAAGGTAGACAATACAAAGGCGGCGACGGTGCATTGCTAAACAATTTCAAAACTAAAGTTAATTACGGTGCTTCATTAAGTGCTGTTTTCAATTCAGGAAGCATTGATTTTTTAAGACGTGAAAACGTATTTTCATTCTATGGTTCACTAGGAGCAGGAGTTATTAATTTTGATACAGAAAGTAAAGTTCCTAATGCTGATGGAAGTATAACTGTAAAAAACACTTCTAGTGCTGATGAATTATTATTCCCTTTTGGAGTAGGAATTAAAATCAGAACAGGAGATAGAGTATACTTAGGAATAGGTCACACTTTAAGTATTGTAGACGGAACCGATTTTGATGGAAGATCTGGAGATGGAGTCATTGATAGATTTTCATATTCATATGCTTCTTTAACTTTCAGTTTAGGTAAAAAAGAAAGATCTGATTTAGAATTTGTGAATCCAATAGCAACTTTATATGATGATTTAGACATTAGAGCAGAAGTAGATAAGAAATTATTAGATATGGATGCGAAATTTGCTCCTATGGAAGCTAAAATCAACAAAATTATGATGGATGGGGATAATGATGGGGTTTCTGATGTGTTTGACAAAGAACCAAATACTGCTGCGGGTGCTATAGTTGATGGTGCAGGTCGATCAAGAGATACAGATGGAGATGGAATAGCTGATAATCTTGACAAATGCCCTACTCAAAAAGGACCAGCTCCAGATGGTTGCCCAGTAGAAGTTAAGCCAACAATTGTGGTTCTTACAAAAGAGGAAATACAAGTTGTACAAACTGCATTCAAAAATATTGAGTTTGAAACAAATAAGGCAATTTTAAAAGAATCTTCTTTCGCATCTTTAAAAGACCTTGCTACTTTGCTTAAAAACAAACCAGCTTACAAAATTAGAATCACAGGTCATACAGATAGTGATGGTAGTAATGCTGCAAACTTGAAATTATCTACAGATAGAGCTGCATCAGTTAAAGAATACTTAACAGGTAACGGTGTTGGAGCAGACCAAACAGTATCAGAAGGAAAAGGTGAACAATTCCCAATTGCTACTAATAAAACAGCAGCAGGAAAACAGAAAAACAGAAGAGTTGAATTAGAGATATTCCAATAATTCTTTTAAGTAAATTTAAAAAACCTCGGTAATTCGAGGTTTTTTTTTGTTTTAAATTTAAAATTTGGCTCTTAATTTTGAACATTAATTTTCACATTTTGTGAATCAAAATGCACGAAAATAAATCTTTTTAAAAGTTGAAAATCATTTATCATTAATTTAATAAGTATTAGGATATAGTTTCAACTATTTTTTATATTTAGTTAATATTAAGAATTTCGGCAAGGTATTTTATAATAGATTATTAAATAAATTTAAAAAAAGAATTATGAAAAATAATGGAAATGTATTGGGTGCTCTTTTAGCAGGTATGATTGTAGGAAGTGCCGTAGGACTATTAATGGCACCTAAAAAAGGTTCAGAAACTAGAGATGATATTTCAGAATCTCTAAAGAAACTCACTAAAAATTTTAAAGAAAGAGCCAATGCTGAAATGGAGGCACTAAAAGAAATTAGAGACGAAATAACAGGAAAAGCAAATGCAGTGAAAAATGAAATGGTCAATAAGAAAAATCAATATAAATCAGACCTTACAGACGCTGGTGATGATTTTTTAAAAAATGAAAATGCAACAATATAATTCAACAGAGCGGGAAGTTAAAAATGAGAAGTTCGATCCTCAGGACTTCTCATTTAAAATTAAAGCTTACATAAACACTAAAATACGCTTACTGACTTTACTTATCACAGAAAAGTTGGCTTCTGCTTTACCCACCATATTTTCCTATGTGGTTATGATTTTCTTGTTTTTGATTGCCTTTTTATTTATTAGTGTGGCAAGTGCATTATATGTTGGAGAACTATTAGGTAATAGATCTTTGGGTTTTTTAATTATTGCTGGGGTGTATATTCTGTTAGGTTTAATTTTTAAATACACCATTCAAAAAATGATTGAAAAACCGTTTTCTGATATTATTATAAAAAGCATTTTGAAAGTAAAAGAAGATGACGACAAAAACGATAACTAATATAAAAGAATTGAAAGCCGAAATTGCTCAAGTAAGGCAATTAGACTTTATTCAGAAACAAGCTATTCAAAAAGATATTGAAAAAATAAAGGATTTATTCGATCCTGTTACTGATTTCATAGACAAAACCCGTTCTGGTATAAAAAAGGTAAAAGGCTTATTCGGAAAAGCGGATCCTAATGACCCTGAAACAAAAATCAACCATACAGATATAGCTGGAATGCTTAAATCAGGTGTTTCTTTTTTAATTCCTTTTCTTGCCAATAAATTAATTTTTAGAGGAAATGGAAGCTTAATAAAGTCTGCCGCAACTTATTTTGCTGTAAATTTCCTCTCGAACAAAGCAGAAAATAATACTGATGAAATTGTAGATAAAGTAGGCAGTTTTGTAAATAATTTTATGTCAAAAAGAAAAAAAAAGGTTGTTGATGAATATAAATTTGACTAGTAAAACAAGTTAATTATTAATTACTTTCCAAAGTAAATCTTTCAATTGAAGAATCCCTTTGCCGGATATAGATGAGATGAAAATCGATTTTATTTTCGGCAATTCTTTTTGGATTTCTGCCTCTAATTCTTCATCCAGCATATCGCTTTTCGTAATAGCTAAAATTCTTGGTTTCGTCATTAATTCTGGATTATAGCTTTCCAATTCATTCAATAAAATTTCGTATTCTTTTTTAATATCCTTACTATCTGCTGGAATCATAAAAAGTAAAACGGCATTGCGTTCTATATGTCTTAAAAATCTAATTCCCAACCCTTTTCCTTGCGAAGCTCCTTCTATAATTCCAGGTATATCTGCCATCACAAAAGATTTATTATCGCGGTAAGCTACAATTCCTAAATTCGGCACCAAGGTTGTAAAGGCATAATCTGCAATCTCAGGTTTAGCCGCAGATACTACCGAAAGCAAAGTAGATTTTCCAGCATTAGGAAATCCGACAAGACCTACATCAGCTAATATTTTAAGTTCTAGAATTTTCCACTCTTCTAATCCAGTTTCGCCAGGTTGAGCAAATCTCGGGGTTTGTAAGGTAGCTGTCCTGAAATGCCAATTTCCTAATCCTCCTCTTCCACCAGCTGTCAATGTAATTTCCTGATCGTGCTCAGTTATTTCAAAAGCTAATTCTCCTGTTTCAGCATCTCTGGCAATGGTTCCCAAAGGGACTTCTAAAATTTCATCTTTGCCTCTAGCACCTGTTTTTAGTGAAGTTCCTCCATTTTGCCCATCATCTGCAATTACATGCTTTCTGTATTTAAGATGGAGCAAAGTCCATAATTGCTTATTTCCACGAAGAATAATATGTCCACCCCTTCCTCCATCGCCTCCATCTGGTCCTCCATAAGGATTTTTTTTATCTCGATGCAAGTGTGTTGATCCAGCACCTCCTTTCCCAGAACGACAACAAATCTTTACATAATCAACAAAATTGGAACCCGACATATCTCTTAATTAAATCTATTTTTCATATGAATTAATCTCAGCACACAGGTTACTGAAAATTTCTTCAATTTCACCTACTCCATTTATTGCCGAAAACTTATTGTGTTCTCTGTAATAAATAGCCACTGGAGTAGTCTTATCATTATATTCTTTTATTCTTTTCTTTATTATTTCTGGATTGGCATCATCTGGCCTACCAGAATCTTTTCCTCTTAATAACAATCTTTTTTCTAGTTCTTCGTCCTCCACAGAAAGTGCAATCATACCCGTGATGGATGAATCTTTAGATGCTAATAAAAGATCTAATGCTTCTGCTTGAGCAACAGTTCTAGGAAATCCATCAAAAATAAAACCATTTGCTTCGGGGTTTGCATCCAATTTATTGCTAATCATACCAATCACCACTTCATCAGGCACTAAAATACCTTGATCCATCAACTTTTTGGCTTCTAATCCAAGGGTAGTATTTGCAGAAATTTCAGAACGCAAAATATCTCCGGTTGATAAATGAATTAAATTGAATTTGTCTATTAAACGTTGAGATTGAGTTCCCTTTCCTGCGCCTGGTGGGCCAAATAATACAAGATTTAGCATTTCTTAAATAATCGTTTGATAAAAAATAAAGCCCCGAATATGAACCGGGGCCTATATATGATAGTGGACACAGAGGGAGTCGAACCCCCAACCTTTTGATTCGTAGTCAAATGCTCTATCCAATTGAGCTATGAGTCCTTTTAAATTTAAATTTTAAAATTACGAAGGGCAAAGATACAATATCTTTTGGGTTGTAAAACTTGAATTTAACGATCGATTATTTTCTAGGCGGTGATTTTAATTTCCGTTTTTTAAATAATTCTAAGCGTATTCAATTTTTGCCCTTTGTTTTTTTGTGGATTTTCATTAAAAAAAAAGTCAATGATAGCTCAAGCAAAGAATCACATTCGTTAAATAGCGAAGGACCAATTTTTTAAAAATGAAAAAGAAAAAAGAAAAACTTAAATGATTTCATCTAAAAAAAAAGTACTTCAAATAATTAGAAAAGCCTTTTAATTTCTTAATTATTTTGTGTTAAAATCTTCACTAAAATTATAAAAATAGCCCATAGAATGTTCTATGGGCTATAAACTTATTTACGTTAAAATCAATCTAAAATTTGGATTGATAAAAATTACAAATTTCTAGATTCTATTACTTTTTTCCTTTCGGATTGTTTTTACTAATAGATTCACGCATATCTGTGTCGGCTTGAATATTTTGCATTTTATAATAATCCATAATTCCAAGGTTTCCACTTCTGAATGCATCTGCAATAGCCATTGGAATTTCTTTTTCTGCCATGATAACTTCTGCTCTAGCCTCTTGAGCTTTTGCTTTCATTTCTTGTTCATAAGCTACTGCCATTGCTCTTCTTTCTTCTGCTCTTGCATTAGCTACTTTCAAATCTGCTTCTGCTTGATCGCCTTGTAGTTTTGCGCCAATGTTTTCGCCGATATCAATATCTGCAATATCAATTGACAAAATTTCAAAAGCAGTTCCAGAATCTAATCCTTTGGAAAGTACTACTTTAGATATTTTATCTGGATTTTCTAGTACTTCTTTATGCGAAACCGAAGAACCAATTGTGGTAACAATTCCCTCTCCTACTCTTGCTAAAATTGTTTCTTCTCCAGCTCCACCAACCAATTGGTTGATATTGGCTCGAACTGTAACTCTTGCTTTAGCAACTAATTGAATACCATCTTTTGCAACCGCAGCTACTGGCGGAGTATTAATTACTCTAGGATTTACTGATAATTGAACTGCTTCAAACACATCTCTTCCTGCTAAATCTATTGCAGTGGCTAGTTTGAAAGTCAACGGAATATTTGCTTTATCTGCCGAAATAAGTGCTTTAATCACTTTATTGACATTACCACCAGCAAGATAATGGGTTTCAATTTCATTTGAAGTAATGTTTAAACCTGCTTTTGTAGAAATAATCATTCCATTTGCGACCAAAGATGGTGGTACTTTTCTTAATCGCATCAATACTAGATTTAACAAACCAATATTTACTCCAGATAGTTGGGTAGTAAACCACAAATTAATTGGAAATATGTATAAAAATAATGCGATCCCAACGATGGCACCAACGATAAACAGAATAATAATAATTGGATCCATATTTTTAGTTTTTTAATAATTGATTAATTGCCTCGAAATTAGGTAATTCACTTGGATATTCTAACACTTCTGCATATTGGATAATTCCTTTTTCATCAATTACGAAAGCAGATCGCATGGAAACTCCTTTCATATTATACCCAAACAGTTCATAAATAGCCCCATAAGCAGTAGAAACTTCTTTATTAAAATCGGATAAGAATGGAAAATTGCACTTATTTTCTTCTTTAAATTTCGCTAATGTGTAAACAGAATCTACGGAGATAGCTATTACTTGAGCATCTTGACTTTCATAAAAATCAAAATTATCTCTCAAAGTACATATTTGATTGGTACATACATCTGTAAAAGCCATATAAAAAAAGTGGAGAACCACTTTCTTTCCTGCGAAATCTGATAGAGATACTTCTTTAAATTCGGAATTGAATAAGGTAAAGGATGGAGCTTTGCTCCCAATTTGTAAAGTCATTTATTTATAGTGTTTGGTTTTTTATAATACTGAATTTCTTTTAATTAATTGCTCTGATACTATTTTTAATCCCTCTTCAAAGCTGTGTGGATTATATCCTATTTTATTTCTTATTTTATCTAAAACAAAACCTGTTCTCGGTGGTCTTTTTGCTGCTTGGTTCAGATGTGTTGAATTGGTTTTATTTATTAGTGCTTTGTTTAAATGAAAAAAATCTGCAATTCTCTCTACCATTTCAAAAATGCTCATATAATCTTTACCAGAAGCATTATAAATACCAAAAGGTTTTTGTTCAGCTGCTAAAATACACGCATCTGCTAAATCTTCTGCTAATGTTGGAGATCGGAATTGATCATCTACCACATTAATTGAATCTCCTTTTTCTAAAGCACTTTTTGCCCAAAGAACAATATTTGATCGGCTCATTTCTGCTGTAACGCCATAAACTACGATGGTTCTTAAAATAGAATATTGAATTTCTGAATGAACGATTAAATTTTCTGCATCTAATTTACTCCTTCCATATAAAGACAATGGATTGGGTAAATCTGTTTCGTTGTACATTTCTTTTTCGCCATCAAAAATAAAATCGGTAGAAAGATGAACTAAGTAGCAATTATTTTCCTTACAAGAATTTACGATAAACTGAACAGCCTCAACATTTAATTTTTGACACATTTCTTGTTCTTTTTCACATAAATCCACATTAGTCATGGCGGCAGTATGAATAACTATGTCAGGTTTTAAGGATTTAAAAACTTCCTTCACATCCTCTTCATTAGTTATGTCTAAAGAATGATACTCAAATTCGCCATTTTTAGGATGTCTATTTTCTCCTTTGGAAGTAGCAAATAATCTTAATTCTGGATGATTATATAGTTTATCAGTTAATTTTTGTCCAAGCAATCCGTTAGATCCTGTTACAAGAATGGTTTTCATGCTGCGAAAATACAAATTTTAGAATAGGAGTTATTTCTGAAATGTGAATAAAAAAGTTTTTTTTAACATAAATCCACAAATAAAAAATTAACGATATTTATGGATAACCCTCTATAAATCTTTGTATAAAATTTAAAGAAGCTTTGAAGATTTTACATTTCAATTTCCACATTTGCGTAAAAAAAACTTATTCAAAAAAAAATAAATATTAATAATCCGCTGAATGGGTTTATTTTTATCTTCGTAGCCTTAGTAGAACGAATTTAACCCTAAAAAAATGAAAATTACTGTTGTAGGAGCTGGAAATGTAGGCTCAACTTGTGCAAATGTTATTGCTCACAAAGAGCTGGCAAATGAAGTGGTTTTGTTGGACATAAAAGAAGGAATTGCGGAAGGCAAGTCGTTGGATATGTGGCAAACCGCTCCGATTAATATGTACGATACTCGAATGATAGGTTCTACAAATGATTATAGTAAAACTGCTGGTTCTGAGGTGGTTGTAATAACATCAGGATTGCCAAGAAAACCGGGAATGAGCCGAGATGATTTAATTGCGACCAATGCTGGAATTGTGAAATCGGTAACAGAACAAGTAATTCAGTTTTCGCCAAATGCAATCATTATTGTGGTTTCAAATCCTTTGGATGTAATGACTTATTGTGCATATTTAACTGCTAAAGTAGATTCTAAAAAAGTATTTGGAATGGCTGGAATTTTAGATACTGCCAGATATAGAGCCTTTTTAGCGGAAGCTTTAGACTGTTCTCCAAAGGATATTCAAGCAGTTTTGATGGGAGGCCATGGTGATACGATGGTTCCACTTCCAAGATATACAACAGTTGGTGGAATTCCAGTTACTGAATTAATATCAGCAGAAAAATTAGAAGCAATTGTAAGCAGAACCAAATCTGGTGGCGGCGAATTGGTTAATTTAATGGGAACATCTGCTTGGTATGCACCAGGTGCGGCAGCTGCACAAATGGTGGAAGCAATTGTAAGGGATCAAAAAAGAATTTTCCCGGTATGTGCTTGGTTGAACGGAGAATATGGCTTTAAAGATATTTATTTAGGTGTTCCAGTTAAATTGGGTAAAAATGGAATTGAACAAATCATAGAATTAGATTTAAACACTGCTGAAAAACAATTATTATCCGATTCTGCAAAATCTGTAAAAGAGGTGATGAATGTGTTGGACACTATGGAAAATAGAGGATAGATTTTCCCTTTCAATTTTATTATGCTTGAAATTTTTTCTTTGGATGATGATAATAATTTTCATCTTAAAGTGACTGCAGTTCTTGGTGAATATCAAATAAAAATGATTGTAGATACTGGAGCTTCAAGAACTGTATTCGATAAAAATAGTATTTCATTATTACTTCCTAACATTGAAATTACACTCTCAAACCAGGTTTCATCTGGTCTGGGAACAAATTCTATGGTTTCTCATTTGGCACTACTTCCGATTTTGAGTATTGGAAATTTAAACCTAAATGATTATGAAACAGTGATTTTAGATTTGGAAAATGTAAATAGCGTTTATAGAGGTTTAGGTTTTGAGGAAGTGGCTGGTGTTTTGGGCTGTGATATTTTATTAAAATATGGAGCAGTAATTAATTTCAACGAAAAAAGTTTGGTTTTTTCGACTTCAATGGATTAACTATATTTATTTATCTCTCTCAGTTAAAGTTTTTTTAAATTCAATTAATTCTTTAATATCATCTTCTAATTTATTATCAGGAATTAACAGTCTAATTTCAGTTTTATCATCATTAACACTTATCTCTACTATTCCGTTTAATTTATCTATTGCAGTTTTAATTGTATATAATCCCAATCTTAAACCATCACCATCTTCATTTTGATTAGCTATTTTAAATAATTCAAAAGCATGTTTCAAATCATCTTCTGAAATCTTTATACCATTGTTACTAATAGTTAAACTCAAAATTCCATTTGGATCTATAGATGAAATGACATTTATTTCTGGTTCATTTTTATCAGAAAATTTGAATGCGTTATCTAAAAGATGATAGATAATTGTTTCAATTATTTCAGAGTCTGAATGGAAAGTTTTTAATGATTGTGTTTCCGTTTTAATTAAAACATCAGCTTTATGAGAAATATATTTTTCCTTTAATTTTACTAATGAAATGGATAAGGAATTATAAATAGAAACTTCAGTTATATCTAAATCTTTGGTTCGAATATTATTTACCAAAATCATTTTCTTTAAAATAGCATCCATTTTCAAAGATTCAATTTCTATTAGTTCTAAAAAATCTTTATTATCTTCTTCTAATTTTGCAATAGTAGCTAAACCTAAAATTCTGCATAATGGGCCACGAATGTCATGAGAGGTGCTGTAGAAAAAAGATTCTAATTCCTTATTTACAGCTAATAATTTTTTATTCATTTTACTCAATTCTTTTGTTCTATTAGAAACTTGATTTTCTAATTCTGAATTATATTTCTTTTGTGAATCAATATATTTTTCTTCTATGGTTAAGATTTCCTTCAAAAATAAATAAAGTAAAAAACCAATAATAGAATAAATAAATAAAATAAATAATAATGTTTCAATTAATTCATTGTTTACTTTGGAAATAAATTCTGAGAAATTCACATCAATTTCAACCACAGCTACAACCTCATTGTTACTATTTTTAATTGGAGAAAAGGAAGAAAGCCAAATACCATTTTCATCTTTATATTCATCTATCAAACCTCCAATTTTGTAATTTTTAGTAAGATCCTTGGGTGGAGTATTATACATATGTCGAAAATAAGGATTGACACTGGAAGTAACTCCAAAATAAAATTGATTATAATTATTTGAAGGAAATAAAGTATAAATCGGAGAACTAATGCCTGAAGATTTTTTTATCCTTAATAAGATTTGATGAATTTTTTTATACTCGATTGATTCGGAATTCTTCTTGATATCATCTTTTCTCAAATGCTCCTTTATTAATTTCTCATGTAAATCTCCGTCTATTTCACTACCTATTATATTAGAAATTGTGGACAATTTAGAGAAAACAGCATCTTTTTCTTGTCGAATATGACTATAATAAGAATTAAATGAATTATATAATGCTAAAAATATTAAACTGACATAAACAGATATGATGATTTTTAATTTAAAGTTTTTCATTTAATAAATTTGAAAATAAACTTGAAGCTAAATTTTTGGTAATAACAAAATTGGATTCTTAACAGATTTAAAATAAGAATGTTGCACATAGATTATTTCAAAAACTGTATTAAAGTAATCCATGTTATAATGGCTGATACGTTACAATTATGATAAAGATGCTTATGATTGAAAATATTATTTAAACCAAAACTTTCAGAAAAAATTTTCAGCAAAGAAAGAACACAATAAAGGTGTTGTTAATAAAAAATTTAATTATATCTTCAATATTGCAAACATTATTTCGACCACTTCTAGTAAGCTTAAAGTAGAATAACATAAACGAAGTACTTTATCTAGCCAGTCCATTTGGTTTTAACAATTGAACACTTCTTCTTTGCTTCTATATAAAAAATTTAATCAGGACTAACGAAAAAGAATTGTCTGCCATTTAGGAATTTAAATTATTTGAAACACATCTTTTTTTTAAACAAAAAAAATGTGATTTTTTCTATATCTTTCTTACTGATAGCATGAACCGGAAACAGAAAAATTTCTGATGAGTAATAATTTTTTAAACACTATTAAGGAAAATGAAGGCGTCATCTACAAACTTGTCAAGATTTATGCTGAAACAGATACAGATCAGTAAGATTTGTATCAAAATATTGTTTATCAGATTTGGAAATCCTATGATACATTTCAGGGAAATTTAAAAATCAGCACTTGGATTTACAAAGTTGCCCTAAATACTTCTCTGACTTATATCAATCTATAAAAAAAGCATTCTGGAAAAATTTCTATACAAAATCTTAAACTTCAAAAAGAAGAACAAGCTGAAACAAATATGGAAGATAAAATTGCTGAAATGTATCAGCAATTTAGAAAGTTGAATGAAATTGACAAGGCAATCATTTTTCTTTTTTTGGAAGGTAGGAACTACGAAGAGATTGCTATGATTAGTGGTTTTTCGATTTCGAATGTAGGTACAAGAATAAACAGGACTAAAAAAAACTAAAAAATAAAATCATAAAATATTAGGCTATGGAATTAGAAGAAATAAAAAATGTCTGGAAGAATATGAGTAATAATCAAAAAATGCAAAAAGATTTTACTTTTTATAATATAAGTGATATGACCCGATTAAAATATAGAGAACAGACCAATATCTTACGAATTGGTGAAATAATAGGATTATTTGTGGCATATTCTTTAACTGGAATGATTTTGTAAAAATTCAATCAACTTGAAGAATAGTATCTAATTATTTGTGGGGTAGTTTTAATAATTTATCATTTAGTCATGCCTTTTTACACAATCAATATCATTAGAAAAATGAAAAAAATAGACTTTGTGAAATCAAGTTATAAAGACGTTATGGAACACTTTTATTCCACTAAAAACAAGCCAAAACTAGCCGAAAAAATTAGTTTTATTAGTAGCCCATTCCTGTTTATTTCCTCTATACTAATTCTTTTAGAAATTTTTGCTGATATAGATTTATTCACTTTAGATTTTCAAGTACCCATGTTACTGTTTATTTCTTTAAGCTTTATTGGTTCAAACCTATTTAATATCTGGGCTTTTAAAACTCGTGACAAACATTCACAATCTGTAAAACAATTATTAGAAGAAGTTGACTAGTCTAAATTTGAATCAATTATGATAGAAAGCAGAAAAAGTAATTCAGGAAACGGAATTAGTTTTGGAGCCGCTCTTGGTGTATTATTCGTTATGGTTTATCGCGACCTTAATGAAAATATGTCCTTTAGTATTGCAATAGGATTGGCAGTAGGTGCTGCGTTAGTTGCTATTTTTGACTTTATAGAAAATAGGAACTTAATTAATAACCAAACTAAAAATCTAAGTAGCAATAAAAAATGCTTCATTATAATGGGTTTGAGTAAATCTGTAGACTAGTTTTTAAACAATATTTACTTAATAACTTATTCTTTTTAAAAAATCCATAATTACATAAACCGAATTTTATTAAAGAAAAAATAAAGAATAAATCCAATTTTATATTCCAAAAAAAAACCACCTTTTTGAGGTGGCTTTTAATTTATGCATCTATTCGAGCGTATTTTGCATTGCTCTCTATAAACTCTCTTCTCGGTGGAACTTCATCTCCCATCAATACAGAAAAAGTATGATCGGTTTCTGCTAAATTGTCAATTGTTACTTGTTTCAAAGTTCTGGTAGCAGGATTCATGGTGGTTTCCCATAATTGTTCAGCGTTCATTTCTCCAAGTCCTTTATATCGTTGAATTCCAACACTCTCTTCTTTTCCGCCTTTTGCCAATTTTGCAACTGCAATATCTCGTTGATCTTCATTCCAGCAATATTCTTGATCTTTCCCCTTTTTCACTAAATACAAAGGTGGCGACGCAATGTATACATATCCGGATTCTATTAATTGACGCATATATCTGAAAAAGAAAGTAAGAATCAAGGTGGTAATATGCGAACCATCAATATCCGCATCTGTCATGATGATGATTTTGTGATATCGTAATTTCTCCATATTCAAAGCTTTTGGATCTTCTACCGTTCCCATACTTACACCCATAGCTGTAAACATATTTTTGATCTCCTCATTTTCGTAGATCCGATGTTCCATTGCTTTTTCCACGTTCAGAATCTTTCCTCTTAAAGGTAAAATTGCTTGGAAAGCTCTGTTTCTTCCTTGCTTTGCCGTTCCACCTGCAGAATCTCCCTCGACTAAATATAATTCACAATTTGCTGGATCGCTATCCGAACAATCGGATAATTTTCCTGGTAAACCACTTCCGATTAGTACATTTTTACGTTGAACTAATTCTCTTGCTTTTCTGGCAGCAAGTCTTGCAGTAGCTGCCAATATTACCTTTTGAACGATAATTCTTGCTTCTTTTGGATGCTCTTCTAAATACATTCCAAGAATTTCGCCCACTGCCACATCTACAGCTCCCATTACTTCATTATTACCTAATTTAGTTTTGGTCTGTCCTTCAAATTGTGGCTCTTGAACTTTTATGGAAATTACTGCTGTAAGTCCTTCTCTAAAATCGTCGCCACTGATTTCAAACTTTACATTTTTTAATAAACCAGATCTTTCTGCATAAGCTTTCAAGGTTCTAGTCATTCCTCTTCGGAAACCTGCAACGTGTGTTCCGCCTTCAATTGTATTTATATTATTTACATATGAATGAACATTCTCTATATAAGAAGCATTGTATTGCATTGCCAATTCTACTGGAATACCACTTTTAACTCCTTCCATATAAATAGGTTCAGGAATTAAAGGCTCACGAGTTCCATCCAAATAGGTAACAAATTCTTTTAATCCACCTTCAGAATAAAATAATTCTGTAACGAAATTTCCATCGTCTGTTTTTTCTCTTTCATCTGTTAAATTCAATCGGATTCCTTTATTTAAATAGGAAAGTTCTCTTAATCTTCCAGCTAGAATATCGTATTTATATTCTGAAACAATGAAAATAGTATTGTCTGCCATGAAAGTTACTTCTGTTCCCGTTTTATCAGAAACACCGCTTTCTCTTACGCTGTATAATGGTTTTCCGCAGCTATATTCTTGTTCAAAAATTTTACCTTCTCTTTGCACTTTCACATGCAAATGGGTAGATAAAGCATTCACACAAGAAACACCCACACCATGCAAACCACCCGAAACTTTGTAAGTATCCTTATCAAATTTACCACCAGCGTGCAAAACAGTCATTACAACTTCCAATGCAGAACGCTTTTCTTTTGTGTGCATTCCAGTTGGAATACCACGCCCGTTGTCCAAAACGGTAATCGAGTTATTTTCATGAATAGTAACCCAGATATCGGTACAATATCCTGCTAATGCTTCATCAATAGAATTATCTACAACTTCGTAAACCAAATGGTGAAGTCCTTTTACTCCAATATCACCAATGTACATGGCAGGTCTTTTCCTTACCGCTTCCAATCCCTCCAGCACTTGTATATTATCTGCTGAATAGTTCGATCTGTCAATAATCTCTTCGCTCATTTTATCAAATTAGTTTAACTGTAAATTTAGTCAAAATACTGCTCTTATGCCAGCAATGTTAATAAATTGCTAAGGATATTAACATTGTGTTAAGCATATTACAAATGATTCGCTCAATAGACTTTAAACTAAGAATTTGCAAGCAATAGAATTTTGAAGGATGTAATTTTTTCTATATTTGGCGCAACTAAAACTCAAAAAAATTGAAAAATCCATTAATTATTTTAAATATACTCCTAACACTAGCAGTTGCTTATCTATTTTATCTACAGTTTTCTACTCATAGAAATTCTGATAATTCTCAAGTTGTAAATTTAGACTCTACAAAATCTTCTATTGTTTATGTTAATTCTGATTCATTGTTAAATCAGTACGATTATTATTTAGATCTTAAAAAAGAAGCGGAAGCAAAAAATAAGGTTTTAGAAACAGAAGTTTCTGGCAGAGAAAAAGCATTTCAAAATGAAGTAATGGCTTATCAAAAAAATGCAGGAGCTATGAGCCCAGAACAAAGACAAGGTATAGAACAGAGATTGGGAAAAAAGCAACAAGATATTGAAGAATATAAACAAGGATTGTCTCAAAAATTGGCAAAAGAGGATTCAATAGTTAGCGAAAAATTGTACGGAAATATTTCTGAATATTTAACTGAATACAGCAAAAAAAATAACCATACTTATGTTTTAGGTTTCAGCAAAGGTGGCGGAATCTTATATGCAACTGGGAAGTTAGATGTAACAAAAGATGTGGTGAAAGGATTAAACAAAGCATATTTAGTAAAAAAGAAATAAGACCATCATGACTGAATTCACTAAAGAGCAAAAAGAATTTATGCTCATTGCCATAAAACTATCTATTGCGAATGTTCCCAAAAAGCGTGGACCTTTTGGAGCAGTGGTAGTGAAAGATGGAAAAATAATTGCAAAAGCAGCCAATAGAGTTACAGTAGATAATGATCCAACTGCTCATGCAGAAGTGGTTGCGATCAGAAAAGCATGCAAAGTTTTGAAGAGTTTTCAGCTTACTGGTTGTGAAATTTACACCAGTTGCGAACCTTGCCCGATGTGTTTGGCTGCCATTTATTGGGCTCGACCTTCCAAAATATTTTATGCCAATACCAAATCAGATGCGGCGGCTATTGGCTTCGATGATAGTTTTATCTATGATGAAATTGGAAAAGGTATGACAGAAAGAATGATCCCATCAGAACAAATGATGAATGAGGATGCACTAGTCGCCTTTGATAAATGGAAAAAATCATTGGACAAGATTGAGTATTGATGTTAGATCATACTTTTTTAATACTAGAGCTACAGTTTATTTGAAGTTAAAATTAATAAGCATAAAACTTTCTGAATCGTGGAAAATACTTCATTTGAGATATTATCAATGGCACTTTTGGAGGAATATTCAGAAGCCACAAGTGAATTATTTTTGAATAAATACCAACAATTAGAAGAAAGTGATTTAACAATAAACAACTTTAGTTTTTACACCTCGGTATCTGCAGTTTTCTCCTCAAAAATTGAAGGAGAAAACATTGATTTGGATTCTTATGTGAAACATAAACGGTTTGGCATTGAATATTTACCTGACTACACCCAAAAGATTGATGATTTATATAATGCCTATCAGTTTGCGAAAACACAGAAATGCACAGTAGTAACCATTTCAAAAATTCAAGAAATTATTTCAAAAAATATTTTGCCTCCAAGCCAACAAGGCAAACTAAGGACGGGAAATATGTTTGTAACAACTACTGATGGCAAAATTGAATATGTGGCAGCTTCTCCAATTTCACTGAAAATGGAATTGGATAAATTCTTTCAAGATTTAGCTATACTTCTAAATATGGAATTAAGTGTGCAAGAGGTTTTTTATTTTGCTTCATTAATTCATTTGGTATTTGTAAAAATTCATCCATTTAACGATGGAAATGGAAGAAGCTCAAGACTCATTGAAAAATGGTTTTTAGCCGAAAAGCTTGGAGAAAAAGCATGGCTCATACAATCTGAACGTTATTATTATTTAAATCATCAAACTTATTACAAAAATATTCGGATGCTAGGATTAGAATATGAACTTCTTGATTATTCTAAAGCCCTACCTTTTTTATTAATGCTTCCGCAATCGCTTATCCTTAATGATTAGTTTGATTGAAACGTAAGGAACTGAAAAGATTGTGAGGTTATTTACTTCAAACAGAAGTTTACTAACAGATAAATAATTATTAATATTTATTAAATAACCTTTTTTAATATCAAAGCCCACCTAATCATCCGATAATTTATCAATATCTCTTCGTTGCTTTTTGGTTGGCCTGCCAGTTCCACGTGTTCTTACGCTCATCGGAACGGTAAACATAGATTGATTTCTTGGTATATCATTCACCGGCGAAAGGTCTTCATAATAGGGAGCTACGGTTTTTGCATCGCCTCTTTGCTTTAATAATTCTATTACTTTAATAATTTTTTTCTCTATTCCTCTTTGAATATGATAGGTTTCTTCCTTTTTCACAGCATAGCCAGGTTTCACATTTACGCCGTTCAACTTCACTTTTCCTGCATTGCAGGCATCTGTAGATAAACTTCTAGTTTTAAAAATCCTAATTGCCCACAGGTATTTATCAATTCTTAGTTTCTCAATTATTTCCATTGCATCAAAATTATAAAATAAAGATGATGGCCTTTTAGATTTTTAAAATTATCCGTTCTTTGTTGCAAATAGATCAAACATGAAAAAGCAAGAAAGAGAACTTATTGAAAAAGCTTGGGAAGATCGTTCTTTATTAAATTATAAGGACACCATACACGCAATTGAGAACATTATTGAAGAATTAAATAATGGAAAATTAAGAGTTGCAGAACCAGTACTAGGCAATTGGATCGTAAATGATTGGATTAAAAAAGCGGTTATTCTTTATTTCCCAATCAGAGAAATGGAAGTAATGCACGTAGGTCCATTTGAATATCACGATAAAATGTTGCTAAAAAATAATTTTAAAGCATCTGGAGTTCGGGTAGTTCCTCCAGCTGTGGCTCGGTATGGTGCTTTTTTGGCAAAAGGTGTTATCATGATGCCTTCTTATGTTAATATTGGAGCATACGTGGGAGAAAATACGATGGTAGATACTTGGGCTACTGTTGGTTCTTGTGCACAAATTGGAAAAAACGTTCATTTAAGTGGTGGTGTAGGTATTGGTGGAGTTTTGGAACCCGTGCAAGCTGCTCCAGTAATTGTAGAAGATGGCTGTTTTTTGGGTTCGAGAGCAATTGTAGTAGAAGGTGTTCATTTGGAAAAAGAAGTAGTTCTGGGTGCTAATGTAGTTTTGACAGCCTCCACAAAAATCATAGATGTTACCCAATCAGAACCGATAGAATATAAAGGTAGAGTACCTGCAAGATCGGTTGTGATTCCTGGTTCTTATACCAAAAAGTTTCCAGCAGGAGATTATAATGTGCCATGTGCTCTGATTATTGGTCAAAGAAAAGAGAGTACAGATTTAAAAACTTCCTTGAATGAAGCTTTGCGAGAGCATAATGTAGCGGTTTAATGTTGAAATTCTTAATTGTTCAAACTGCTTTTATTGGCGATGTAGTTCTTGCAACATCCTTATTGGAAAAACTGCAAATATTCTATCCAACTGCTCAAATAGATTTTATGTTAAGAAAAGGAAATGAAACGCTTTTTTTGGATCATCCCTATTTGCATAAAATTTGGATTTGGGATAAGAAGAAGGAAAAAACTAAAAATTTATTTCGCTTGATTTCTGAAATAAGGAAACAGAAATATGATCATGTTATTAATCTACAACGATTTTTTTCTTCTGGATTATTGACAGTTTTATCAGGAGCAAAGAAAAAACGTGGTTTTAAGAAAAATCCATTTTCTTCTTTTTTTGATCTTGTTATACCACATGAGATTAGCAAAAATGGAGATCTACATGAAACCGAAAGAAATCAAAATTTGATTGCAGATTTAACGGACTCAAAAGTTGCAATGCCAAAGCTTTATCCTTCAGAAAATGATTTTGCTTATGTAAAAACCTACCAAGAAAATAAATATATCTGCCTTGCACCGAGTTCTGTTTGGTTCACAAAACAATATCCAGAAGAATATTGGATCTTGTTTTTAAATCAAGTTCCATCAGATTTTACCATTTATTTATTAGGAGCAAAAAGTGATTTTGATAAATGTGAGCATATTTTGAATTCTACCAATCATTCGAAATGCTATAATTTAAGCGGTAAATTAAGTTTTTTACAATCAGCAGCTTTAATGAAAAATGCAGAAATGAATTTTGTGAATGATTCTGCCCCACTCCATTTTGCTTCTGCAATGAATGCAAATGTAACGGCCATTTTCTGTTCTACTGTTCCAGAATTTGGCTTTGGACCCTTATCAAAAAATAAAAATATCATTCAAACTTATGTTCCATTATCTTGCCGCCCATGTGGTTTGCATGGGTATAATTCTTGCCCAGAAAAACATTTTAAATGTGCACTAACCATACTTCCTGAAAATTTAATTGCCGTATTACATGATTGAAGAAATAAACAAAGCATTAGAAGTTTTAAATAATGGTGGAATAATTCTTTATCCTACAGATACCGTTTGGGGAATTGGATGTGATGCCTGCAATTGCGAAGCGGTCGAAAAAATTTTTGAATTAAAGAAAAGACCGATCAATAGAAGTTTTATTGTATTGCTAGATCAGGATATAAAATTAAATAAATACATAAAAGAAGTTCCAGAAGTAGCTTGGGATTTGGTAGAATTTGCCGAAAATCCTTTAACTGTTATTTATCCTAATGGACGCGGAGTTTGTACTTCTTTGCTTTCAGAAGATCAATCCTTAGCCATTAGAATTACAAAAGATCCCTTTTGTAAACAATTGATTAATCGATTAAAAAACCCTTTGGTATCTACTTCTGCAAACATTTCTGGTGAAAACAATCCATTAAATTTTGATAAAATTAGTGACGAAATCAAAGAAGGTGTAGATTATATCGTAAATTCGAAGGTTCAAAAATTGGAACAACAGAAACCTTCTACAATTATTAAACTAGATCTTGGCGGACTTTTTACCTTTATTCGTCGATAATTTTATTAATGAAACAATATCTAACCCATCCTATATTTTCCATTCTTAGCACAGTAAGCGAAAAAACGGGAATTCCAGCTTATGTAGTTGGTGGTTATGTTCGTGATTGTTTATTGTCTAGAGATTCCAAAGATATTGATATTGTGGTTTTAGGCAATGGTATTTATTTTGCCGAACAGGCTGCAAAAGCTATTTCTAAAGATATTCATGTTTCGGTTTTCAAAAATTTCGGAACAGCTATGTTTATTTACGATGGTTTCGAAATAGAATTTGTAGGAGCCAGAAAAGAATCTTATCGCTCCGATTCTCGAAAACCAACTGTAGAAAATGGCACTTTAGAAGATGATCAATTGCGAAGAGATTTTACCATAAATGCAATGTCTATTAGTTTAAATTCTGAAAATTATGGTGAATTAATAGACCCTTTTAATGGAGTCAAGGATTTAGAAGAAAAAATTATTCGCACTCCACAAGATGCAAATATCACTTTTGTAGATGATCCTTTGCGAATGATGCGTGCAATTCGTTTCTCTAGCCAATTAAATTTTGAAATAAATGCAAATGCGTGGGATGCTATTAATACTAATAAAGAGCGAATAAAAATTATTTCTCAAGAGCGAATTACTGATGAATTGAATAAAATTATTTTAAGCCCACGACCTTCAGTTGGCTTTATCAATCTGTTTCATACTGGCTTACTTCAGTTCATTTTTCCGCTTATGGCAGAATTGCAAGGGGTAGAAAAGCGAAATGGGAAGGCACATAAGGATAATTTTTACCACACATTAGAAGTGTTAGATAATCTTTCTCAAAACACAAATGATCTTTGGTTAAGATGGTCAGCAATTTTGCATGACATTGCAAAACCTGCCACCAAACGATTTGAAGAAGATCATGGGTGGACTTTTCATGGGCATGAGGACAAAGGAGCGCGAATGGTTCCGAAAATTTTCAATCAATTAAAACTTCCTTTGGGCGATAAAATGAAATTGGTGCAAAAATTAGTTTTATTGCATTTAAGACCAATTGTACTTTCGCAGAATATCGTAACTGATTCCGCTGTTCGGAGATTATTATTTGATGCAGGCGATGATATTGAAGCTTTAATGATGCTTTGCCATGCCGATGTAACTACTAAAAATGAATTTAAACAAAAAAAATATCGTGCAAATTTTGAATTGGTAAAGCAAAAAATAATTGATGTTGAGCAAAGAGATCAAGTAAGAAATTGGCAACCACCAGTGAGCGGTGCAGATATTATGAATATATTTGGTTTAAACGAAGGCAAAATGGTTGGCATCCTTAAAACATTTATTCGTGAAGGAATTCTGGAAGGCGAAATCGACAACAATCGTGAATCAGCATTAAAAAATTTAAAACAAAAAGGCTTAGATTTAGGTCTAAGATTTGCAGAAAATAATTTAAATAATTAATTAATATCTTGAATAAAAAAATACACCAATATGGCTCTCTACAGATTTAAAGTTTCTTTCGAAGATTTAGATGATATAAGCAGGGAAATTGAAATAAAATCTACCCAATCCTTTGAAAAATTTCATCAAATAATTCATGAATCTATTGGATTCAATCCCGAATTTTCTTCTTCATTTTACATGAGCAATGATCATTGGATAAAAGGAACAGAAATAACTTATTTGCCGAATGAGAAACGGGAAAAACAAGGAATTGTATTAATGAGTAATGCACGTCTTTCCGATTATATCGAAGATCCATTCCAACGAATCTATTATGTGTTTGATCATCAAAAACCTTATACTTTTCTAATTCAATTATTGAAAATTTTGGTAGATTTTGATAAGAAAATTGAATTTCCTATTATCACCAAAACTATTGGGCAAGCACCTAAACAATTTGGAATCATAGCCCCAATAATTCCAGATGAAGAATTAGATCTTGATTTTATGGCTGATATGGATGAAAGTGAAGAACCAGAAATTGCTGATGAGTTGGGCCTAGATTTAGGCGAAGTGGATGCTGTGAGCGATAATCCAGATGGTGAAAGTGAAAGTAATTCGGAAAGTGAAGATGAAGAAACTTCAGAATTTGAATCTTTTGACGACGACGATTTTAAAAAAGAAGAATATTAAATTTATTCTACTTGATGAGTGGTGAGAAGTATTTGATTGTCATTATTGGACCAACTGCTGTAGGAAAAACTTCAATTAGCATTCAGATTGCCAATCATTTTCAAACAGAAATTATCTCAGCCGATTCTAGACAATTTTATAAGCAAACAACCATCGGAACAGCCAAACCAAGTGATGAAGAATTAAAATTAATTCCTCATCATTTTATCAATAGCCTTTCTATTGAGCAAGAATATACGGCTGCACAATTTGAGAAAGAAGCGATAGATTGCATTAAAGAAATTCATAAGAAAAACAAAATCGCAATTATGGCCGGAGGATCAGGTCTTTTTGTTCGTGCAGTTTTAGATGGGTTAGATAATTTGCCAAGTATTGATCCAGAAATTAGGAAAAAATTAAATGAAGATTTTCTAAAAAATGGAATTAAATATCTTCAAACAGAATTAAAGAAATTGGACCCTGAGTATTATTTATCAGTTGATTTAGCAAATCCGCAACGGATTATCAGAGCCTTAGAAGTTTCAATCTCTACTGGCAGACCATATTCTTCTTATCGAAGAGGGAATAAAAAACAAAGAGAATTTATTCCAATAAAAATTGGTTTAAACCTAGCTCGACCAGAATTGTATGATCGAATCAATAGCCGAGTAGATCAAATGATTTCTTATGGATTAGTAGAAGAAGCAAAAGAACTTTATCCATTTAGAAAATTAAACTCTATGCAAACAGTAGGCTACACAGAGATTTTCGACTATTTAGAAGGGAAATTTTCTTTAGAAACTGCAATAGAAAACATTAAACAAAATAGTAGAAGACTAGCCAAACGCCAGTTGACGTGGTTCACAAAAGATTTAGAAATTAAATGGTTTGATGGAAAATCAAGTAATGAGATTTTTAAATTTATAGCATCACAATTAAAATCTTCTTAGACTTTAGTAGCTCTTTAAAAAATTATCTTTTTTTAAATGTTCATTTTTTAAACAATGTTTAAATGAATAATTTATTTCTGATTTTGAAAAAGATAATTCTTATTAATTTTTTCGTAGTGAGCAAAGAACGCTGATTTAAATTTATTAAAACATTCTAATTTTTTTCAGTAAAATCAAATAAAAAAGGCAATGAAAACTCAATGCCCTTTTTATTTTCTAAAAACCATTAACTTATGAATTTCAAATATAATAAAATTTATGCTTGTGCAGTTGGCCCACCGAAACTTAATGGTAAACCTAATCCATTATCTGTTTTTATTTTACCATTTACTGCCTCAAATTTCACAATGTTGTCATTCATTGCTGCCACTAATCTTTTTGCATGTTCTGGACTTAACACAATTCTCGATTTTACTTTCGCTTTAGGTACACCAGGCATAATTCTGATAAAGTCTATCACAAATTCTGAGTTGGAATGAGTAATAATAGCTAGGTTAGAATAAATTCCTTCTGCTATTTCTTCTGATAGTTCTATGTTTATTTGGTTGTTGTTTTCTTGCTCTTCCATATTTTCTTTTTAAATGCTAAAATGCTAAATTAATCAAAATCATAGCAAAGGGGGACGATAGAAGAAATATTGTTGCAAAAAAAAGAGAGAATTTTTTTCTCTCTTTTTTTAATGTTTATAATTTACTCGATCTTACTTATTTTCCTTTCGTATTTAGCATTTTCTGTTGTAACTGTACAATTATAATATCCGTCATTTAAATCGTTCATATTTAACTCAGCCTGATTAGTATTCTGTAATATTTTTTCCTTTACTTTTCTTCCATAAAGGTCTGTTATAACAATTTTAGCAAGTTTAGCTGTTTCTGGAATTATTATGGTAAAAATACCATTGGAAGGATTTGGAAAAATGTTTAATAACTGATTTTGCTCAGTTTTCTTAATTTTAGTTTGCTTTATTTTGACACTTGGTGTCGTTAAATTTTGCGTTATTATTAATCTATTACCACTTGAATTAAAATTAGATATAAATGCATCCCAACAGCTATTGATCTCGGTATCAAAATCTTCATTAGTGTAAAAATTAATTAATTGTAATTCTTCCTTTTGCAAAAGGCAATCCCAATAATAAATGAAAGGAAGTTTTTCACTTTGCACTTCTGATAATAATTCATTTACTAAATAATGAGCATTCACTAAATCTCCGTTTAATCGAAACATTAAAGCTTCGTCTAATTTTAAGATACTCAAGTCAGAAAATAATTGATCAGTTTCTGGAACTTGTTTTTGAAAATCAAAAATTGCAGTAATCCAATTAATGTAATTTATCAATGTTGAATTATTATCTATTTCTTGGTTACTCAAAAATGAACTATCAGATAAATATGAAACTATTTCATCTTTAAATGTTCTATAAGCATATTTCAATAAATATCTTTCATCTTCACTTACTGAACTAAATTCAAAAGTCAATATTTCCATTAAAGCTTCAACTTGGGGCTCAGACTCTCCATTATTCAAATTTTTTAAATCCAACAATATTGTTTCTAATATATCATTTAAAGGTTTTGAAGAAATATGTGTCGTCGTTATTATTTCGCAATCCTCACAATTTTTCAATGGATTATACGGTTGTGGATCGCAATTAGTGCATGGCGCCAAATTAATACATGCTAATTGATCGGTAGTTGGACTTAAATCTTCATAATAAATATTTTCCCAATAATGATTAAATTCGGTAGACTTTATTCGATAATCTACATTAAATACTGGCGTTAGATTGGTATTATTCCAATTATTCAATAATGCACTTAATGGCACATTTGTATCTGGCATAAATCTATTTAAAGTACCATTTATTAAGTTGTTAGTATTGTTTTGTGCTGAGGGTAAAAACTGATTGTAACCTTCGGCCAAAAATATATCACCTCCATGATATGGTAACATAATATAATCTATGTTAGAAAAAGTTACATTACCATTTTCATTCATTTGTGAGCTTATATTTATATTTCCATCCATATAAGATTGTATTGCACTTTTATTACCTCCGATTGTGCTACACTTCATGTTTAACTGAGTATTACCTGATATAAAAACCCCATTATTGGTGTTTTGCAAGTTTGATCCTTCAATCGATAATGAAGAAGTACCCGTACCATCAAAACGAACTGCTTCATTCGATTCTGTTTCAAAATTACAATCTTTAATGCTTGAATTAATTTCCATACCAATTCCAATGATACCAGATGCATTGCTTGTAAATTGACAATTATTAAAATCAAAACCACCTTTATATTGCCTGTAACCATAATAGCAATTATAAAAAGTTGAAGATTGTACATATAATTTACTTCCCTTTTTTGAAATTAGTGGATTAATAGAATTGTTTAATCCGTAAATGCCATGTTCAAAAACAGAAGAGCTAATTAAGGTACTACTTTGTCCAATTTTGTTTAATCCTAAATGACCGTTTCTGCTTGTTTCGTCAAAAGAAGTTACTTTACTCAATGTAAATCGAAGAGGGCAATAAATATTAATTCTTGAATTATCTCCCATTGAGTATTTACCTCTCATTGAAATCATTTGTTTAAATTCTTTTGGAATACTTAATTGGGTATTACTTTCTACTTGAATAACCTTATCAAAAGCTCCAATTCCTGTGAAATGTATAGAAGAATTAATTCCAGGTGTAAACGATGCCGTTGATGAAAGTACTTTGATATAACCATTTCCTTCAAAAGTAAAGGTTGCATTATCCCCTACTTTTATTTTTCCATTTAAAGAAATGCACGAAGCATCTTCTTGTAAATTAATTATCGCGCCGTTTTCATATTCTAAACCTACGTTCAGGTTAAGTGATATTAAATTGGTTTAATTTCTTAGCTATAATTTACTCTTTTTCATTAATATGATTTTTGCATTATCATTAACTTCAAACAAACTATTGGTATTTACCTCCAAACTTGAAAGCAGATTGCTACTACCTGTAGGAGTTTGCAAAGTTATTTTTGCATTACCTGTTAAGGTAACTTTTGCGTCTGATTCTATTAATAATTTTCCACCGTTCATCACAATGATTTCAGCATCATTGCTCATCAATAATTTACTTTTATTGATAAATTTTAAGATTGCTCCACTTGCTACCACAATTTTAGACGTGTTATTCATCGCAATAGTACTTCCACTATCTACCGTTATACTTGAATTGCTATTCATGTTTACAAAAGCACTTTCCGAAAGCGTAAATACGGTAGGGTTTACAAATTTTTGTGTTCCGGGAAATTTAGTAAGGCGATTGGCATAGCCAGATTCATCTATTAAAATATTTTTACCTGTTGCTAAATCCAAATCTGGGTTCGCATCATTCGAAATGTTTTTCAACCCAATGTTACCCGTCCATCGGGGAGAATCTTTCACCTCATAATTATCTAATTTTATTTTTATGGTGATGTCGTCCCCTATTTTGCTGAGGATCTCTATGGATAAGGAATTTAGGAAAGTAGTATCCAATCGATTGGTAGCTCTACTAAATTGTGGATAATTGGTAATAGTAGGATTCGTGCCCATATTTACTTGATCCCCTACCTGAAAACCATCGCTTCTCCGGTTAAAGTTATTGATCGCTTCCGCATTTCTGCCTCCATACCCTCCGTAGAGCATATTGGTAGCTATTCCGTTCGTTTCTTTCATCATAAAAAAGGCTTCTTTATTGCCTGCGCCTCCATTTGAGCTGAAATTAGATGTAATCACACCATTGGGAGCTGGTCCAGCAGCAGACCCAGGAAAATCATCTACGTACTGCATTCCTGGCTGTGTTCCACTGATAGGATTTGGCTTTTGTTTTCTAAATGTATAGGTAATATTTTTATACATATCGGCTTCTTTTACTGGTGGTGGATATGCATTTCGTGTATAATCAAATTGCCCTTGAGCATTGATAAGTTTCATCCCATTTATTTTTTGTCTACTTGCTATATCCATGGAAAGTGATGTTTCACGTATCGGATTCATATCTTCAACCATCATGTAAATCCCTGGCTCAAAATCTGGGATAATCTCACCACCGCTAGAAGCTGATGCACCAGCATTTCTTTTAAAATCCCACATGCTTTTCTTTTGATGGTTTTCGATCCACACATGTTGGTTCGATTTTGGAATTCGGATACGCATAGCATCGCCTGTAGTCAAGAAATCTTTTAAGGTATAGATTCCATTGTTTTGTAAATCGGTTGGTTGTAAAATGTTGGCATTTACTCCACTTGCTGTATTCTCCGTCCAGCCTAGCAACCATCTCTCATACGCATTACATCCTTCATTTTGCACATCAGTAGTTACCATACCCCAAGCACTTTGATGAATATAAAAACGATCTCCCATTGCATTGTTTGCCCCTAAATAATGCGGACCATCAAATAATTCGTGTCCTAATTCATGTATAAAACTTCCGATACCGCCGCCATTGCCATTGGGCAAGGTATAACCAGCTTCATCAAAGGAGTAGCCATTGTAACTAACTTGCGTTCCTAGAGGTAAAGTTGAAAACACACTGCTACTGCGAGGATTATTAGAATTATCAGGTAATTTTATATTCCAACTTTCACTATGCCGATAAATGATAATCACATAATCTGGTTTAAAATCGGGTGGCGAAATTGAATTATCGCATCGATATTCAGGCTTATTTGTTCGATTGTCGTACGGCGCAAAATTAAATGTAGGATTTATCAACTTCATCTTATTTAATACCTTAGCATTGAACTGACCTCCTTGCCAAGTGTCAAATTGAGTTGCCGTGATGTTTACTCGAATCGGTTTGCCCGTAGTTGGATCTTTAAAAACATCCCCCATCAATCTAAACTTCCCTCTGCTCATATCGTAATAATACCGAGAAAGACTTTTATTGGTACTAGTAGGCGTACAATACAAAGCAAACTCATTGGTATCTCCAAAAAGTTGGCTTGGCATGTCGCCAGTGATGGGGTCGACGTATTTTGGGACACTATCACTCACAGGAGTTGATGTTGTCGTAAAATTCCCTGCGCCCCAACCTGTTACAAATTGATCTCCAATTTTGTAATTATCAGCATTCCGATTATCAAACCCTGCAAATACTACCAAGACTCGAAGGTCGCCTTTGGGTGTGAATACGCCTCCGTTGCGCGAATCAGCAGGACTAGGATTGGCACAAGCACTGATAGCTGCTTGTGATACTGGTACTATTACACATTGGCTTTCCTGCATAGCATTAGGGATGAGTTGTTGTGCCAATAGTAAATGAAAGGTAATAATCTGAAGGAGAATAAAAGTTACTAATCGTTTCATAATAATTAGATTTAGGGTTATTTTTTTATAAGCTGTATGGTTTCATAACGGAACTGGGAGTTTTGTGCACTGACGTAATAAGCACCAGAAGGCATTCCATTCAAATCTACTTCACATTGGATTTCATTATTCAAATTTTTACTATATACTAATTTGCTTAGCGCATCATACACTTTCACTTCTCCTGAGTACAATTCTGGAAATACAATTTGGAAAGATTCTTTAAAAGGGTTAGGATAGG
>JBBQYA010000016.1:0-40497 GCA_038209155.1 Sphingobacteriales bacterium | reverse complement strand
ACTATTCCATTCATAGCAGTGATGTTTATAATTATTCTAGAGGCAATCAATTGCTGCGGTATGCTAAGTGTTAGCAAACCATTGCTAGGATTTGGAAATACAGAAATGCCGATTTCAAAATCATCATTAAAAGAAACTGCTCGTGTGGGTGAATACGTGAAATCTCCATTCAAATCCATCATCTTCAATCGGTAATAATTGATTCCCGTTTTAGGATTTTCGTCAATAAATAAATAATTCTTATTTCCAGATTTATTGATTGCTTTCACCGTTCCTATTTCTAAGAAGTTGATAGCATTTGTACTTCTTTCAATAATAAATGATTGAGTATTGATTTCTCTAGTTGAACTCCAATTTAAAAGAACATCGGTTTCCAAATATTTCTTTGCCGTAAAGCTTAAAAGAGTAAGTGGTAATGGTGCTTGTGGTAAATAATTGGAAGCATAACCATCTCCAAAATCTCCTTTAAATATAGGATCAGACTCTTGAATTAATTTATTAAAGTTGTTTCCATCTCCATTGCCTCCTGAATAAATCAAATCTGATTCTTGAAGATAAATACCTAAAGAAATTCCATCATTAATAGTTCCAGAAAAGATTTCGTCAGAATTTTGAATTTTAATTCCAACGCTTTGTCCATCTCCATTTCCACCAACAAAATACTGATCGGAGATTTGAATTTTAATTCCAAGGCTTTGTCCATCACCATTTCCACCAGCAAAAAACTGATCGGAGATTTGTGTTTTTATTCCTAAAGTATGTCCATCTCCATTTCCTCCTCCAAAAATTAAATCACTGTTTTGAAGCAAAGATTTTGTACTCATTCCATCTTGATTTCCACCTCGGAAAATTGAATTATTTTGTGCTAAACTAGTTGAAACTAAAGCAGGAAAGATTAGCAGCATTAAGAGCTTAAATTTTTTCATCATGAAATTTTTTAAGATTAATTATTCTGCTGTTCTCACCATACGTATGCCATTTCTTGAATTAAATCCATCTGGATAAGCATTAAATACATAAAAACGATCAGAAATTCTTCCTTGTGTAGGAGCGACATTAAAAGCACCACCTTTAACTCCATAAACTGCTAAAGTCCAAGTGCTAATATCTGAGTTACCATTTGCATCTATGTTTCCGTCACCATGAATAGTTTTTGAAAAATTTCTAGAAGCTAAAGTTTGAATATTTACTACTCTTTCATAAAGATTTCCTGTCATTTCCATTCCTCCATAGAAACTACCACCACTTAAATCTCTATTTGCAGCTGTCAAAGAAGTGGCAAAAAGTCCGCATCGTATTGGAGTAAAAGTATTCATATTGGCATTTCCTCTAGGTGAATTTTGAGTTTCAGTTTCCAATCCATTGTCTATTAGCGAACCTAAAATCGTGTATGATGTATTTCCCCATGCGTACTCATTTGGAACAGGTATAATATTGGCTCCTCTACATGCTTTTTCGTATTCTAATTCACTCATTGGGCGCATAGCGCTAAAATCTGAAATACTTAAAAATGCTTCATCATCTACCCCAATAGCTCGTGTTGGCTGAGGAGCAATTAAATTAGGATGAGCACCTGTTAAACCTAAACTTCCTGAACCATTAAAAATTGCTCTTGCTTGATCAATGGTATTTAAAAAATCTACATATTGTTCCTGACTTGCTTCATATTTCATAATCCAAAATGCAGCAAAACCTTTTGGATAAGCAGCAGGTACTGAAAAACTAATTGCACCAGCGCCGGTGTAAGTCAAATTTCCAATAGTTGCACCAAATACAATTGGACTTTCTGAACTTATTTGAAAAGCATTGGACCCTCCAGCGGTGAAAAAATTGTTTACCTCAGCGCCACCAGATCCTAAAAAGAATTGACCTTGAGGTACATAAACCATTTCCATTGCAAATAATCTAATTTCAACACTATCATTATCAGCCACATTATCTGTTCCATATTCCCATTCAACATTTCCTCCAGTGAAGTTCACATTTCCAATTCCATTTGCGCTTCTGTACAACCAAAATCCTTTCTTATCAGCACTGGGTTGAATTGTGCTACCTGAAGCCTGAGTAAAACCTGTTGCACCAATACTACAATGTTGCCAAGAGCTTGTATTTATTTTTCGGTATTTGGCAAATACCCAAAGTCCATCGTAATTATTTTCGTTGGATGATGTTCTCCAGCTGTTTTCCCAACTCGCGTCAAAAACTATTTTTACAGTGTTTGTAGTCGTGTTGCGACCACTGAAACTAATGTTGCCCACTTGTACATTGTTTGCCAGTGCAGCCATACTAAGTGAAATTAAACTAATACAGAGAATTGTAAATTTTTTCATGAGAACTTTTTTTAAGATTTATTCAAAAGTAGGTGGACTTATTTTTCTGTGAAATACCCTAAAACACATAATTTACTATACCCTGAGAATGGTATATGATTGCAATAATAGTTGCCAATTAAATGATAGTTAATAATAAATTATGAATTCTATTTATTTACTAATTATCAATTTGATAAATAAGAAGTTTAATTTTTTAAAGTAAACCCTTTTTTATAATGAATTTAATTCAAAACAGATTATTTTATAAAATGAAATAAAAACTTTTGCTTAGTCCACTATTTATTCGTGTTTGTTAATAAAAAACGAATATTCAAGCACCAATAATTTTCTATTTTGGCATTTTATCAGTCAAATTTAATTACTAATGTCGCCGAATTATATATTGATAGCTATTGCGGGCTATTTTTCCTTTTTATTACTGATAAGTTGGTACACGGGCAGAAATGCTGACAACGAAAGTTATTTTATTGGGAATAAAGCTTCTCCTTGGTTCGTAGTTGCTTTTGGCATGATTGGCGATTCTCTTTCTGGGGTCACTTTTATTTCCTTGCCTGGAACTGTTCAAACGGCGCAATTTGGCTATATGCAAATAGTTTTAGGCTATGTTTTAGGATATTTTTTAATTGCGAAAGTTCTGCTTCCTATTTTCTATAAAGATAATCTCATTTCTATCTATTCATATTTGGGTAATAGATTTGGCAGATTTTCTCAAATGACTGGCTCGTTCTATTTTTTGCTTTCGCGAATTTTAGGTGCTGCTTTACGATTATTTTTAGCAGCAGCGGTTTTGCAATTATTTTTGTTCGATTATTATCATATTCCATTTTATATTTCTGTTTCTATTATTATTATTTTAATGTTGGTTTATACTTACAGAGGGGGAATAAAAACGCTAGTTTGGACAGATACTTTTCAATCTTCTTTGCTTCTCTTAGGAGTCATATTTTCTATTTTGGCGATTGGCAATCAATTGAATTTACAACCAATGGAATTAATTACTAAAATAAGCGAGAGTAAATATAATCAAGTGTTTTTTTGGGATTGGCGTGCACCCAATTTCTTTTTCAAACAATTTATAAGTGGCGCTTTCATTTGTGTAGTCATGACTGGCTTAGATCAGAATATGATGCAGAAAAATTTAAGTATTCCTAAACTCGCTGATGCACAAAAAAACGTGTATTGGTTTAGTGTAATCGTTGTTTTGGTAAATTTACTTTTTGTTTCTTTAGGAGCATTATTGTTTATTTATTCCGATTCTTTGCAATTAGCATTGCCTATAAATGCAGAAACTGGGAAAATAATTACAGATAAAGTTTTTCCATTTCTCGCATTAAATCATTTGGGTGCAATAGCAGCATTGGTTTTCATAATTGGATTAACGGCAGCAACCTTTAATAGTGCGGATTCCGTTTTAACGACTTTGACAACCTCCTTTTGTATAGATTTTTTGCAATTGGATCAGAAAGAAAACTACACAGAGAAAAAGAAAAAGAATATCAGACACATTGTTCATTTAGGTTTCGCTGTGCTGTTGTTAATAACTATTTTATTGAGTGAAAGTATTGCTAAAACCAATGTTTTAGATACTATTTTTAAGGTGGCGGCTTATACTTATGGACCATTATTAGGATTATTTGTTTTCGGATTATTCACCAAAAAAAGTATTAAAGATGTCTGGGTTCCTATTGTTTGTATATTTCCTCCCTTGTTTTCTTGGATCTTGGCTGAGAATTCTGTACAATGGCTCAATGGATATAAGTTTGGATACGAATTATTGATTATCAACGGAAGTTTTACATTTTTAGGACTTCTATTCATTAGTAAAAAAAATAACACATAAAATAAATAAGAATTAGATATGAGCGACGATCAAATTAGAAGTGCATTTGAAAACAAAAATTGGAAAGAATTAAAAGGATCTGATTCTTGGCAGATATTTAAAATCATGGCGGAATTCGTCGAAGGATTTGAAAAAATGGCTAAAATAGGCCCATGTGTATCTATTTTCGGTTCTGCAAGAACCAAGAGAGAACATAAATATTATTTAATGGCAGAAGAAATAGCAAGGTTATTGACTTTGAAAGGATATGGAGTTATCAGTGGAGGTGGGCCAGGAATCATGGAAGCTGCCAATAAAGGTGCCCATTCTACTGGTGGGAAATCCGTAGGATTGAATATTCAATTGCCGTTTGAGCAATTTTATAATCCATACATAGACATGGATAAAATGATGAATTTTGATTATTTCTTTGTACGGAAAGTGATGTTTGTAAAATACGCGCAAGGCTTTGTAGTACTTCCAGGTGGTATGGGAACTTTGGATGAATTGTTTGAAGCAATGACCTTAATTCAAACTGGAAAAATAGCCAGATTTCCAATTGTGCTGGTAGGTTCTGATTATTGGTCTGGATTATTAGACTGGATTAAAGATACCATGCTTGAAAAAGAAAATAATATAAGTGAAGGAGATTTAAATTTATTTAGAGTGGTAGATACAGCAGAAGAAGCTGTAGATCATATTGTTAAATTCTACGAGAAATATATTTTAAAACCTAATTTTTAAGATTTTCAACTTATTAACAAACATAAAAGCATTCTAAAAAACGATTTTATTTTAGAATGCTTTTATAATTAACCATTAATTCTTTTGAGATTCTAATCATTAGAAATGAATTTATTTTGATTTAGGATTAGCGCTTAATTTAGAATTTATTTCTTTCAACATTTCAAACTGCTTTGCTTGCGAAGCAAAAAGAGTTTTTATTTGCTCTTCTAACAATAAATCCATCTTCTGATGTAGACTTCTGATCTGCATTTCGGCTTTCAAATTGATCAAATAATCATTTTCTCCTCGCATTCTATCTTTTTCTTCTTGCCTATTTTGGCTCATCATGATGATTGGAGCTTGCAAAGCAGCAATAGTAGACAAAATTAAATTCATTAAAATAAAAGGATAGGGATCAAAATCTAAAACACCAACTGCAATGGAATTAAATAGAATCCATATAAAAAGAATAATCCCGAAAATAATAATGAATTTCCAACTTCCACCAAATCGAGCTACTTTATCCGAAATTTTCTGACCTTCGGTCAAGTTTTCTTCTAATGGATGTAAAAGATTATTAACAATAAGTTCCTCTTCTACAATTGTTTGTTTTACAATATCATGAAGTTTATTTAAATTTTTATTTTCATCATGAAGCAATTGATCAATTTCATTTCTTTTCATTTGATTTAATTTAATAGAAAACTATTTTGAATATTTATTGGTAAGAAATTACTCCAATTCACTTACTCCACCAGAAATTACAAACTTCATTACCTCTGCTGAATTCGCATTAATCGGGCTAATATTCTCAATCGGAATGATGTACAAATTTCCAGTAAACGTGTAAGACCAAGGAAAATAAACAGCTACATGGCCCTCTATGTTGATTTTTGATAAATCTTTTTGAGTTACAAATCCAATTCTTTTAATTCCAGAATCGTTTATTTTAACCAAAACTGGTTCTGTAAATTTTTTCTCCTCGCCAACAATTGCATTCATCATATCTTTGAAAGAACTAAACATGAATTTAATCGCTGGAACTTTATTTAATAATTTATCGAAAAATCCATAAATAGGTTCAGTAATGAAAGTAGTAACAAAATATCCGGCAAGAGTAATACTTATTAATACAATTAAAACTCCTCCTCCTAAAAAACCAAAATCGACTACACTATCTACTTTTGCAATTCCCCAGAAAATAATATAACCACTTAGCCAAATGGGCAATACAATTATTAATCCTTTTAGGAAAAATGTAAATACCTGTTTTATAATTTTATTCATAATTTTTTTTATTCGTAATAATATATTCTTTTTACTCGTTGAGAAATAGTTGAAATAATTTCATATGGAATTGTACCGATTGATTCCGCCAAGTTAGTAACATCTAAACTTTCATCAAAAATAATTACCTCGTCACCTTCTTTGGCTTCAATATCTGTTAATTCCAACATACACATGTCCATGCAAACAGATCCTATAACTGGTGCCAATTTTCCATTTAACCTCATTTTGCCGATTCCATTGCTAAACAATCGACTATAACCATCTGCATAACCAATTTTTACCACTGCAATTTTCATTTCTTCCTTTACTATTCCTTTTCTGCCATATCCAACTGTTTCGCCTTTGGCCACCGTTCTGATTTGTGCAATTGTTGTTTTTAAAGTTGCTACAGTTTGCAATTTTCCAGTATTTTTTTTTGAGTTTTCTATTCCGTATAATCCTATTCCTAATCTCACCATTTCCAAATTTTTGTATTCTAGGTGGTCTATTCCAGCAGTATTTGCCATGTGACGCATTATTTTGTAGTCGAATGCAGAACATAGTTTAGATGAACTTTGCAAAAATTCCTCAAACTGATGATGAGTAAATTCCAAATGTTTTTCATCGTCACTTGCAGCAAAATGAGAAAAAATAGATTTTAATTTTATGTGTTTATTGTCCTTCAATACTTTCAGTAATTCATCTATTTCTTTAGGCTCAAAACCCAAACGATGCATTCCTGTATCTATCTTTATATGAATAGGATAATCTAATTTTGCAACATCTTTTACTTTTTGTAAAAACTTTTCTAGTATTCCAAAACTAAAAATTTCTGGTTCAAGATCATTTTCAATTATTGCATCAAAACTATTTTCATCTGGGCTTATCACCATAATTGGTAAGGTAATTCCTGCTTTTCTTAATGATACGCCCTCATCTGCATAAGCTACGGCTAAATAATCAACTCGGTGAAATTGCAAAAGATTGGCAATTTCATAGCTTCCACTGCCGTAAGAAAATGCCTTTACCATCACCATTATTTTTGTAGTGGCTGATACTTGCGATCGATAATAATTTAAATTATGAACTATTGAATTTAAATTAATTTCTAATACGGTTTGATGAGTTTTTTGCTCAAAGAATTTACTAATTTTTTCAAATTCAAAAATCCTTTGCCCTTTAATTAATATAGTTTGATTTGCAAATTCATAAGGTTTTATTTGATTAATAAAATCTTGAGTAGTTGAATAAAAATTTTTAGTTATGGTAAATAAATAAGAATATTCTCTAATTTGATTTCCAATGCCGATCATCGAATTTATTTTAGAAGAATTTAATAAAGATGATAGTTTTGAATAATAATCCAATGCGGATTTTTCGGAAACAGGCAAGTCTGATAAAATAACAGACTTAACTTTATTCTGCTGCTGTTGTCCTAAAAAGTCGAGTGCAATTTTCAGCGATTCTAAATCAAAATTATAGCCATCGTTAATAATCGTTGTGTTATAAATACCATTTAACTGTTGCAAACGCATTGCGACGCCTTGCAATCGCAACATAGATTTAGAAATAATTTCATCTTTAATAGACAAATCCAACAAAACCAGCCAGCAGGTTACAGCGTTTTCAATGGAAGCAGCATCCGTAAATGGAATTTCAATTGATTTTTTTAAATTTTTCCAAATTCCATTTATTTGAGTTTTTCCATTTTTAATTGTTATTTTTTCTAGGTACAAATTTGATTCACTATTAATTTTCGACCAAGTTATTATTTCATTTTTAGGCAATTTAGATTTAAACTCTTTACTTATTTCTAAATTAATAAAAAGTTTATTAGCCTGTTTTGCTAATTGTATTTTTTCTTTAAATTTTTCCTCTCTAGATTCAAAACCATCATCATGTGCAGAACCCAAATTGGTAAAAATGATCCAATCAGGCTGAATAATTTTTTCTAATAAATTCATTTCAGCAGCGCGAGAAATTCCCGTTTCTATAATTGCCAAATCATTTTCTATTCCCATTTGCAAAATAGATAAGGGCACTCCAATTTGTGAATTATAGCTTTTAGGGCTTCTTATTATATTAAAATGATTACTTAATAATTGATACAACCAATCTTTAACGATCGTTTTTCCATTACTTCCGCAGATTGCAATTACAGGATATGAAAATAAATTTCTATGATTTGTAGCTAAGATTTGTAAAGATTGTAATACATTTTCAACTACAATAAAATTAATGTTTTCTGAAAATTGAATTGGATACTTTTTAGAAACAACAAAGTTTTTTACACCTTTAGAAATTAAATCCGGAATAAACAGTTCACCATTTACACGACCTGATAATGCAAAAAATAAAGTGCCATTTGGATTTCCAAGTAGTCTACTATCGGTTAATAAAGTGTAAATTCTTTCTTCGGGCATTGCATTATTCCAACTTCCGTTAATAATTTTTGCAATTTCTCCAATTTTTTTATTATGATTTGTCATATACAATCTCAATACAAAGAAACTAAAAATCCAATATGGATTAATGATTGAAATCGTAATTAGTTTTATTTTAAATTTGACTTTACCATTTAGAAAATGACAGATTTAACTCTGGCTAAGAAGAAAGCTGAATATTATTGTAATTATCAAGAGCGATCTCATCAAGAAGTCAGAGAAAAATTGTACAGTTTCAAGCTGTATTCCAATCAAGTAGAACAAATAATTGCTCAATTAATTGAAGAAGATTTTTTGAATGAAGAAAGATTTGCTGTCCAATTTGCTGGAGGAAAATTCAGAATAAAAGCTTGGGGAAAAATTAAAATAAAAGCAGCCTTAAAGCAAAAAAGAATAAGTGATTATTGTATCAAAAAAGCTTTAAAAAACATCTCAGATGATGATTATCTAGAAAAACTAGAACAAGTAATTGAAAAAAGAATTGGACTAGAAAGTAAATTTTCAGCTCAACAATCACATTCCATAGCAGTTTACTGTATGGGAAGAGGTTTTGAAAGTGAATTGGTTTGGTCGTGCATTAAGAAACTTACACCCTCTAAAAAATAATGGTGCTATACTAATCCACAATTTGTATCATAAAGTCTTTTTGACAAAAAATATATAAAACAGAGACAAATAAACAGATAGAAATGGAGATAAAAACTTTTTCTTTTAAAGTAAATTTTTCGTAATTGAATGACAATTTATCACCATTTTTAAGTAATATTTTGAAAATATAAACAAAATATAAAAGATTTTCATTCACTTAACACTCTCAAATAGAAAACGATAAGTGCTATTATTACTTAATTAGTAAAAAAAACGTTAATCATACTTGACAGCTTTTTATATTTTTCTATATTTGCACCTCGCTGATCAACGGATTAGCACATGCGAAAGTAGCTCAGTTGGTAGAGCACGACCTTGCCAAGGTCGGGGTCGCGAGTTCGAATCTCGTCTTTCGCTCTTTTAATATCTTATCTTTTGGATGCTTCCTGCTTCCAATTTTTTAAAAAGCCAATTAGTACCCGCCTTGGTGGTGGAACTGGTAGACACGCAGGACTTAAAATCCTGTGGCCGTAAGGCCGTGCGGGTTCGATTCCCGCCTGAGGTACATTGGATTTTTTACCCCTATTTCCTATCAATTTTTAATAATTATTTTTTTAATAATTATTAATCTTTTTTATTTTGAAACTATAACTTTCTGTCTTTTTAATTAGTTTTTTGAATAGAAAACTTATTTCTTAGTATTTCTCGTATTTTTATTAAGTTAATTTGGAATAATGACCGAAAAAAATCTAATAATATTTGTTAAAAATCCAGTAGAGGGAAAGGTGAAAACTAGACTAGCTGCTACTATTGGAAACAAAAACGCATTGATTATTTATCAAGCTTTGTTAAATCATACAAAAGATCTCGTTCTAAAAATAGATGCAAAACGATATTTATTTTACGATCAAAAAATAGAAGTAAACGATAGTTGGAAGAGTGAATTGTTTATTAAAAAGGAGCAGTCTGACGGAGATTTAGGCTTGAGAATGATGAATGCCTTTTCAGAAGTTATTGATAATGAAATAACAAAAACAATAATTATTGGTAGCGATTGTATAGAACTAAATTCAGAAATAGTAGAATATGCTTTCCAATGTTTGGATTCCAATGATGTTGTTATCGGTCCGGCAGAGGATGGTGGCTATTATTTATTAGGGATGAAATCTTTACATAAAAATTTATTTATAGATAAATCTTGGAGCACAGAATTTTTATTAAAAGAAACTATTCATACAGTAGAAAAGGAAAAACTTAGCTTTAAATTACTACCGACTTTATCAGATGTAGATTCTGAAAATAATTTAAACGACGGACTTAGAACTTTAATTAAAGCATGAAAATTTCGGTAATCATACCTGTTTGGAACGAGGGGAAAAATATTGAAAATCTAATATCATTATTAAAAAAAAATGACGAAGATAAATTAATTGGAGAAATAATAATAATTGATGGAAATAGCGAAGATGATACTATAGAAATAGTGAAAAAACTTGGCATATTGATTTTTCAATCGCCGAAAACAGGTAGAGCTCCACAAATGAATTTCGGAGCATTAAAGTCAAATTATTCAATATTATTTTTCCTTCATGCAGATAGTATTCCTCCAAAAAACTTTGCTTTAAAGATTACCGATTCTGTAAAAAACGGTTTTACTGGTGGTTGCTTTAGGTTGAAATTTGATTATGATCATTTGTTTTTATCTTTAATTAGTTGGTTCACCCGTTTTGATAATAATACGTTTAGAGGAGGAGATCAAGGTTTATTTATTCAGAAAAGTACTTTTGAACAGATTGGAGGATTTAACGAATCATATAAAATTTGTGAAGATCATGAAATTATTAAAAGAATAAAAGCCAAAGGAAAATTCGATATTATAAAAGATTATGTGACGACTTCAGCAAGAAGATATAATGAAAATGGAGTTTACCGTTTGCAATTTATATTTATTTATATCAAATATTTATATTATTGGAGGAGAAGATCTCCAGAAGAGATTTTACCTGTTTACAAAAAATATGTAAAGTAATTTTTTATTTAAAAAAGATTAGTTTCTTCAAACACTTTACCATATTTTTCTAAATCTGATAAATTCACATTTGAGTTAAATAGGCCATAAACAGCAGAACCACTGCCACTCATTGCAGAATAAACAGCTCCATTTTTATAAAATTGCCTTTTTATTTCTTCGATAACTGGAAACTTTTTTGAAACATTAATTTCAAAATCATTTTTAATTAATTGATTCCATTTTTCTGGATGAAAATTTATAGACTTAAGAATTTCTGCATTTTCAAAACTTGGATTAATACCCTCATAAGCTAAAGCAGTACTTATGTGAATATTGGGATACACAATCACAACATTAAAATTCCAATGAAAATAAATTTGTTCGAAAACATCACCTTTTTCAAAAGCATAAACTGGCCTATTCTCAATAAAAAAAGCACAATCACTTCCCAATTTTTTGGCATAATCTTGCAAATCTCCGCTATCAATTTGCAAATTGAAAAGAGAGTTTAAGGCTTTCAAGGTAAATGCTGCATCGGATGATCCACCGCCTAAGCCTGCGCCAATGGGTATATTTTTATGCAAATGAATACGTACATCCGAAATGTTAAAATCTTTCTTTAGTAAATGGAACGCTTTTAAACATAAATTTGAATTGATATCTCCAGGAATATCTATTCCGCTTGATGTAAAACGTAAATCATCGGATTGAATAATTTCCAAAACATCAAATATCCTTATTGGATACATGATAGTATTGATATTATGGAAGCCGTCCGATCGTTTTTCAGTCACAACCAGTCCAATATTTATTTTAGCATTAGGAAAAACAACCATTTATCAACATTCGTAGGAAACCAAAACTACATTTTATTTATTTGTAAGAAAATGAATTTAATATGAAAAACTACCTAGACTTAATGAAAACGGTGATAGATACTGGAACTGATAAGCAGGATCGGACAGGAACTGGCACTAAAAGTATTTTTGGATATCAAATGAGATTTGATTTGAACCAAGGATTTCCATTGGTAACAACCAAAAAAGTCCATTTAAGATCCATAATTCACGAATTAATTTGGTTTTTGAAAGGTGAGACTAACATTGCCTATTTAAAAGAAAACAAAGTTGGAATTTGGGATGAGTGGGCAGATGAGAATGGAAATTTAGGCCCTGTTTATGGAGCTCAATGGAGATCTTGGCCAACAGCAAACGGGCAGCATATTGATCAAATTTCGCAAATCATTCACCAAATAAAAACAAATCCAGATTCTAGAAGAATAATTGTGAGTGCCTGGAATGTTGGTGAAATTGAGAAAATGGCGCTTCCACCTTGCCATTGTCTATTTCAATTTTATGTAGCCAACGGAAAATTAAGTTGCCAGCTATATCAAAGAAGTGCAGATATTTTTCTTGGGGTTCCCTTTAATATTGCATCTTATGCCCTACTTACAATGATGATTGCACAAGTTTGTAATTTGCAAGTTGGCGATTTCATCCATACGCTTGGTGATGCGCATTTATATTCCAATCATATGGAACAAGCTGAATTACAATTGAGTAGGACACCATATAAATTACCAACAATGAAGTTAAATCCTGAAATTAGTAATTTATTCGACTTTAGTATTGAAGATTTTGAGCTATTAAATTACGAGTCACATCCTCATATTAAAGCTGCTGTTGCCATATAATTAAAAGATAAAATTTAATTTTAAAATTAAATTTTACCCATAAAAAAAATAATAAAAATTAATAATAATTTTATTTAAAATCTTAAAAAGTGTCAAAAAATCAAATCGTTTCTATAGTAGTTGCAACAGGGGAAAATAATGAAATTGGGAAAAACAATTCTTTACTTTGGCACTTACCAGCAGATTTAAAACATTTTAAAAATACCACATCGGGAAATACTGTTATTATGGGGAGAAAGACTTTCGAATCAATCGGAAAACCTCTACCCAATCGTCGAAACATCGTTGTAACTTCTCAACCTGATTTAAAAATCGAAGGAATAGAAACTGCTTCTACTATACAAATCGCATTGGATTCGTGTAGAGAAGACAAAGAAATTTATGTAATCGGAGGTGGTTCTATTTATCGCCAAGTTTTAGCACAAACAGATAAAATTTATTTGACAATTGTTCACCAGATTTTTGATGCTGATATTTATTTTCCCTACATAAATAAAAACGAATGGAAAGAACATTCGAGAGTTTTTAATAAAGCAGACGAAAAAAATAAATTTGATTATAGCTTTATTGAATTAAATAGAATTTAAATTGAAAGAGAAATTAAAACTTATTTCAGAAAAAATTGAGAATAATAAAGTTTATCCTTATTTAGTTTTATTTTTTCTTTTACTAATTATGATGGGGTTTTATCTCCCTTCTTATTGGTTAAATTTTGGTTCTGGAGATTTTGATTTAACTTATTTTACGCTTGAGGTCGTAAGAAAATCTCTTACTGATTATCATCAAATACCGTTTTGGAATCCATGGAGTTCTGGCGGAATAGATTTTTTTGCTAATCCACAGACCATACATTATGGTTTTCTATTTTTTTTAATCTACTTTTTACCTACGATTATTGCAGTAAAAATTACTATTCTGCTTCATTTCATCATCGGGATATTCGGAATGTTTACTCTATTGAGAAACAAGAATATTAGTGTTTGGGTAAGTATGTTTGGAGCAAGCATTTTCTGTTGCACTAGTTATTTTACTTGGCATACATTAGCTGCAGGCCACATGAATACCTTGACAATATTATTACTTCCATGGATTTTTGTTGCTTATTTTAATTTTAAAAAAATCGGAAGATTAAGTTTATTTAATTTTATCATTCCAGTTTTAATTTATTTAAATTTAATTTTATCTGGTGCTTCTTATCCCTTAGTTTTTACACCAATATTCGTTTTTTTTTATGCGCTCTCGGAATATATTTCTGAAAAAAAATCAATAAATATTTTACTCTATATCTTCTTTACTGTAATAATAGGTTATGGTCTATCTCTTTGGAAATTATATCCATCTATTAGATATCTTTCTGAATCTCCAAGAGTTTTTTTAGATGATACTCATATTTCATTTATTCAGCTCTTAAGCACATTTAGCGATCATTCACCAAATAATAACAAAAATACTTACACCTATCATGGTTGGTGGGAATACAGCTCGTATTTTGAAATTATTGGGTTTTTATTATTATTCTATTTTCGAAAAACTTTAAAAATCTCCCCTTATTTAATTGGCTTTGCCGCTTTCCTCATTTGGTTTTCAATGGGAGATATTCCTAATCATGTAAATCCATGGAGTTTACTGAATAAGTTTGTACCCATATTTAACAATTTAAGAGCCCCTTCTAGATCTATTATTTATGTTATATTTTTATTAAGTATTTGGTTGAGTCAAATAATCGATAAAAACAAAAAGGATCACCCATTAATATTTATGATAATGCTTTCGTGGATTATTAATTTAACAGTTATAAATTATTCCATATTAGCTTCTTATAAAGAAAGTCCAAAAGTTGAATATTCTCAGAATAAAAATGAATTTTCAATGTTAAAAAAAGAAGACTCATTAATTTTTTCATCTTCAGGAATACTTTATCATAATTTAAAAGAAAATATTGGTCTTGTAAATGGATATGAACCTTTGCCTCTTAAATATTTCGGATTTGAAAATATTATCATCAATGAACCCATTAAAATAATAGAAAACCCAAACGCAACGCTTAGTTATTTCTCACCAAATAAATTAATTATAAAAACAGATAAGCCCTTATCAGAATTAATTGTTAACCAAAATTTCAATCAAGGCTGGGAAATAGAACAGGGTTCAGGGACTTTAATAGAAGAAAATGGATTAATAAAAATCAGAAATCCATCCTCAGAAATTAGCTTAGTATTCACTCCTCCCAATAGTAGAATAGGTTTTTATTTAAGTATTCCCTTTTTTGTTTTACTCTTATTAATTCTATTTTTATTAAGTAGAAGAGTGAAAATGTTGGCTCTAAATTAGTGCCATTACCTAATCAATTTTTGAATTTATATTGGTTTCATTGATAATATAAAGCGGTCGGTTTTTTACATTATGACTTATTCTACTTATATATTCTCCTATTATGCCGATTGCAATTAACTGAATGCCTCCTATAAACATTATGCTTAAAATAAGAGAGGTCCAACCCGGAATATAATCTTTAGTTACCAATCTGGAGTACAATGCATACATCATTACAATAAAAGAAATTCCAGAAACTAGAAATCCTGCTAATGTTGCAAACTTTAATGGAAAATTAGAAAAACCGGTAATTCCGTCAAGAGCAAATTGAAGCATTTTACGATATGTGTAACCAGTTTCGCCGCTTTGACGCGGATCTCTTTCATATTCTACAAAAGTTTGTCTAAATCCAATCCAAGATATTTGCCCTCTTAAAAATTTATTTTGCTCAGGCATTTGTTTTAAAATATCTACAACTTTCCTGTGCATAATTCTAAAATCTCCAGTATCTACTGGAATATCAATAGAAGTAATTGCAGCTAATATTCTATAAAATTGTTTAGCAGTAAATTGTTTTAACCAACTCTCTCCTTTTCTAGCTTTTCTACGTGCATAAACGACTTCATAGCCTTCTTTCATTTTTTTATAAAGATCTTCAATAAGTTCTGGTGGATCTTGCAAATCTGCATCAATTATTACTATAGCTTCACCAATTGCTAATTCCAAACCTGCGGTTACAGCTATTTGATGACCGAAATTTCTACTGAAATCAATATACTTAATAGAAGGATCGTTACTAGCAATTGCCTTAATTAATTCTAAAGATCTGTCTCTACTACCATCATTTATGAAAATATATTCACAAGAAACACCTATTCCTTGCATTACTTTTTTCAGTCGTTCAGTGAGTAAATAGATATTACCTTCTTCGTTGTATATTGGGATTATGATAGATAATTGCATTTTGATTTATCATTAAATTATTAAAAAATGGTTGTTTCAAACAACCATTTCCTTTACTTCACCCTCAATTATCAATTTCCCTAATGTGGCGTTACGAATTTCTTCAACGCTTACTCCCGGTGCTCGTTCCAATAGTTTAAAACCACCTTCTGGCAAAACTTCTAAAACAGCCAATTCAGTTACAATTTTCTTTACACATTTAATACCTGTAAGTGGTAAGCTACAATTGGTCAATAATTTAGATTCGCCAGCTTTATTTACATGTTGCATGGCTACGATTATATTTTGCGCACTTGCAACCAAATCCATTGCTCCACCCATTCCTTTTACCATTTTTCCTGGAATTTTCCAGTTTGCAATATCTCCATTTTCGGAAACCTCCATCGCTCCCAAAATAGTTAAATCTACTTTTTGCGCTCTAATCATTCCAAAACTCATAGCAGAATCAAAAATGGAAGAGCCTGGCAATGTGGTGATTGTTTGCTTGCCTGCATTAATTAAATCGGCATCCTCTTCTCCATCAAATGGAAATGGTCCCATACCTAATAATCCATTTTCTGATTGTAATACTACATTTATTCCTTTTGGTAAATAGTTGGCTACTAAGGTTGGAATTCCAATTCCTAGATTTACATACATTCCATCTTTTACTTCCTGAGCTATTCTTTTTGCAATTCCTGTTTTATCCAACATTTCTATAAAGTTATTATGTATTAATTTTTAATTTTTATTTCTTACCGTTTTCTGTTCAATTCTTTTTTCATAATCTTTTCCTTGAAAAATTCTTTGTACATAAATTCCTGGTGTATGAATTTGGTCTGGATCCAATTCGCCTGCTTCTACCAATTCTTCAACTTCCGCAATCGTAATCTTACCAGCCATAGCCATTACTGGATTGAAGTTTCTAGCTGTTGATCGGTAAATTAAATTTCCCATGGTATCACCTTTCCAAGCTTTTACAATTGCAAAATCTGATTCAAAAGCCATTTCCATTAAATAATCTTTTCCATTAAAATTTCTAACTTCTTTGCCCTCAGCTACTTCTGTTCCAACCCCAGCTGGAGTAAAAATAGCTGGCATTCCATAGCCTGATGCCATACAACGGGTTGCCAAAGTGCCTTGAGGTATTAATTCAACTTCTAATTCTCCACTTAGCAACTGTCTTTCAAATTCTGCGTTTTCGCCGACATAAGAAGAAATCATTTTTTTTACTTGCCTAGTTTTTAGTAATAATCCGATCCCGAAATCGTCTACTCCAGCATTATTTGAGATACATGTTAAATCTTTTACCCCACTTTTTACCAATGCATTAATACAATTTTCAGGAATACCGCACAAACCAAAACCTCCTAACATCAATGTATTTCCATCTTTTATGTCTTCTATTGCGCTTTCAGCATTCTTTACAACTTTATTCATTTTGATAATTTTGGGTAAAAATAGCTTTTTGCAAGTAGCACTGGTTTCTTTTTTGTAATTCATTTAAAATTATTTCTTTAAACCGCAATATGTTTACTTTTGCTTTATGTTTAAATTCCTTTTAACGCTTTTATCTTTATTCGTTTTTACCTTTTCCTATTCTCAAGATGGAACCTTGATATCAATATCTAATAAAGGTTCGATAATGAAAACTCTTGAGATGATGGTAAAGAAAAACACGCTTTACACTAGCCTTGATCCAAATTTTACTCACACAGGTTTAGTTGTAGAAATAAATAAAAACATGAATGGTTTAGATAAATCCTATGTTTTTTTTGGCGAAAGCGATAAAAGATTTTTAAAAGTTGATGTTCATAATGAAGAAAATGAAAATCAACAACAATCAGAATTAATTATTTCCAATAAACCATCCAAAATATTTAGTTTTTTCAGCGGTGAATTGGAAGGAAAAGTTATTTTTAAATTAATTTTTGCAAAGCCTTTAAAAAATTCGCAAATTTTTAATAAAAAAAAAAGTCCAATAAATTGTGAAATTCCCGATTTCATAGATCAAGACATTTGGAGAGTTGGATTACCGTCACCTACCATTTTACCTACTAGTCATCAAGTTTTCCATATTATTCTACATCATTCTGCTGGTTCCAATTCGGATACCGATTATATTAATACTGTTAGAAATATTTATCTCTATCATACTCAAATACTAGCTTGGGATGATGTTGGTTATAATTATTTAGTTGCTCCAAATGGGCAGGTGTTTGCCGGAAGAGATGGTTTGGGTGTAGATGATGATAATATAAAAGGGGCGCATTTATGTGCAAAAAATACTAACACAATGGGAATCTGCATGTTGGGAAATTATCAAACGGCTATTCCTACAGACACTGCTGTTCAATCTATTATTCAATTATTAGCATGGAAATTACAAAAGGAAAACTTGAATCCAAAAGATTCTAGCCTGCATCCTATTAATAATCCAAATTCAAACTATTTAGGAACTGTAGCTGGGCATAAAGATGGCTGCGCTACAAACTGTCCAGGAAATAATTTTTATATAATTTTGGATAGTATTAAAAATGTAGTTGTTCAAAAACTTGCATCTTGTTCAACTACTGGATTCGCCAATAATTACTATTCAAATGGAATAATTCTTTCGCCAAATCCTACCAATGATTTATTTACTATCAGTTCAGATAATTTAATAAATCGATTGGAAGTAATAAATTTATTAGGACAAATTAAATTTGTTTCTAATCCAAATTCAACTCAAATTAATTTTAGTTTTAATGAAAACAATCTTGGAAAAGGAATTTATTTTATTAAAGTTTACAACGAGCAGAAGTCATCCTCTTTCAAATTGATTTTTCAATAAAAAACGGTAAACCAGTTTCCCGATCTACCGCCTATTATTAATTAAAAACTATTGAACGTAGATTTTATTAGTTTTAGTGTAAAACTAAAGGTGCAACTCCTATATTTTTTTCTTTATAATTATTTATAAGAAATAAAACTATTTCTACATCAAAACTAATTTCAAATGAGTAACTAACTTTTATCATATCCTTAGTTACATTTTATAATAAAATTGCCAAATTTAAATTTCACGAAAATTGAAGTCCAATTTTATTTTAAGTAAACGTAAGTTATTCCATCTCCACCGCGATCTGCATGTTCGTCTTCCAGTTTAACAACAGATTTTAATGGAGATAAATAATTGCGGATAAGTTTTCTAAGTATTCCATCGCCTTTGCCATGCAATATTCTAAGATTAGAAAAACCCATCATCACGGCATTATCAATATATTTTTCTAAAATAATTAAAGATTCTTCACCACGTTTTCCTCTTAAATCTAATTGCGGACTGAATCTTACATTTTGTTCAATTGCCGTACTTTGATAGCCTGAAATGGTTTTTTCCATTTTTGGAATCTCCTCTTTTTCAGCAGGAACCAATCTGTTTTTCTTTACTACAGATTTTAATTCCCCGATCGCAATCACAACTTTATCTTTTGAAATTTCCAGCACTTTACCTATTGCTCCACTATCCGAAACTTTTACATACATATCAACAGAAAATGCAATTTCTTGCTTTAAGATTTCAGGCAAAACCGAAGCTACTGGTTCCAATTTTTTTAATTCATCTTGTAAAACTTTTCTTTTTATGGTAGTAGTTTGTTTGTCAGCACCAGATGATTTTATATCCGAAATGGTTTTTTCTATTAATTTATTGGCATTTTGTAATAATAATTTGGCTTCGGCTTTTGCCGCTTTTATCAACTCTTTTTTATTGTCGTCCAAAAATTCTTTTGTTTTCTGATTTTCGTCCATAAGGAAATTTAATTTCCTTTCTTGTTTGTCAGAAGCAATTTTCGCATCCAATAAAATCTTTTTTTCTTTTTCTAATGTTACCAACATTTCATCAGCTCGTTGCTGATTATTACCTGCTTTACTTTTTGCTAAAATCAACAGACTTTTGGGTAAACCAATTTTTTCGGCAATTTCAAAAGCGTAAGAACTTCCAGGTTTACCTATTTGCAAAAGATATAATGGTTGCATAGCTTCTGCATCAAACAGCATAGATGCATTTGCAATTCCATCAGTGATATTAGCAAACAACTTTAAATTTGAATAATGTGTAGTGATTACTCCTCTCACATTTTTTTTATTCAAAACTTCTAATACTGCTTCTGCTATTGGTCCTCCAAATTGTGGATCTGTGCCAGTTCCAAATTCATCTATTAAAATAAGAGTGTCATTATTAGCGAATTCAACAAAATATTTCATTTTGGTTAAATGCGCGCTGTACGTACTCAAATCACTTTCTATGGATTGATCATCGCCAATATCAATCATTACATTTTTAAATATGCCGACCTCTGAATCAGCTCGTAAGGGAATCAACAATCCAAACTGAAGCATTAATTGCAATAATCCTACGGTTTTTAAACAAACAGATTTTCCACCAGCATTGGGTCCAGAAACTAAAATAATTTTCTCGTTCTCAGATATAGAAATATCTAAAGGAATGATCTCTTTTCCATCCTTTTTATGACTTAAATATAGTAATGGATGACGAGCGTTTTTATAACTAAGAATAGGTTTCGAAACCAATAAAGGCATATTTGCATTTAATTGAATGGCTAAAAAAGCTTTCGCTCTTACCAAATCTATTCTTGCTAATAAATTATGATAGGCAATTAATTGTGGAAAATATGGACGAATTTCATCAGTGAGAGCAATTAAAATTTTAATGATTTCTCTTCTTTTTGCAAATTCTAAATCTCTTAATTTATTGTTTAGCTCAAAAACTTCGGCTGGTTCCACAAATAAAGTTTGGCCTGTGGAAGATTCATCATGCACATAACCTTTCATTTTTCTTTTGTGCTCTGCCAAAATGGGAATCACTAATCTTCCATCTCGAATGGTAAGATTACTTTCATTTGTCCATCCTTCTTTTTGGGCATTTTTAAAAGAATGATCCATTCTTTTCCGAACTTCATTTTCTGCTTTAGTTAAATCTCCATTTAATTTAACTAATTCCCTACTCGCATTTTCCTTTAACTTTCCTTTAGGATCAAAAATTAATTCAATGGATTTAATCAACTGTTTATCAGTTTCTAAACCTCCTAGCAATTGTATCAAGGAAGGATATTTCTCTTCCTTTTCTTTAAAATACAAAATACATTGAGAAACGGTTATTAGTCCAAAATATAGATTAGAAAAATCTTCTTCGGGTAAATAACTGCCTGGAATCTTTCCAGTAATGGTAGCTTGTTTTAAATCATTAAACTGAACATTCGGAAATGGTTTATCTTGCTCAATTAAGTTTTTGAATTCTTGAGCTTGATTTAAATATCGTTTCAAGATTTCAAAATTACTTTGAAATTGAAGATTCTCCACTAAATTTGCACCCATGGTGCTTATGCAATGAGATTTTAATAAAGCTCTAATTTCATTGAAACCAAGCTTTTCGTAGATGTTTTCTGGATACAGCACTGACGATTATTTCACTATTCCAACTTGTTCTTTGTTCACTTCATCAATCATCTCTGTGTAAATTTTTTCCAATAATTCTGGTTTAGTGCTATAATATTTCATACTGTTTGCAAAACCAGTTGAGTCGGTATTGTGTTTTTTAAAAAGGTAAGAATAATATTCAGGAAGAGAATAGCTATTGGTATCTGGTTTAGATTGAGTAAAAACAGCTGCTTCTGATTCATGTAGATCTTTTAATAAAGATTTCATTTCATTTTGGTTTAAAACTCCATCAGGAATTTTATCATTTTTGCAGCTAATAAAAAAAAAGAGTGAAACTATGAATAAGGATAAAAGCATCCTGCGTAAATTCGCCAGCATATTTTAAAATAAATTCAAAATTATCAATAAATGAGCATTACAGAAAATATAGAAGAGATTAAATTAAAACTAAAAAACACCAACGCTAAATTGATTGCAGTTTCTAAAACAAAAAGCAAGGATGATATTTTAGAAGCCTACAATTGTGGACAAAGATTTTTCGGAGAAAACCATGTTCAGGAGTTGGTAGAAAAATATGAAAACTTGCCTAAGGATATAGAATGGCATATTGTTGGGCATTTGCAAAGTAACAAAGTAAAGTATATTGCTCCTTTTATTTCTTTAATACATTCTGTAGATTCTCTAAAATTATTGATTGAAATAAATAAACAAGCAGCTAAAAACAGTCGCATTATCAATTGTTTACTTCAAATTTATATTGCAGATGAAGACACAAAATTTGGATTGGGATACGATGAGGTTGTTGAATTGCTTCGTTCCGAAGAGTTTGCAGCTATGCATAATGTTAAAATTGTTGGACTTATGGGAATGGCTACAAATACAGATAAAGAAGTTCAAATCAGAACTGAATTTAAAGAATTAGCCGTTTTATTTGCTGGAATCAAAGCAAGTTTTTTTAGAAAAGTAGATGATTTTAAAGAAATATCTATGGGAATGAGTTCTGACTATGAAATTGCCGCTCAAGAAGGAAGTACGATGATAAGAGTGGGAAGTACAATTTTTGGAAATAGATAGAATATGGTTAAAATCCGAAGAGCAAGAGTTCAAGACTTAGAAAGAATGTATGAACTAATAAAGGAATTAGCATTATTTGAAAGAGCTCCAGAAGAAGTTACGGTTACAATGGAAGAATTTAGAGAAAGTGGATTTGGTGAAAATCCCGTTTATTTCTCATTTGTAGCAGAAGAAAATGAAAAGATATCTGCTTTTGCTCTTTATTACATTCGATATTCTACTTGGAAAGGACAAAGAATGTATTTAGAAGATATTTTGGTAACGGAAAACGAGCGCGGTAAAGGAATAGGAAAATTACTTTTTGATGCATTAATTCAAGAAGCAATAGGTAAAAAATTGAACGGGATTTCTTGGCAAGTTTTAGACTGGAATATTCCAGCTATCAACTTTTATAAAAAATATAAAGCTAATTTGGATCCTGAATGGATTAATGGTTCAATTTCTAAAGAACAACTAAAACAATTTAACATTGAAAAATAATTTATTAATCAAGATAAAAGTAACTCGACTAAAATCAAATTACCTATTTATTAATTTCTAAGAAAAAAAATGGAAGTATATAAATTCGGTGGAGCATCAGTAAAAGATTCAGAATCGGTTAAAAACGTAGCTGAAATACTTAAAAACAAAGAAAACAATTTATTGATTGTGATTTCTGCTATGGCAAAAACCACAAATCAATTAGAAATTCTTTGTAAAAGTTTCATCAATCAAGACGATAAAACTCAGGTTATTTTTGAAGAAATAAAACATTGGCATTTATCTTTATTAAATGAATTAATACCCAATCAGAATAATCAAGTTTACGAACAAATAGAAAATCTATTTGTAGAATTAGATTGGATTTTAGAAGAACAACCGCACGATGATCATGATTTTGTATATGATCAAATAGTTTCTTTTGGTGAATTATTTTCTACCTGCATTGTAGCTGCATACTTAATTGAAACGAAAATTCCCTGCATATGGCAAGATGCCAGAAATTTCATCAAAACAGATAATTCTTATCGCGAAGCAAAAATTGAATGGGAAGAAACTCAATCGGAAATCAATAAGTTAAAAATTCTATTAAAAAACAAAATTGTTTTAACTCAAGGTTTTATTGGCGGAACTTCGGAAAATTACACAAGCACTTTGGGCAGAGAAGGTTCTGATTATTCTGCGGCAATATTTGCCAATTGTTTGAATGCCGAGTCAATGACAATTTGGAAAGATGTGGATGGGGTTTTGACTGCTGATCCTAAATTTTTTCCTAATGCCACTCTGATTGAAAAACTTAGCTATTCCGAAGCGATTGAAATGACTTATTTTGGTGCAACTGTCATTCACCCGAAAACTATAAAACCTTTACAAAATAAGAACATTCCTCTTTTTGTAAAACCATTTCTGAAACCAAATCAAGATGGAACCTATGTGGGAATAGTAGAAAAAGAAATTGTCTATTTGCCTTGCATTATTATTAAACAAAATCAAATTTTACTTTCCATTTCTTCATTTGACCTTTCATTTATTGCAGAAGAGCATCTACACGAAATATTTGGATTGTTTGCCAAAAATCAAGTAAAGATCAATTTAATGCAAAATGCGGCATTAAGTTTTTCTGTTTGTTTTGATCATGATTTAGTAAAAACTGAACGACTTTTAAATTCCGTAAAACAGCGATTTAGTATTAGATATAATGAAAATTTACAATTGGTAACTATTCGACATTATAATGATCAATTTATTCAAAATTTAATTGGGGCTAAAAAAGTTTATTTGGAACAACGAAGTAGAACCACTGTTCAGTTTTTAACAAAATAGCATTTTGAAATTTTATTCAAAAAAAAACCATCTAAATTATTAGATGGTTTTTCTTTTTATTCAAATCAAATTATTTTACTGCATCTATTATCGCTTTGAAAGCTGTTGGCTGATTCATAGCTAAATCTGCTAAAACTTTACGATTTAAATCTATATTTTTTGCATTAAGTTTTCCCATTAATACAGAATACGACAAACCATGTTGACGTGCTCCAGCATTAATACGTTGAATCCATAAACCTCTAAACTCACGCTTTTTAGTTTTACGATCTCTATATGCATATTGCATACCTTTTTCTAAAGTATTTTTTGCAACTGTAAATACTTTACTTCTACTTCCCCAATATCCTCTTGCGAGTTTCAGGATTTTTTTTCTTCTGCGGCGGGCCGCTACTACGTTTACCGATCTTGGCATTTTCTTGTTGTTTTTTGGTACTCAGTGCTCACTTTCGCAAGGCTTTAAACTTAGTCCCAGGTTTAAAATTAAAATTACTTACCTATTCCTAACATTCGCTTCACATTTCCTGAATCCGCATCACTTACTAAGGTTGATCCAGTTAAATTTCGCTTTTGTTTGGTAGATTTCTTAGTCAGAATGTGGCTTTTATACGCACTCTTTCTTTTGATTTTGCCTGATCCAGTGAGCGAAAATCGCTTCTTTGAACTGGAATTAGTCTTGATTTTTGGCATTTTTTTTACTGTTTATATAATTGAGTTGTTAAATGAATTACTTTTTGGCGGCTTTAGGGGCAATGAATAAAAACATTCTCTTACCTTCCAATTTGGGCATTTGCTCTACTTTTCCTCTTTCTTCTAATGCTTGAGCAAAACGCAATAATAAAATTTCTCCTTGCTCTTTGTATACAATTGCTCTTCCCTTAAAATGAACAAAAGCTTTCACTTTAGCTCCTTCTTCGAGAAATTTTTCCGCATGTTTCAGTTTGAATTCAAAATCATGCTCGTCTGTATTGGGACCAAATCTGATTTCTTTGATAACTGTTTTTGCTGCATTTGCCTTTATCTCCTTCATCTTCTTCTTTTGCTCATAAACAAACTTTTTATAGTCTATTATTTTGCAAACAGGCGGCACAACATTAGGAGAAATTTCTACAAGATCCAAGTCTTGCTCTTTCGCCATTTCAAAAGCTTTACTGAATGGGTAAACTCCCTGCTCTACATTTTCACCTACCAACCTCACCTCTAGAGAGCGAATGTCTTCGTTTATATTGTGTTCGTTTTTCTTCTTTTGGAATGGCAACCGAGGCCCCCTGTTAAAAGATGGTTTTAATTGTGCTATTGTTATTCCTCCTTAATTTATTTTAAATTCTATTTAATTAATAATGACCATTTCTTTCTGAATTCTATTTACAAAATCAGCAATGGTTTCTGTTCCAACATCCCCTTCTCCATGCTTTCTGACACTTATCATGCCATCAGTTTCTTCCTTTTCGCCAATTATAAGCATGAAAGGGATTTTTTTGATTTCTGCATCACGAATTTTTTTACCTATTTTTTCGTCTCTATTGTCAATCAGCCCGCGAATATCCGAAATATTAAGCGATTCTAAAACTTTTTTTGCATAATCTGCATACTTCTCTGAAATTGGAAGGATAATTACTTGGTCTGGAGTGAGCCAAAGTGGAAAATTTCCTGCACAATGTTCAATTAAAACTGCAATAAATCTTTCTAGTGATCCGAATGGTGCACGATGAATCATTACCGGACGATGTTTCTGATTATCACTTCCTGTATATTCTAATTCAAAACGTTCTGGTAAATTATAATCTACTTGAATAGTGCCTAATTGCCATTTTCTTCCCAAGGCATCTCTGACCATAAAATCCAACTTAGGTCCATAAAATGCTGCTTCACCTTTTACTACAATAGTTTTCAATCCTTTTTCCTGTGCACTTTCAATAATAGCACGTTCTGCCTTTTCCCAATTTTCATCTGTTCCAATATACTTGGTAGTATTCTCTGGATCTCTTAAAGAAACTTGTGCGGTAAATTCTTTGAAATCTAATGCTCTAAATACGTATAAAACCAAATCTATTACTTTTAAGAATTCTTCTTTTACTTGATCTGGACGGCAAAATAAATGTGCATCATCTTGAGTAAATCCTCTGACTCTTGTCAATCCATGCAATTCACCACTCTGCTCGTATCGGTAAACTGTACCAAATTCTGCATATCTAATTGGTAAATCTTTGTAGGATCTAGGTTTAAATTTATAGATTTCGCAATGATGTGGGCAATTCATTGGTTTTAGGAAAAACTCCTCTCCTTCTTGCGGTGTTTTTATCGGCTGAAAAGAATCTGCACCATATTTTTCGTAATGACCAGAAGTAATGTACAATTCTTTGCTTCCAATATGTGGAGTCACAACCGGCTCATATCCAGCTTGAATCTGAGCTTTTTTCATAAAATTTTCTAACTTATCTCTCAAAGCAGCTCCTTTTGGCAACCATAATGGTAAACCAGCTCCTACTTTTTCTGAGAAAGTAAATAATTCTAATTCTTTTCCAAGTTTTCTATGATCTCGCTTTTTAGCTTCTTCTAATAAATGAAGATATTCTGTTAATTCGCTTTGTTTGGGGAACGTAACAGCGTAAATTCTTGTAAGTTGTTTGTTTTTTTCATCACCTCGCCAATAGGCTCCAGCTACATTCAGTAATTTAATTGCCTTGATAAAACCAGTATTTGGAATATGAGGTCCACGACATAAATCGGTAAAATTACCTTGAGAATAAAAGGTAATCTCTCCATCTTTTAAATTTTCTAAAAGATCTAATTTATACTCATCCCCTTTTTCTTGGAAATATTGAACTGCTTTATCTTTAGAAATAGATTCTCTTTTGAAATCCTCTTTATTTCTAGCCAATTCAATCATTTTATCTTCTATCGTTTTGAAATGATCTGAAGAAAACTCTGCTCCTCCTAAATCAATGTCATAATAAAAGCCTTTTTCTATGGCAGGCCCTATTCCGAATTTAGTTCCTGGATATAAAGCCTCTAAAGCTTCTGCCATTAAATGTGCAGACGAATGCCAAAATGTAGCTTTCCCTTCTGCGTCATTCCACGTCAATAAACTTAATCTAACATCTTCATTAATAGGCCTATTAGCATCCCAAATTTCAAATTCAGAATCTTCTGATTGGGTAAAATTTACTTTTGCTGCCAAAACATTTCTGGCTAAACCTTCACTTATACTTAAAGCAACTTGCATTGCTGTGGTACCTTTTTCATATTCCCGAACATTTCCATCGGGTAGTGTCACACGTATCATGTTTTTCTTATTTCTTCTCTATTCTATTTATTCCTTTGCTCGCCAACTCGTAATCGGGTCTTAAGCTTAATGCTTTTCTAAAATCTTCTAATGCTTTTGAATCATTTGCTCCCGATTCGTAGCATAATCCTCTCATATAATATCCTTTAGGATCTTCTGGAGCATATTTTATTACTTTCTCAAAATCTTTTAAAGCCTCCTTTGTTAAATCTAAATTATAATGTATGTATCCTAAATTAAAATGCGCATCAGCATATTCAGGTTTTATTTGAATTATTTTGGTGTAATCTTGAATCGCTTTATCAAAATCATCAGAAATTTGATACTCATAAGCTCGGGCATATAGCGCATCTATATTTTTGGGATCTGTACTTATTGCCGAAGCGAAATATTGAATAGCTAATTTGCTGTTATTTCCAGAATTTAATAATCCTAATTGCATATATGCATCTACATAATCTGGGTTTTGCTCTGTTGCCGTTTGAAAACTAGAAATTGCTTTTTCCATATTTCCAGTTTCTTTATAATTCATCCCTTTAAAAAAATAGGCTCTCGACAAGTATTTATCAAGTCTTAACGCTTTATTTATTTCTCCAAATGATTGGTCATATTTTTTACCGTAATAATAAAGTTCTCCAAGTTTTAGGTGAGCTTCTGCATTATTTGGATTTTTATTTAACATATCCATTAAAACCCCTTTAGATTTAGCAGGTTCCATAGCTGTTAAATAATAATCAGATAAAGTCAAAAAATAGGTTTCATTTGCAGAATCTAACTCGAAAGCTTTGCTTAAATCTACCCAAGCATCCTCTAATTTTCTATTTTTGATAAAATATTTCGCCCTTGCATGATATCCTTCTGCTTTATCTGGAGATTGATTAATTATTTTGCTGAGTTCTTTTTCTTCAACTGGTCTTTCATCCGATAATATTTGATGAGAGGTATCTATTATTTCGGTTTTCTTTTCTATTTTGTTTGAATTACAAGCAATTAAAGAGGAGAATACACTTATTATTAAACAAAATTTAAAATTAACTTTTAGAATAAACATGAAGAATTTGGGTAAAGACAAAAAACCAAAAATAATAAATTTGAGCAAAGAGATTTGTTTATTAGTAAACAAATAATCATTAATGATAGCTAATTCTCTTTCATTATTTCATGATAAAGCATAGTTAACGCTGCTACAGCAGATCTTTCGATGTTTTGAACTCTCTTATTTCCAAACCTAAAGGATTTTACAAAAACATGATTAGCGTTTGCAACTCCTATGTAAACTAAGCCTACTGGTTTTTCTATTGTACCACCATCGGGGCCGGCTACTCCTGAAACTGCAATAGCGAAATCTGAATTAAAATTCATCAAGGTACCTCTTAACATTTCTGATACAACTTCTTCACTCACTGCACCATAAGTGGAAATGGTCTCCGCACTTACTCCTATCAAACTTGTTTTAAGATCATTACTATAAGGTACTACACCTCCTCTGTAAACAGATGACACTCCAGAAATTGAAGTCAATAAATGGCTGATATATCCACCTGTACAACTTTCAGCAACTGCCAACGTTTTGCCTTTTTTCTTTAAAGCATCCACTACTCCATGTTCTACAAATCCATCACCTTCGTAGATCATACATTCTTTTAAAATTTCTTTTATTTCTTGAAAATAAATTTTGCTTTCCGTTTCTAATACTGCTTTATCTTCTCCATAAGCACTTAATCGTATTCTTACCTGACCTAATTTCGGCAAATAAGCGATTTTTAAATGAGGCGGTAATTCATTTTCAACGACCTCTAGTTTAGATGCAATAAAAGATTCTCCTACTCCGGATGTTAGCAATGTTTGATGGATAATGCTTGGCAATGAAAATAGTTGATTGATAGCTGGAATTACCTGATTTTCCATCATTGACATCATTTCAAAAGGAACACCAGGCATTGAAGCAAATAATTTTCCATCTTTTCTAAAAAGCATTCCTGGTGCTGTGCCATTTTTATTTAATAGTACTTCGCAATTATCTGGAACTTCTGCTTGTTTTTTATTGACATCTAATACGGGTGCATTATATCTTCTAAAAATATTAATAACATTTTCCAATGCTTCTTCATTGATAATCAATTTACTATCAAAATATTCGCAAAGCGTTTGTTTAGTAATATCATCTTTTGTTGGTCCAAGACCACCAGTAATAATGATTACCGATGCCCGTGAAGCTGCATCATTCAAAGCATTTTTTATATGTTCTGAATTATCGCTTACAGATGTTATTTGATGAATTCTAATTCCAATTTTATTTAATTCTGTAGCGATCCAAGCAGAATTGGTGTCTACCACTTGACCTATTAATAATTCATCTCCAATGGTAACTATTTCTGCATTCATGTCATTATTTCCAATTAATCTACGAAGGAAAGAAAAATATATAGTATGGTTATAAAATCCGCTAGAAAAATTGAGATTATAATTATGTTTGAAAAGATAATTTTCAATTTCTAGTTAAGAATTTCCTTTTTTTAAATTTCAAATTAAATTTTAAAATAAATTCATTTAATGAACACAGTAAAGATTAAGGAAGTCCAGAACTTGAGTAAAGAGAAATATTTAGTAAATAAATATTCTATTATATTTGAAAAAGAAAGTGAACAAATTGAAATTCAAAGAATTGTAGTAGAAAGAGGACATGGTGCTGCTATTTTATTGTTTAATCCTGAAAGCAAAAAAATTATTTTAGTAGATCAGTTTAGAGCTCCAGTTTTTATAAATGAAAACACAAATGGCAATTTAATTGAAGTTTGTGCTGGAATTATTGATGATAATAATCCCATTTCGACAATAATTAAAGAAGTGGAAGAAGAAACGGGATATAAATTAAAAAATGTTGAAAAAATATACGAAGCATATATGTCTCCAGGCATTATGACAGAATTAATTCATTTTTTTATAGGTTTTTATGATTCTAATATGAAAATTTCAGAAGGTGGAGGTTTAGCATCTGAAAACGAATGGATTACCGTTTTAGAAGTTTCTTTATCGGAAGCTTTAGATTGGATTAAAATAGGAAAAATAAAAGATGCAAAAACAATCATATTGTTGCAATACGCTGAAATTCATTTTATTAAATAATCAATTTGTCTAAATAAGTATTATGATTATTAAATTAAAAATTATTTTTCTTTTCTCCTTTATTGTATTTTTTGGATGTAAAAGTAAAGAGATAAAACAAACAGAGTCTGGTTTTTGGATTTTAGAAAATCAAACAGGAGGAATAGCTGGCAGAAGAATTACTGAAGCAGATAGAGGCTATTCAGTAAAATTAATTTTATGTAATAATGGTAAATTTTATCAATTAAAAAATGATTCTATCTCAGAACAAGGGACTTATAGCATAGGAAATGGTAAAAGTATTTATCAAAAAGAAGCACAAAGAATAATTTCTTTATCGAGTGGAAAAAAATTAGTGGTTATGAAAATTAATGCAACTGAAATGGAACTTGCAGAAAATTATTATGACGGTTTTGGATTTTCTTATTTGAGAACAAAAAGTTTTAAAATAAAAAAAATACCTTTTCAAAAAGGTAAAAATCCTTAACTAAATTTATCATAATTTATATTGAATTTAAAACAGAAGTAATAAAAATAACATAAAGTCCTACGTATATACCTGAAACAATACCATAATTTTTCCAAACTTTTGACTTTTTCATTTGAAAAGCTTTATCTTGATATCCTCTTTGGTAATCTAAAGTTGAATTCATATTCATATCTAATGAATTCATTTTAGGTTTACTTGATGAAACAATTAAAGTAGGAACAATGGCAAATATTGGATTTATTACTGTAGAAACTGCAATGATTGATGCCGGAGTTTTATAACCATAATAATTTTCTTTTGCATCTATTCTGCCTTGCTGATAAGTAGTAAATTGATTGTTAGAGTTCGAATTTACAATTTGTCCAGCAGCTGGTTCAGTAGTTGAAACCCCATTTAAATCTTGCTTAGAATCATCATTTGTGAAAGTTTCTTTCTGCCCATTTTCATAAGTAATAATGATAATATCGCTCTTTAATAAACTAAACACAGGTCCGTTTGGATTGTCAAATCTTTTGTATTTAATTTCTTTCATCAAAACTTCTAATACTTTACCATTAATTTCTTCTCCAGAATTCAAAATAATTTTGTCTTGAGAAATAGCAAGCACAGTCTGAAATAGAATAAAAATAAAAACAAAGATATTTTTCATAGATAGTTATTAGTTCCAAATATAATATTTATAGCTTTATTAAAATTATTTTTTAAATTATTTTGCAGCATCCGCTACTAGCCTTTTTGACAAATCATTACCTAAAAAACTATCTATTAAAAAATGTAATAAGTATAATATAGGTGTGCAGCAAATCGCCACCAAAAACTTGTAGATATAGCCAACCAAACCTACAGCCATAACCAAATTAAAACTCCAATTAAAATTTGGATTGATATAAAAAGCAATAAAAATAACCACAAAACTATCTATAAATTGAGAAACTAAAGTAGAACCCGTAGCTCTGAGCCAAAGTTTATTTTCGCCAGTGTACTTTTTTATCTGATGAAAAATAAATACATCTATCAACTGTCCAACTAAAAAAGCAGTGATAGATCCTACAATTATCCACATTCCTTGACCAAATATTGCATTGAAAGCTAAATTCATATTAATGGGGTTTTTGCTTGCAGTATTCATAATCCAAAAATCTGCTGGCGCTAATTTAATTGCTGCAAATACAATGATAAAAGCATAAATAATTAATCCTACTGCAATGTAAGACAATAATCTAACACCTTTTAAACCAAAATATTCATTAATAATATCTGTAACAATAAATACAATTGGCCACAGTAGTACTCCAGCAGACATATTGAAAGACAAACCAGGAATTCCAAAAAGTGAAATATCGAATTTAGTAATCCCTAAAGTATCCTCTACCGAAAACACTTTGACCCCAATAAATTCAGCAATAATTGCATTTGACACAAAGAAACAACCCAGAATAAGAAAAAGTAGATTGGACTTAGATTTGAATTCCATAGATAAGTTTTGTGTTAAATATCAATTTTCTTTTTTTGTTTTGTTTAAAATAACAGAGAGGAAATAATTTTTAAAAGAATTGATGAAATTTAAAACTAATTTTTCTAAAAATTCTTTTCAATTCATACTTTAGTAAATATGCCATTATACGATTACGAAGTAAAATCTAAACTTCCATTCTCTGGAATTAGTATTTTTTCTACCATGTCTCAGCTCGCAGCAGAGCACAAAGCCATTAATCTTTCACAAGGTTTTCCAGATTTTGAGGCAGATAAAGAATTAATAGCCTCTGTAAATACTTACATGAAAAGTGGTTTTAATCAATATGCACCGATGGCGGGAGTCATGAAATTGCGTGAAGCCATCGCAGGAAAAGTTTCAAATTTACATGATACCTTTTATAATCCGGAAACAGAAATCACCATCACAAGTGGTGGAACTCAAGCTATTTACACTGCAATAGCCGCTTGCATTCACGAAGGAGATGAGGTAATAATTTTTGAGCCTGCTTATGATTGCTATGTTCCTGCAGTTAAATTACATGGTGGCATTCCTGTTTTAATTGAATTAAACTTTCCTGATTACACCATCAATTGGAAGGAAGTAATTAAAAGAGTGACCAACAAAACCAAGATGATTATGATTAATAATCCTGGGAATCCATCTTGTTCCATTTTAAGAGAAGAGGATATAAAACAACTCCAAAAAATAACTTTGGGAACAGATATTTTAATCTTAAGTGACGAGGTTTATGAGCATATTATTTTTGATAATCAAACACATTTGAGTATGGCAAAATTTCAAGAATTGGCCAACAGAAGTATAATAGTGGCATCTTTTGGAAAACTTTTACATACTACAGGATGGAAAATTGGGTATTGTCTCGCTCCTGCAAAAATTATGGCAGAAATTAGAAAAATTCATCAGTTTATGGTTTTCTCAGTAAATACTCCAATGCAATATGCAATAGCAGATTTTATAGCAATTGCCGAAAATTATACCACAATAGCTACCTTTTATCAGCAAAAAAGAGATCACTTTATAGCTTTGTTAAAAGAAACAAAATTTTCTATACTTCCAGTTTCAGGTTCCTATTTTCAATTAGCTACCTATGAAAAAATCAGTGATGAAAAAGACTTATCATTTTGCACAAAAATGGTAATTGAAAACGGTGTTGCGGCAATTCCTGTTTCTGCATTTTATGGTAGACAAACAGATTATAAAACCATTCGATTTTGTTTTGCTAAAAAAGATTCGACTATGGAAGCTGCTATTGAAAGACTTATAAAATTATGATAGAAGATTTATTGGTTTCAATTGTTCAAACCGATATTGTTTGGGAAAATAAAAAAGAAAATTTTTTAGCATATTCCAATTTATTTGATCAAAACATAAAAAAAACTGATTTGATAATTTTGCCAGAAATGTTCGCTACCGGTTTTACAATGAATGTAATTCCATTAGCAGAAACCATGGAAGGTGAAACCGTAAATTGGATGAAAAATGAAGCCTCAAAACATAATTCAGCAATTTGTGGAAGTGTAATTATTACAGAAAATGAAAAATTTTATAATCGTTTAGTTTGGATTTCCTCTGATGGATCTCTTACTTTTTATGATAAAAAACATTTATTTTCAATGGGTGAAGAGCATAAAAACTTTGAACCAGGTAAAGATATCTTAACCTGCAAAATTAGAGAATGGTCCATAAAACCATTAATTTGCTACGATCTTAGATTTCCAAAATGGTGCAGAACAGACGAAAAAAATCATCTAACGATCTTTATCGCAAGTTGGCCAGAACAAAGAATTGAACATTGGGAAACATTATTAAAGGCTAGAGCAATAGAAAATCAATGTTTTGTAATTGGTGTAAATAGAATTGGAGTAGATAAAGCATTGTTTAATTACAACGGAAAATCTCAAATTTTAGACCCTTATGGAAATCAAATCTATTTTGCTGATAATCGATTTGAAATGGTGACACAAAATTTGAAAATGGAGGACTTAGTTAAAACAAGACGGCTTTTCCCGTTTCTAAAAGATTTGGACTGATTTTTATACTTAAAATGCATAAACATTAAAATAAAGTTAAAAGTTAAGAAATAGACTAATTGTAAAAGCTTTAGTACATAAAACTAATAACAAAATCTCATATTATTTGTAAGTTTACAAGTTCTGATATTAACGACAAATAAACTAAATGTTAACTTATGTTGCTTTTGAGTTAAAAATATATGAAAACAATATATCATAATATTCTTTAAGCAATAGGTAAATTAATAATGCAATTTTTGAAAATGAATAATAAACCCACAATAAAAAGCTCAGAAGATGAGATCTGGAAAGATGTAATTTTTGATTTTGAATTTGTAAATGACATGCGAATGGAAATTTCAAATCAAGGTCAAGTTAGAACCTATACTAAAATAGTAGATGGTAATTTATTAAAAGGCTCTATGATAAACGGGTATAGGGTAATTAAATTGAAATTATTCACCCAAAGATCCAAAGAAATAGAAAATCAATTGCTGTATAAAAAATCTCAAATAACTAAATTAGCAAAAGAAATCTCACAAATTAAAAAAGAAACCATTGCTTTGAAAAAAGCAGGTGAAACCATTGATTTGGAAAATGTAAAAATTACACAATTGGAAGTTTTACTTTCTGGATTAAAAGTAAGATATAGAAAAGATTTTAATAAAGATCTGAAAAAACGAACTATTAATTATTCTCAATTGGTTCATAGATTGGTAGCAGCTTATTTCTGTGAAAAAAAATCTGGAAATGAAACTTTGGTTATCCATTTAGATTTTGACAAATTAAATAATGTAGATAGCAATCTTAAATGGGTCACACAAATTGAATCTACTGCACATCAACAACATAGCCCTTTAGTAATAGCAGAGAAGAAAACAAGATTTGGAAAAAGAAATTTTAATTCTAAACTCTATAAACTCACAGAAACTAGGGTAATGCTAATTAAGAAAAAAATATTAGAAGGGAAATCTTTGAGAATGTTGTCCAAACAATTTGGAGTAACTCAAACACAATTACTTAGAATAAAGCGTGGTGAAAATTGGGGTTATGTAAAACCGGCTCACTAGAAATAAAAAAAGTCCGAATATTAATTCGGACTTTTTTGTTTTAAACTAAAATTTTTATTAATCCCACTTATTTAGCTGGAGGTAATAAAACTTGATCAATTACGTGAGTAACTCCATTACTAGAAACTGCATCCGCAATTGTTACTTTTGCATTGCCAACCATTGCAACGCCATCTTTGATGGTAACTTTCAATTTTTTACCATTTACTGTTGTCAATTCTTCTCCATCTTTCAGATCAGCAGCTTTTAAAGCTCCAGAAACTACATGATAAGTAAGAATTCCCGTTAAAGCATCTTTAGATTCTGGTTTTAATAAACCTTCAACTGTTCCTGCTGGCAATGCATTGAATGCTTCATTTGTTGGAGCAAAAACTGTAAAAGGACCTGTTCCAGACAAAGTTTCTACCAATTCTGCTGCCTTAACTGCTGCTACCAATGTAGTATGGTCGCTTGAGCCAGCTGCGTTTTCAACAATGTTTTTAGATGGTACCATCATAGAACCACCTACTTCTACTCCACTTTCTTCTGAAGCTTGTACTTCAGTTTGAACAGAATCTTCTGTTTTCGCTTCTTTTTTTGCATTGTTACCGCAACTTACTAAAGCTGTGGACATGGCAGCAGCTGCTACCAAGAATAGTGTTAATCTTTTCATATTTTTTTTAGTTTTGTTTAAATAATGAATACAAATACCAAAAGAGAAATTATCTAGTTTTTGTTTTTTAAATTTTAAAATATATAAAACTTTCATAAATTCTATTTGTTAGCAAAAAAATTTTAAAAGAGTATATGGAAAATTTCACCTTCTACAATCCAGTAAAATTAATTTTTGGGAAAGATAGTTTAGATCAAATTGGAATAGAAGCAAAGAATTATGGATCAAAGGCTCTAGTAATTATTGGAAAAAATTCGGTTAAAAAAAGCGGAGTTTATGCCCGAGTTATTTCTTTATTGAATATGCAAGGAGTTTCAAATGTCTGCTTTCAAGGTGTGAAATCCAATCCAACCTTCGAAGATGCTGATGAAGCGGTAAAAATAGCGATAGAAAATGAAGTAGATATGATCATTGCTTTAGGTGGAGGTTCTGTTCTGGACACTTCCAAAGCAGTTTCTATGGGTTTCTACAGCAAACATTCCGTTTGGGATTTCTATTCCAAAAAACAAAAGCCTGAAAAAGCATTACCGCTTCTGACTATATTAACTTTAGCAGCCACAGGCTCGGAAATGAATAACGTTACTGTTCTTCAAGATACCAAGTCAGGTGTTAAATCTGGATTTAGCTCTTCTATCCTATTTCCAAAAGTATCCATTCTCGACCCTACCCTTACCTTTTCTGTTCCTGCTAATTACACTGCTTTCGGAGTAGTTGATTTAATTTCACATTGCTTAGAATCATTTTTTGGTAAGGGCAATAGCCAATTAAGTGATTATTATATTGCTTCAATAATAAAATTGGCAATTGAATACGGAGAAAAAGTAAAGCAAGAACCAGAAAATTATGAAAACAGAGCAAACATAATGTGGCTTGCTACCAATGCACTAAATGGATCATTAATGACGGGCAAAACTGGCGGAGAATGGGGGTGCCATGCACTTGAACATACACTTAGTGTTCTTTTTGATATTCCGCATGGTGCAGGATTGTCAATCGTATTTCCAGCTTGGATGAAGTTTTTTAGTGTAGAACTAAAAGAAAGATTAGAATTTCTATCCAAAAATGTATTCGATTTAGAAGAAAAAGATTCAGAAAATGGCAAAATTTTTATTTCAAAATTAGAAGCATTTTTTAGTTCTATAAATTCCCCAGTAAGGCTAGATGAAGTTAATATTACAAAAAAAGATAAAGATAAAATTCTTGAAAATTTTAAATTAAACAAAGCAGGAGGTTCAGTCTTTAAATTAGATTCTAAGCAACACGAGGAAATTTTGAATTTAATGTGGAAATAAAATTGGGTTTTCATTCGGCGTTTGGAGTCTTTAAAATCGAATGGGAAATAATATGAATTATTCAAATACACTCATCACTTGGCTTTTACGATTATACCCACCTTTATTTTTTAATAGAATTTGGTTGATTAGTTTTTCGGCAGATTATAAAACATGTAAGGTCAAAATTTTTAAAAGTCTATTTAATATAAACTTTAACGGAACGATTTTCGGAGGAACAATTTTTAGTGCTGCCGATCCATTTTACGCCTTATGTTATTATCAATTATTATCAAAAAGAGGTTATAAAGTACAAACATGGTTAAAGAGTGCAAGTATTCAATACAAAAAACCAGCTTCTAAATCGTTATATCTAAATTTTTATATACCCGATGAAGATATTTTGGAAGCTTTGAAAAGCTTAAATGAAATCGGAAAATTTACGAAATGGTACGAAATTCCAATTGTAGATAAATATGGTGAAGTGTATGCAATTGCAAAAACAGAAGTATATGTCCGATTATTAAAAAATAATAACCTAAAAGAATTAAGTGGATTTTAAATTAAATTAATTCCATAGAATATTTTGTTTTTGGAGGAAAGATGAAGTCGTTTACAAAAAATAGTATTCGTAAATTATTAATTGATGGTGAAGGTGTTCAACTTGATTTTAAGAAAACCATAACTAGCAAGAATAAAATTGCTAAAACAATAAGTTCATTTGCTAACACTCATGGTGGCGTTTTATTAGTTGGAGTATTGGACGATGCCAGCATAAATGGAATTAAAACAAATGAAGAAGACAGGTATATGCTTTTAGAAGCTGCAACTCATTTCTGCAATCCCCTAATTCCTTTATCTTTTAAAGAAATAGAACTAGACGGAAAAATAATTTTAGTTGTTGAAATTGAAGAAAGCAAAGAAAAACCACATTACGCATTAGGAGAAGATGGAAAATGGTGGGTTCATATTAGAGTAAAGGATAAAAGTTTATTGGCAAGCAAAATTGTAGTTGATGTATTGAAAAAAGAAACTACAAAAGAAAATGTTTTGATAGAATATAGTACAAAAGAGCAAGCATTACTTCAATATCTTCAAACAAATGAACGAATTACATTAAGAGAATTCTGTAAGTTAATAAACATATCACATAGAAGAGCTTCCAGAATCCTCGTCAATTTGGTTCTTAGTGGCATTATCAGAGTTCATCAAACAGAAAAACACGACTTTTATAGTGCTGTGTAATAATTTTTTATTTTAACACACTACCTTTGACGATGTTTAAAAAATATAGGTCGCACTATAAATCCATACTTCCGCTTGCCGTTCCAGTAATCATTTCTCAGTTAGGTCATACATTAGTACATATTGCAGATTCAATTATTGTAGGCCGATTTGCTGGCACTATTCCACTTGCTGCTGTTTCTTTGGTTAATAGTATTTTTACCATAACATTGGTGGTTGGTATTGGCTTAACCTATGCACTTACACCGCTTATCGCTCAGGCAAATGGAAGAGATGATTCTGAAGAATGCGGAGTATTATTGTCAAATAGTTTAATAATCAATAGTATTGCGAGTATTTTGCTTTTTATTATAACTTATTTCGGTTCATTATTAATAATAGATCATATCGGTCAAAATCCTGAAGTTATTTCTATTGCAAAACCTTATTTAAGATTACTATCTATATCAATAATTCCTTTAATGATTTTTATGACCTTCAAGCAGTTTACAGAAGGTTTAGGTTTCACAAAACAAGCTATGCAAATTACTATTTGGGGAAATATTTTAAATATCTGCATTGGAATTGTATTAGTGAAAGGACTTTTTGGGATTACTCCAATGGGTGTGAGCGGTGTAGGATGGAGTACTTTGATTGATCGTACATTGATGGCGATAGTAATGGCATTTTATGTTTTAAAAAATGTCAGATTTAAAGCCTATATAAATCAATTTTCAATTAAAAATTATCAAGCAATACAAAGTATTAAATTATTGAAAATAGGAGTTCCAATTGCTTTGCAATATACTTTTGAAATTTCCGCATTTAGCGTTGCAGCAATAATTATGGGAATAATAGGTACCAATGAGCAGGCTGCACATCAAATTGCAATTAGTTTAGCAGCATTGACTTATATGATGGCAAGCGGAATTTCTGCTGCGGCCACAATTAAATCTGGAAATAATTTTGGTCAAAATAATTTTTCAGATTTAAGATTATCTGCTATTTCTAGCTATCATTTAGTGATTGGTTTTATGACGATTATGGCAATTATTATTTTTTCTTTTCATAATTCCTTACCTTTTATTTACACTAAGGATTTAAATGTAATTGTAATAGCAGCTCAACTATTAATTTTTGCCGCTTTTTTCCAATTATTTGATGGAATTCAAGTAGTGGGCTTAGGTATTTTGCGGGGAATGGGCGATGTGAAAATACCAACCATTATTACGTTATTTGCTTATTGGATTGTGGGAATTCCTATTGCTTATTTATTCGGAATTATATTAAATTATGGTGCAAACGGAATTTGGCTAGGTCTTTCTGTAGGTTTAATGGTAGCAGCAGGTTTGTTATTTTCTAGATTCAATTATTTGAGTAAAAAACTTTCAGAAGAGTTTTAAATCCATTTTTATCATTGCAAATGCAAAATATT
>JBBQYA010000015.1:0-40972 GCA_038209155.1 Sphingobacteriales bacterium | reverse complement strand
TAACTATTGATGGTGGCGGAATTCGAGGAATTATTCCTGGAATGGTTCTCGTTTGTTTGGAAGAGAAATTGCAAAAAGCAACTAAAAATCCTAATGCAAGAATTTCTGATTTTTTTGATTTTGTAGCTGGAACTAGCACAGGAGGAATTCTAACTTGCTTAATCTTAGCTCCAGAAATGGATAAAAAAAGTGGGAAATTAGGAGCCAGATTTTCCGCCAAAGAAGCCGTTCAACTTTATTTAAATAATGGAAAAAAAATATTTCCAGATTCTTGGGCAAAATGCTTGCTTTCCAACATTGGATTGATAGACGAAAAATATGATTACGAAGGATTAGAAGATGCTATGAACAAATATTTGAAGGATTTGAAATTAAGCGAATTATTAAAACCATGTTTGATAGCATCTTACAATATTCAAAATAGATCCACTCATTTTTTTGGTCAGCATAAAGCAAAATTATATGGTGATGCTTATGATTTTTATGTAAAAGATGTGTGTAGAGCCACTTCTGCTGCTCCTTCCTATTTTGAAGCAGCACAAATTAAATCGTGTACAGATATTCATTATGCATTAATTGATGGTGGTATTTTTGCAAATAATCCTTCACTTTGTGCTTATGCAGAAATGCGAAAATCTAAAGGATTACCAAGCGCAAAAGATATGTTTATGGTTTCGCTAGGAACTGGATCTACAAAAAAAGCCTACATGGTAGATGATATAAAAGATAAAGCTACTCTGACTATTGTACCCTATTTAATTGATATGATGATGTCTGGTGTGGCAGATGCTACCGATTTTCAATTGCAAAAAATGTTTCAAACTGTAGGTGATGGACATTATTACAGAATTCAACCAAACAATTTGATAGGCGCTAATCATGAGATGGACGATGCTTCTGATGCAAATTTGAGAAATCTGCAATCATTGGGAGAGCATACTGCAAATGCGTTTAGAGATGAATTAGATGAAATTGTAAACACTTTAATACATTCTAAATCGGAACCTTTAGAGTTTGACTATTGATTTTCCCATTTTTTCACTTCTAAAAAAAGAAAGTTAATTCATTTTAAATTATTGAATTAAGATTTCCTCTCTTTTTAAATAATTAAAATGTTTTTAGAGAATTTTATTGATCAAAAACTCTAAAAAGAAAACTAATTCTTTCAACCTTTCTTTGAGAAATTTTTGTTTAATTAGTATATGATTATTCGTGAATTAACAAACTATTTAGAGAGTCTTGCGCCTCTTCATTATCAAATGGAGTATGACAATTCTGGACTTTTAATTGGAAATCCAAATGATGAAGTCCATCATGCTTTATTGTGTTTAGATTGTACAGAGGCAGTTTTGGATGAAGCTATTGAAGAAGGTTATGATTTGATTATTGCTCATCATCCCATTATTTTTAAAGGCTTGAAAAAGTTGAATGGCAAAAATTATGTAGAAAGAATTGTGATAAAAGCAATAAAAAATAATATTGCGATTTATGCGATTCATACCAATTTGGACAATATCGCAGATGGTGTGAACAGAATTATTGCCGAAAAGCTTGGACTTCAAAATGCAAAAGTTCTAGATCCAAATTCAAATAATTTAAGAAAATTGGTAACGTTTTCTCCTGTTTCTTATTTCGATAAAATTCGGGAAGCTCTTTTTCTGGCCGGTGCTGGTGATATTGGAAACTACAAAGAATGTAGCTTTTCTGTCCAAGGGCAAGGAACTTTCAAAGCTTTGGAAGGTTCTAATCCTTTTGTAGGAAACAAAAACGAAAGGCATGCGGAGATTGAAGAACGAATAGAAGTAATTTATAATTTAGAAAATGAAGGAGAAATTATAAGAACATTAAAAGAAAATCATCCTTATGAAGAGGTTGCTTTTTACATACAACGTCTGGAAAATACAAATTTTGACATTGGTTCAGGTATGATTGGAGAGCTAGAAAGCGAAATGAGTTCAATAGAATTTCTTAGTTTATTAAGAGAAAAAATGCATAGCAAAATGATTAAACATACTCAACTTTTACACGATAAAATTAAAAGAATTGCAGTTTGTGGAGGTTCTGGAAGCTTTTTGTTAAATAATGCAATTAATGCCGGAGCAGATGTTTTTGTAAGTTCAGATTTTAAATATCACGAGTTTTTTGATGCTGAAAATAAGATTCTAATTGCAGATATCGGACATTACGAAACAGAGCAGTTTACTTATGAATGGATAGCTGAAAAAATTAGGAAGAAATTTCCTACCTTTGCGCACCGTTCTACGAACGTAAATACAAATCCAGTTCATTATTTTTAAGCGTTACGATACAAACAGATGGAAACTACAATCGAGCAAAAATTAAAAGCACTTTTCGACCTTCAAACTATACATAGCAAAGTTGACCAAATTAGAACTATTCGCGGTGAGTTGCCAATGGAAGTAAGTGATTTAGAAGATGAAATTGCAGGTCTTGAAACTCGAATTAAGAAATCTAAGGATGATATTGCTGAATTAGAAGATTCTATAAACGCTCGCAAAAACTTAATGAAAGATGCTGCCGTGTTGACCAAGAAATATGAAGCTCAACAAATGAATGTGAAAAACAATCGTGAGTTTGATGCTTTATCTAAAGAAATGGAAATTCAAGGTTTAGAAATTCAAGTTTCTGAAAAGAAAATCAAAGAATTTTCTTCTGAAATTCTGATGAAAAAAGAAGCATTATCACAAACCGAACTAGTTTTGGTGGAGCGTAAAAAAGATCTTTCTATCAAATATCAAGAGCTTGAAACGATCACAGCAGAAACTCAAAAGGAGGAAGATGTGTTGAATGAAAAAGCTAAAATTGCTGAAAAAGATATAGAAGATCGTTTATTAATTGCATACAAAAAACTAAGAGGAAACTCGAAAAATGGATTAGCAGTTGTAAGTATTCAGCGTGATTCATGCTCTGGATGTTTCAATAAAATTCCACCTCAAAGACAATCAGATATTCGTCAACGAAAGAAAATTATTGTTTGCGAGCATTGTGGACGTATTTTAGTAGACGATGGGTTTGTTTCTGATCTTAAATTAGAACAAGCGTAATTTTTTAAAAAAAATAAAAGAAACGAACAAAGGTGAAATCGCTTTTTGTAACGCTTCTTATTTTACAGATTTTTTTCTCATCAACTATTTTTGCTGAATTTGATTATAATTCAAATTGCAAAATTGCTTATGCACAGATTTTATCTCTTAAAATTGATGCTGCAAGAGAAACAATACTTGCTGAGAAATCAAAAAATCCTAAAAATGCGATTTGTATTTCCTTAGATAATTATGTCGATTTTTTTAGTTTGTTCTGTTCAGACAATCGAGAAGAATTTGATCAATTAAAAACAAACAAAGAGTTAAGATTGGCAATTCTTGAAAAAGAATCCAAAAATTCTCCTTGGTATAGATATTCAATTGCCGATTTGCATATTCAATGGGCAATAACTCGATTTAAATTTCAAGAAAACACAACGGCAGCTTTAGAATTAAACAAAGCCTATAAACTGCTTAATGAAAATCAGCGATTGTACCCAAATTTTGATCCTAATTTAAAAGGTTTAGGAATGCTGAATGTGCTTTTAGGTGCTCTACCAGAGAATTATCAAACAATTTTGAGCAAAATTGGAATGAGTGGTTCTACATCAGCAGGTATCAATATGCTGATGAAATTGGTACAACTTGATAAAAATTCTCCCTATTATTTTCTTCATGAAGAAGCTATTCTTTATCTGTCATTTGTGAACACCGATTTGTTGAAAAATCAAAATATTGAAATTCCAATTCTTCCATTCATTTTGAAATTGCCAACAGATAATTTATTAAAGTATTATTTGCTTGCTAAAAACTATGCTAAAATTAAAAACAATGATTCGGTAATTCGTTCCCTTGCTTTGCGACCAATTGGAAAAGAATATCTGAATTTTTACTACCTCGATTATTTAATGGGAATTGCAAAATTAAATAAACTAGAACTTAACGGTTCTGTATACTTGGACAGATTTGTACTTTTATATAAAGGCATTAATAATATAAAAGATGCTTACCTTAAGCTCAGTTGGTATAATTTAATAGCAGGTAAAAAAGCAGAAGCAGATAAATTCAATTCATTGGTTTTGATTAAAGGATATTCTTTTTCTGAAAAAGATAAACAAGCTATTGCTGAATCTAAACTTGAAAATACATACAATATAACTTTATTAAAAGCTCGTTTGCAATATGATGGAGGCTATTTTCTAAAATCTGAATTGTTACTGTCTACTATTTCTTCAGCCAAGTTTTCGAAAGAAAATTTAATTGAATATAATTATCGTTTCGGTAGAATATACCAAGCAGAAGAAAAGTATGTAAAAGCAATTGATTATTACAACAAAACAATTAATTCTGCTTTAAATCAAAAAAATTATTTTGCTTCTAATAGCGCTTTACAGTTAGGATTAATTTATGAAAAATTAAAAAAAACTAAGGAGGCATTATATTATTATGAATTATGCTTGGCCATGAAAGATCATGAATATAAAAACAGCATAGACAATCAAGCAAAAATTGGTGTAAAAAGATTAAAAAATCAAAATTAATTTTTAAAAAAAATATTTTTTTTATTTTTTTATTTAAACTGTTTTTTAAATTATCGAGGCAAATAAATAATTCCGCCAGATACATTTATATCTGCTCCTGTTACACTTTTCAAACAATTAACTTCTCTTAGCCATCTTAAAACTCCCAAAAACCCAAATACAATGGCTTCTTTAAATAAAATTAGATCAGAACTGGCTTTCTCAGCTTTAATGTTGGTGAGTTTATAAATTCTTTCCATTAAATAGGCATTAAAAGCTCCGCCACCTGTACTTAATAATCTTGGGCTTTCAATTTTTGCAGAAAGGATTGATTGGCTAATTTGAATCGCAATATGCTCAGTATAAGTCGCGATTTTTTCTTTTACGGAGATAGTTGAATTATTTAAAATTGGAAAAATGTTTTGTAAAATCCATTCTTTACCCAAAGATTTTGGGCCCAAATTTTTATAAAAATCTATTTGATTTAATAGGGAAAGCAATTGTTTATCCACTATATTTTCTCTTGCAATTTTCCCTTCATCATCAAATTCTAAGTCTAAGAAATTGCATAAATAATTGAGAACTATATTAGCACCGCAAATATCAAAAGCAATTCTTTCTTGATTTTGAATAAATGAAATATTTGCAAAACCGCCAAGGTTTAAGCAGAAATCGTAATTGGAAAATAAGAAATGATCTCCAATTGGAACTAGTGGAGCTCCTTGCCCACCATGCATTATATCCAAGTTTCTAAAGTTGGTAATCGTTGGTAACTCGGAAATGGCAGAAATAATAGCACCATTACCAATTTGTAATGTTAGTTTTTTTTCGGGCTGATGAAATATGGTATGACCATGACTTGCTATTAAATCAGGTTTCAATTTATTGTTTTCAATGAAAAGTTTGCAAACCGAACCTAGGTATTCTCCAAATTCAATGTCTATTAAGGCAAGATTTAAAGCCGTGGAATTCTCTGCATTTGAAAGCCTAGATTTCCAAAACCGATTGTAAGGAATGAACTCTTTTGCTAATAATTGATATTCCCAAGTTTCACTATTCTTTTTGAATGTGCAACAAGCTAAATCGATACCGTCTAATGAGGTGCCAGACATAATGCCAATGGATGTATAAATGCTTTTCACTTTTCAAATATAGATGAGTTTTTAGTTTTTATATCATAATAATCTACCAATTTCAATATCATTTTATTCTAAATGTTAATCTATTTTCTAATTAAGTAATTTTATTTTAAAATTATTCTACCTCACTTTCAATAACTTAGTTAAAATAATATCATTTTACTAAATTTATTTAGAACTATGTATTGCAAAGTACCATAGATAAGCAGTATCTTTGTTATATGATAGTCGAAAATACACAAACCCAAATGAGGAAAGGAATACTTGAGTATTGTATTCTTTCTATAATCGCCAAGGGCGAGACATATGCCTCAGACATAATCGGGGAGCTGCGGCTTGCACGATTAATGGTAGTGGAGGGAACTTTGTACCCGCTTCTAACCAGATTAAAAAATAATGGATTACTGATATATAATTGGCAAGAATCCGTTTCGGGGCCACCCAGAAAATATTACAAATTATCTGAAACTGGGATTCAGGTATTATCTGAATTAGATAAAACTTGGACAGAATTATCATACGCAGTTTCCTTATCTATACAACCAAAAAACAACACAACACCATTTAATTCTTAATAAAAACTCATCATGAACAAGACAATAATTATCAACATCAGCGGCGTTATTTTTCACATAGAAGAAGATGCATACGAAGTGCTGAAAAATTACATGAACGATGTAAAACGTCATTTTAGTAATTCTGAAGACAGTTTTGAAATAATAACGGACATCGAGAACCGAGTGGCAGAAATGTTTAGCGACTTATTAAAAAAAGAAAACAGACAGGTTTTAATACCAGCCGACATACACTATTTAATTGAAAGAATGGGAAAGGTAGCAGACTTTGAAGAAACAAGTACGAAAGAAGAAACTTATTCAAAACCAGAAACTAAGAGAAAACTATTTAGAAATCCAGACGACAAAATAATTGGCGGGGTTTGCTCTGGTATAGCTAATTATTTTGATGCAGATCCAGTTTGGATTAGGTTAGCTCTGGCAGTTTTGTTCTTTATATTTGGAACTGGTTTTTTACTTTATGTTTTACTTTGGATCATAGTCCCCGTTGCAAAAACTAGATCTGAGAAAATGCAAATGAAAGGACAAAAATTGGATCTTTCTGGAATTACACAATCTGTGAAAGAAGAATTGGGGGATCTTCGAAGAAATTTTAATTCTGCCGGAACCTTGATAGTTCCGGCGGGTGATAAAGTTAAAAACTTTGTTCAAGAACTTGTAGAATTGATTTTAAGAGTTTTAGGAGGTTTGGTAAGATTAATTGCTGTAATAGCATCGGTGCTTTTTCTTTTCATTGGCTTTATAGGAATCATAGCCCTAATTGCAGTTTTCTTGGCTGCTCTAAATGTATACCCTTCAAATTTTCAAGATTTTTTTCCCTTACAATTAGCTGATAATTCTTTACAGACGTTTTCTACGGTAAGTGTGGCATTTACTGCAATTATTCCCCTAATAGCAATTTTTCTTATTTCTATTAAAATTTTATTCAAAAACGCTTATATCAATAGAAAACTTGCACTTTATTTGCTTTTGTTTTGGATAGTCTCACTTACTTTTACTGGTTATTCAGCTTCTCAAATCGCAAAGGATTTCAAAGAGGAAGGTAAATTGGAAAAATCAGAAACTTTGTTAGAAAGCAAAAACAAGGTTTATTATTTAAACTTGAATGAACTGACTCCATTTTCTTCGGAAGATAGCACTACAATTAATTTGAATCTATTTGGTGAAAAGAAAACAAAAGTTTTACGTGGGAACATGGCAAATTCTGATTTCAATCGAGTAGAAATAAAGATTAAAATGAGTGAAGATAATTTATCTACGATCGTAAGTACAGCTTCAGCTCATGGAAATACATTATCTGACGCCATTCAAAATGCAGAAAAAATCCAATATAATTACACATTACAAGATTCTATTATCACGTTTGATCCTATATTTACTTTCACACAAAAATCTTTAAACAGAAAACAAGAACTAGAAATAACATTAAAAATACCAGAAAACACTCGATTGATTATTAATGGAAATTTAGATAGATACTTAAACAACATCAGTCTTTGGGAATGTAAACATGATGAAAATAGAGATTTCAAAGATCAAAAAACAGAATGGATGATGACTCGAAATGGTTTAGTTTGTAAAGAAAAAAGAATAGAAAATACAAATATTGAACAGGTTGATTCCACTCGAAATCAATAAAATAAAACAATTAAGAGAGGTTCTTCGGAATCTTTCTTAATTTGCTATGAAAAGTATTTAATTAATATCGAATCCTATATAATACTATTCAAATGGGTTTTTTCTTGAGTTTCAAATTCAATTATCTATTTCTTAATTTCCCAATTTAATATTTTTTATTTCTCCTTCTGTGATAAATTTTGATGCTGGTAACCCTGAAAATTGATAATTTGAATTAAAAGAAAAGGTAGCAGATAACGTTTTCTTAAAAATATCATATTTAGTAACTTTAATACTTCCGTTTAGTGCTTGAAATGTAGAGTCATTTTTAAAATAAAGTGCTGTTGTAGGCTTTTCTGATCCCACTATTTGATTAAAAAAGAAAGTTCCTAATCCTCTAGCTCCAAATCGTATTACTAATTTCTCATTAGTAGAATTTTTAGAAATTATTAGGGTTTGCTTTTTTCCTTGATTAGTGATGCTTGAGTCTGCTGTATTATCAGTACTTAAATAAAGCACATTATTTACTTTAAAACTAAGAAAAGAGACTTCTTCCTTAATAATAATATCTGCTTTGTTGTCGTCTTTTTTACAATTCGAAAAAAGAATAATAAATAATAAAAGCTGTAAACCAGTAATTATATTTTTCATTTTATGAAAGTAGATAAGATTATATAAAAATTAAATATAAAAATTATTCCTGATCTTCTTTCTCTATTTTTTTCAATTCCTCCATTTCTTTCTCCAGTCTCTCTATTTCAAGATTTTCCATTTCAAAATCTTCTTGAATATATCCTTCTTGTTCCCAACTGTAAATAGGTCTTTGTGGTCCCTTTGATTTGTAAATAAAAGCACATAAAATACCAGAAACAGCTCCCGCCAAATGATATTCAAAAGATTGATGTGGTATGAATGGAAACAAACCCCAAAATAAGCTTCCATATAAAAATATCACTAATAAAGAAATGGTAATGAGTTGAACATCACGCCTCAAGACTCCGCTAAAAAAAATAAAAGTAGCTAAACCATACACCACTCCACTGGCTCCAATATGGCTTGATGGCCGGGCAAAAAACCAAACTAAAACTCCACTTAACAAATAAATAATAATAAATGAAGAGAAAAATATTTTGCGATAATAATATACTGCAATGCAACTTAAAATGAATAAGGAAACAGAATTGGAAATTAAATGTAATTGATCTGCGTGTAAAAGCGGAGCCAGAATAATTCCTCGAAGTCCGATTATCTTTTTTGGAATAAGTCCAAATTCACTTACATTAATTTTAAAATAAATAGCAGAAAAATGAACCAACCATAACACATAAATAAAGCTTACTGCAATTAATAAACTAATAATTATTCTCTTTCTTTCTTCCGAATTCATTTTACAATAACTGCTCCTAATAGTTTTGAAAGCTCGATTTTTAATGAATTTAACTTAATATAATGATGTTGTAATATTTTTTCATCTTCCTCATTTTTTATCGTTTTTAATTCATTTTTTGTTTTCTCCATCAAACCTTGAACTTTACGAAGCTTTAAATGATAAATACCTGTGAAGACAGTACTTCTTAAAATCTCTTGTTCAGTTGGAATTTGGATATTGTGCATTTTTGTCCAATTATCACTTAATACATATCTTGAAGATAAAAGTGAGATTGCCAAATTTGCAACTAAGGTATTTTCATGCTGAATAAAAAATTGCTGCTCAGGTATTTTTACGTTCAAATTAATAGCTTTGTTAAATTCTTCTAAAAGTAATTTACAAACTGGATTCTCAAATTCAAATTCCTCCACTTGTTCACAAATAAATTCTGCAATTAACGTTTTATTCACTTCATCCTGTATTTCTTCCGTGGTTTGTGGTAATTCTAACGCTCCATAATTTAATAATATTCGAATAATCTCTTCCTCTTGAACTTCAATTCCTTTAGTCTCGATTTTTTCTTCGGGAATAATATCTGGAACAACAGTGCTTTCAATATTGGTGGAGAAGTTTTTTGAAAGATTTTTTTTTCTGATTTTATTCAGCTCATTTATTAAGAGCTGTTCTTCGGTTTGTAATAAAAAGCTGCATTCTTGAATAAACACACTTGCCTTAATTGCATCGGGTATTTTTGCAATAGTTTCTACCAGATCTCTAATCAATTCCGCCTTTTTTATCGGATCGTTTTGAGTTTCTTTTAATAATAAATTGGTTTTAAATAAAATAAAATCCTGCTGATTCTTAATCAAATATTTTTCAAACTCCGTGGATCCTTGTTTTTTTATAAAACTATCTGGATCATTTCCATCTGGAAAAAGAACGATTTTCACATTCATTCCCTCTTCCAAAATCATTTCCATTCCACGCAGCGATGCTTTAATTCCAGCAACATCTCCATCATATAGAATTACAATATTTTGTGTAAGTCTACTTATTATTTTAATCTGCCCTACTGTTAATGATGTTCCAGATGAAGCTACAACATTCTCAATACCAGACTGATGTAAAGAAATTACATCCGTATATCCTTCAACTAAATAGCAAACATCTAATTCTTTTATTTTTCTGCGGGCAAAAAATGCACCATACAAAACATCACTTTTATGATAAATTTCTGATTCAGGAGAGTTTATGTATTTCGCAGTTTTGGAATCAGTAGCCAAAACTCTTCCCCCAAATCCAATAACCCGACCACTCATATTATGAATCGGAAACATCACTCGCGATCGAAATCTATCGTTTAATTTTCCTGATTCATTCTTTATAGAAAGTCCTGTTGATTCTAAAAATTCAGGATTATATCCTTTTTGAACAGCTGAAGTACTCAAACTTTCCCAACTTGATGGAGCATATCCCAACTCAAACTTTTTGATGGTTTCTGTTCTAAAACTCCTCTCTTTGAAATAACTTAAACCAATAGATTGCCCTTCCTCAGTTTCGTGCAAACGTTCTTGATAAAAGTCTTTGGCGAATTCACTAATTAAATAAAGCCCTTCCCTATCAGATGCTTTTTGCAAATCTTCTTCAGATCTTACTTCCTCAGCAATTTCAATATTGTATTTTCTGGCAAGATATCTAAGTGCTTCTGGATAAGTAAATTTCTCATGCTCCATCACAAAATTCACTGAGTTTCCTGCTTTTCCACATCCAAAACACTTATAAATTCCTTTTGATGGAGAAACGGTAAATGATGGACTTTTTTCATTGTGAAAAGGACAATTTCCTAATAAATTTGCCCCACGCTTTTTCAATTGAACAAAATCACTAATCACTTCCTCTATCTGAGCAGTATTGTTTATTTGTTCTATAGTTTCTGGACGGATCATTTTTTATTTGCGGAATCAAAAATACAAATTGTATGGATGAGTTATTAGAGAAAAAATTGCTCAAAAGATTTCTGGTTGAAATATTTAATTAACTATACCCTCATTTTTTTATTATCATAAAAAACTCCTTACTAATTTTACTTAGTAAGGAGCAAGGAAAACACATTCAGATAAAGATTTTAAATTCTTTTATTATTAATGATTTACACTAATTGTATTTGTTTTTTGTTCGTTGCCTTGTATCACTTTAAGAACATAAAGCCCGTTACTGATTTGCGAAACATCAATTGTAGAGTTTATTAACCCAGCATTTTGTTTACCCAATTCTCTGGAATAAATTATTTTTCCTGTTACATCCAACATTTCTATTCTTAGATTATCTGATTTCGATAATTCAATTTCTACTGTGACTATATCTGAAGTTGGATTTGGATAAATTTTAATTTTTTCACTTTTCTTGATAGTTGATATTCCAACAGAACTACTTAATTGTACCAAAGGTCCACCAGCCGAAAGTGCAACCCAAAGTCCAAAAGTATTAGTGCTGTTGCTGTTGTTTGCTGGATTCAAAAAGCCAGATGCAACTACAACTAATGCTTGATTTTGCAAACCTAATGTTTGTAATGGTGCAGAATAACTAGCTAATACTATCGTGTTTGCACTGTCTTTTACTTGCAACGTATAATTTGCTGTTGGCAATTCTAAATAAGGATTGAAGGTTCCATACACTAAATTGTTGACAACCGTTCCCGCTCCAACTGCTACCACATCTACTCCCGGTGCATCGGTAGAACCGTGCGCTACCAAAACATCGGTATTGCCAGTTACAGTTGATGTTTCTCTTGCTAACGGATAAATATCTAAATCAAATGGTTGGTTTGGATTAAATCCCGTTGCACTTACAATTCCGTTTGCTACAACAACATATTTTGCATTGGCTGCCAACGTAATTGGGAAAGTCGCAATCGCATCGGAAGCACCTGTACTGGTAGAAGGTGCAACGGAAATTACTTGTGCGGTTTCTGCTGGTGCGTTTATAAATGCAGTTGCCGTTCTAAAAGCAACATTATCCAACAATTTTGCAGCTCCTAAATATACATCCACCGTTGCTGCTGCTGGATCTGCTGAGTTATGAATAATTTGTACTCGTGCCTGTGATTGTGGTAATTGTACCAAAGGCCCACCCGCCGAAAGTGCAACCCAAAGTCCAAAAGTATTAGTGCTGTTGCTGTTATTTGCTGGATTCAAAAAGCCAGATGCAACTACAACTAATGCTTGATTTTGCAAACCTAATGTTTGTAATGGTGCAGAATAACTAGCTAATACTGTTGTGTTTGCACTGTCTTTTACGTTTAAAGTGTAGTTTGCTGTTGGCAATTCTAAATAAGGATTGAAGGTTCCATACACTAAATTGTTGACAACCGTTCCTGCTCCAACTGCTACCACATCTACTCCTGGTGCATCGGTAGAACCGTGCGCTACCAAAACATCGGTATTGCCAGTTACAGTTGATGTTTCTCTTGCTAACGGATAAATATCTAAATCAAATGGTTGATTTGGATTAAACCCCGTTGCACTTACAATTCCGTTTGCTACTACAACATATTTTGCATTGGCTACTAACGTAATTGGGAAAGTCGCAATCGCATCGGCAACACTTGTACTGGTGGAAGGTGCAATTGCAATACTTAATGGAACTCCCGAAGGTGCATTGATAAAAGGAGAAGCTGTTCGGAAAGCAATATTATCTAAAAGAAGATTTCCATTTACATAAACATCAACAATAGAAGCTGCTGGATCTGCTGAATTGTGAATAACCTGAACTCGTGCAGGTTGAGCTAAAGCTTTACTACTTGAAAATAGCAAAACCATTAATAAGGATTTTAAAATTAGTTTTTTCATGTTTTAATTTGTTAGTTTTTTTTCATTTTTGTTTGTTTTTAATTTGATTGATTGATCACTTCAATTAATTAATTTTAATGTTTCACTTAGTTCGTTTTTTAAGATTATTTTATATTCTAACTTGATATCTATTGAAAATTAGATATTTAAATAAAAAATATTAATACTTAAATTAAGCTAATTGAAATCCTTACGCTCATTATTTTTGGGAGGTTGTTTACTTTTTTAAAAAAATAAAAAGATATTTATTTTTAAAAAAAGCAACCTTTTTTGAAATTATTTTTTTTTAAATAACTCAAAAATTGTTTTTGGAAATATAATTTTTTTAGAAAAAAGTTATAATCTACGATCTTCCAAATTTATTATTAATAGAAATTTATTAATCAAAAATTTAGCAAATGAAATATGATAAGTTCATTTATTAGGAATGGTATGTCGATCAATAAATTATTGATGTTTGACTTCTCAAAATGAATTGATTCTATTATTCATTAAAGTGGAAATTTATCTTCTACTATTATTTAATTTAAAACATGAATAAGTAAAAGGAATTATGGTTCGTTCTAACATAGAATTGAGAAATAATAGTTAATGTTAAAATTTAAAAAAAAATTACTTTAGTTGGTAATTAATATGTTTTATATCAAAAGAACAATTTTCTGCTTTTTTAAAAGGTATATCCCATTTTCCTTGGTAATTAATCTGAACTGGAAGTAATTCTTCACCAAAATAATCTAATTCTATATTCATTTTTACATCGAAGTCAAATGGCAAAGAATCATACTGCATAGAAATGCTTCTTCCAAGAATTTTTAAATTATTTGCATCGAAGATAGTTGTTAAATCCTTGATCATCAAATCATCTTGTTTGGAATTACTTACTCCAGACTTTACTTTACATCTAAAATAATAAACTGGAATATGATCTCTGTAGGTTGCGTAATTATAAGTAAAATCGTAATATTTCCTTAAATCTTCATCGAAAAGTCTGGTTTTATTTCCAATCAAAGGAATTCCTTCAATCTTTCGACCTGGGGTGAAAATAAGCGTTTTTAATTTTTCTTTATATCCTTCATCAGTACTACCAACTGTTTTATTATTCCCTACGTTTTCGGCAGGTGTAGTAAAATCAGAATTGTTTTCATTCATAAAAATATAGAAAAACATTTTTACTGTATACAATTCATACTTTCCATTTTTTTTATAAATTTTTCCACCTTCGCTACGATCTAGAATCTCTTGTCTGTATTTTTTTCCAGTGTTGTTGTGAAAAATTTTTCTAAAAATTGTGGCTTCTAAATTCTCTTTTTTGTCAAATGTTTTTATGGTATTTTCCGCAATGAAACTATAATATTTCATCCTTTGAAAAGCACGATAAAAGATCGTATCGTTTTTAACGGCTTCTATAAAATCCTCTTGACTTAGACCTGCTTTACTTACTATCATCACAGAATCTAAGTTTACAGATTTCATTATACTATCTGCTTTTATTTGCGCAGAAGTATTGATAAATGAAAAAAGAAGTAGAAAAAGAAAGAAAAATTTTTCCATAATTGGAGTTTTACTACAAAAATGAAACGCGATTATATTTTATAAGGTCTTAATCTCTGCAACTAATTTTGTTATAGCAGATTTTGCATCATCAAAAAGCATGAAACAATTGGGAAAGCCAAATAATTCATTTTCTATTCCTGCATAACCTGCATTCATACTTCGTTTTATAACGATTATGTTTTTTGCATTTTCTACATCTAATACAGGCATTCCGTAAATTGTGCTTGAAGGATCTGTTTTAGCTGCTGGATTTACAACGTCATTTGCACCTACCACAATCACAACATCAGTGCTTGGAAATTCGGGATTTACTTCTTCCATTTCTGCTAATTTACCGTAATCAACGTTTGATTCCGCTAATAAAACATTCATGTGACCAGGCATTCTACCCGCTACAGGATGAATGGCATATTTTACATCTACGCCATTATTTTCAAGTAGCAATTCTAGTTCGTGAATTATGTGTTGAGCTTGCGCTACTGCCAAACCGTAACCAGGAACAATGATAACTTTTTTAGAATAATTTAATAATACAGCTGCATCACTAAGATTAATTTCTTTTATACTTCCTCCAGATTTCAACTCCTTACTTTCTGTACTTTTACCAGAACTCCAAGATCCGAAAATCACATTTCCCAAACTTCTATTCATAGCTTTACACATTACAAAAGTTAATAAAGTACCTGCGGAACCAACAAGAATTCCACCTGTAAGCATCACTTGATTGTCGTATAAAAAGCCTCCGAATGCGGCTGCAACACCTGTAAATGAATTTAATAAAGAAATTACAACTGGCATATCTGCACCACCAATTGGAACTACAAATGAAATTCCATAAATTAATGATAAAGCAAAAATTAAGTAAAAAATAATTGGTGAAGCTGGACTGTTTAATAATAAATAAAATGATAATGCTAAAATGATTAAAAGCAAAATATTATTAATCGCATTGTAAAAAGGCAGCTTGTAAGTTTTACTCATGATGCCTTGCAACTTTGCATAAGCAATCATACTTCCAGACATGGAGACTGTACCAATTATTAATCCTGCAATTATGGTTAATAATGTTGTAGTTGGAATGGCCACATCAACATTACTAGAAAGATGATTAAATTCTACAATTGAAATTAAAGAAGCACAAGCACCACCCATTCCATTAAATAAACTTACCATTTGAGGCATGGCAGTCATTTTTACTTTTTTTGCAGACAAAACACCAATTACAGATCCAATTGCAATTGCACTAAAAATCCATAAATAATTTCCAATGCTACTTCCTTCTTCATTTTTGTGTAAGAAAATAGTTGCGAAAATTGCTAAGCCCATTCCAAATGCTGCTAATAAATTACCTTTTCTCGCAGTCTGTGGTCCGCTCAACATTTTGAGACCAAGTACAAAAAGTACGGAAGATATCAGATAAACAATTTCTAAAAAATACTGCTGCATAATTTTAATATATATTCAATAAGGTAGAGTTAATTCTAATTTACTTTTTTTTAAACATTTCTAACATTCTATCGGTCACTACAAATCCGCCTACAACATTTAATGTTCCAAGTATCACAGCTAGAAAACCTAATATTAAAGCAGTCCAGTTTTCAGAATCTGCATGTCCCATTACGATGATTGCACCAATAATTACTACACCGTGAATTGCATTTGCACCTGACATTAATGGAGTGTGTAAAGCAGAAGGAACTTTGCCGATAACTTCTACTCCAACGAAAATAGAAAGTATGATTACATACAGCATTTGTATGTTTTCACCAATAAATGAAATGACGTTTTCCATATTAATTCTTTTGATTTTTAATAATTTCTAATGTATTTTGATGTACAATTTCTCCGTTTTTTGCAATCATACATCCTTTGGTTATTTCTTCTTCTAAATCATTTTTCAATTCTTGAGGACTTGCCAAATGAATTAACAAAGAACTTATGTTTTTAGCAAAAAGCTCACTAGCATTCGTTGCTAATAATGAAGGTAAATTTGCCTCTCCAACAATCGTAACTCCGTTCTTAACTACAATTTTTGCAAATTCGCTTAATTCACAATTGCCTCCTTGTTCTACTGCCATATCTACGATTACCGAACCCAATTTCATACTTGAAACCATTTCTGAATTTATCAAAATAGGAGCTTTTCTACCGTAAACTAATGCTGTCGTAATAATTAAATCTGCATCAGCAACATGGGAAGCAACTAATTCTTTTTGTTTTTGTAAATATTCTGCCGAAACTTCTTTTGCATAGCCACCTTCTATAGATACTGCCGAATCGCTTTTTACCATCAAAAACTTTGCACCCAACGATTCAACTTGTTCTTTGGTTTCTGGTCTCACATCGCTTACTTCAACTATTGCTCCTAAACGTTTTGCTGTTGCAATAGCTTGCAAACCAGCTACACCAGCTCCAAAAATTAAAACTTTTGCTGGAGGAATTGTTCCAGCTGCAGTCATCATTAATGGAAATATTTTGTTTAAATAATTAGACCCTAATAAAACAGCCTTATATCCAGCTAAATTAGCTTGTGAACTTAAAACGTCCATTTTTTGCGCTCGAGAAATTCTTGGAACTGCATCCAACGCAAAAACATTTATTCCTGCTTGAGTGAAAGATTCTAACAATTCAGGATTATTATGAGCGTAAACTAAACTTATTAATGATGCTCCTTTTTTTAGTTCTGCAATTTCAGAAGCAATCGGAGATTGAACAGCTAAAACAACATCTGAATCGTTTAACAATTGCTTTTTGTCTGTGGAAATTAATGCTCCTACTTGCTTGTAAGCTTCATTTAAAAATCCTGCAGCAATTCCGGCATTTTCTTCAACCTGTACAGAAAACCCTAATATAACTAAGGATTTTACTACTTGAGGCGTAAGTGAAACCCGTTTTTCGAACGGTTTTGTTTCTTTAAGTACTGCGATTTTCAACATGATAAAAAATGAAATGTCTTTGGGTGAAAAGTAGGAATTTTTATTCCAAACCTATTATGAAACAGAAAGTTTTCAATTTTCTAACTATCGAAAGTTAATTTTTAATAAATATCTATCTGAAACCATAATAAATTTTTTACTTTTAATTGATAATTAGTTATTTGATATTCTTTCATTTTCTAAATTATAATTTTTAATAAATTGAAAAATTCTCTGTATTTGTTTTTTCTATTGTTTCTTTCCTGTGGAATTACTAAAGAAAAAAAAACAATAGAAAATTCAGAAGTTAGTTCTATTTACTTTTTAAATTTTAACATCAAAAAGGAAGCAATTACAAATAAAATTGAGTTAATCTCTAAAAAAGAAGTAATTGGAGAATTAAAAAGTAAAAACCAAAAATTTTATGTTGGTGAAAATTATTTATCCTTTTTAATTTACAAAGGCTCAAAAATTATTGATTCTGTAAAAATAGAACATCCTTTATATAAGCATTTTGAATATGTTGATGAGTTAGGTAACTTTAATGCCAAGGATTCCATTATAAACGAAGCCGAGTTTTTTATAAGAATTAAAACTACCAATGAAACTTCACAAATCAGAATAATTGAAAAATTAGCAGATAACCCTTTTATTGAACTGAATCAAATAAAACTAAAGCCATGAAAGCAAAATTTACAACACTATTAATTTTATTATTTTCTATTATTAATATTAATGCAAAAGCACAAACTTTTGATGTAGATACCATTCAATTTAGCGGTGACGCAAACAAGTTTATCAATATTGTAATTCTTGGAGATGGATATATTAACACAGAACAAAATAAATTTATTTCGGATGTGAATAATTTAAGAACTTATCTGTTTACTCAGCCACCATTTAAAAATTATAAAAATTATTTTAATGTATTTGCTGTAAAAGTTATTTCACTAGAAACAGGTGCAATGCATCCTAATACTGCTTCTGATTGCAATACAGCAAATGTTCCCACGTCCAATCCAAATACTTATTTGGGATGCACTTTTGATTATTTTGGAATTCATCGTTTGATAGTTCCATTAAAGAATTCGGCAATTTCAAATGTATTATCTACCAATTTTCCAAACTATGACCAAGTAGTAATCCTATCAAATTCCCCTTATTATGGTGGATCAGGTGGTCAATTTGCGACAGCCACAAATGGTCCTTCAAGTTTTGAAGTAATGACACATGAAATCGGTCATTCTTTTGCGGGTTTAAATGATGAATATTATGCCGGAAATAGTTTTGCAAGAGAAGAAGAGAATATGACTCAACAAACAAATCCACTTTTAGTAAAGTGGAAAAACTGGATGGGAAGCAATGGAATTGGTATTTATGCTCATTGTTGCGGTGGCAATTCGGCTTTGTGGAATAAACCTCATAATAATTGTAAAATGCAGTTTCTTAATTCTCCATTTTGTAGGGTTTGCTCTCAAACAATTATTGAATCTATTCATGATTTAACTAGTCCAGTGGTTGAATTTTCTCCATCCAATTCATCTACACTAAATACCCCAAATCAGTTTTTAGACTTTAAATTAGAAAAATTGATGAAACCAATTCCAAATACCTTGAATATAGAATGGGGTTTAGATGGATTGTTATTTTCTAAAAATGTTGATTCTATTAAAATAGATCGAAGCACTTTAACTTTAGGAATACATAATGTGGATGTTTTGGTAATTGATACTACTCAACTTTTAAGAGTTGATGCTCATGATGCTAAACATTTTAAATATATTAACTGGACTGTAAATAGAACAACTTCAGGAATTAATTTAACCTCTAAAGAAAATGATATTTCCTATTCTGTTTTCCCAAATCCAGTTTCGGAAGTCATAAATATTTCTTTAGAAGTAAAGAAAAGAAGTATGATTTCGATAGAAATTATTAACTATGAAGGTAAAGTAATCCAGAATATTATCTCAAATTTATCGTTGGAAGGAGCCTATAAAAACTCATTTAATTTAGGTGAATTAACCAAAGGCAATTACCTAGTTCAGCTTAAAATCGATGGAAAAATTTATACCGAAAAATTAATAAAACAATAATTCTATTTAAAAAATTAGCATTATAATTTAATTTCCTAAATTTTTTATTGCCAAATAGGCCATTAAACCAGATCCAATTAACAACGATCTTTCATCAATATCAAAAGTTGGAGTATGTACTGATGAAGTAATTCCTTTAGATTCATTTCTGGTTCCAAGTCGGTAGAAACAAGCTGATTTTTCTTGTGAAAAGTAGGCAAAATCTTCTGCTGCCATCCAAATATCCAGATCAACCACATTGTTTTCTCCTAAATAATCTATTGCATTTTTTTTGCAAAATTCAGTCAATTCAGGTTCATTTACTAAAAAAGGATATCCTCGAACAATATTAAATTCACATTTCCCACCCATACTTTCTGCCATCATTTCAGCCATTTTTTTCATTTTTTCATGAGCTTCTGAACGCCATTTTTCATCCATTGTTCTGAAAGTTCCTTCCAATAAAACTTCATTAGGAATTACATTTGTAGCTCCCATTCCTATAATTTTTCCGAAAGATAGTACGCTAGGAGTTTTTGGATCGGCATTTCTGCTCACTATTTGTTGAAGTGCAATAATTATATGTGAAGTAATTAAAATTGGATCGATGTTTAAATGAGGCATAGCACCATGACCACCTTTTCCTGTTACTTTTACATAAATCTCATCCGTAGAAGCCATGTATTTTCCAGATCGAAAACCAACTTTTCCTGTTTCAATTAATGGCATTACATGTTGCCCAATAACTGCATTTGGAACTGGGTTTTTTAAAACGCCTTCTTTAATCATCAACGATGCGCCTCCAGGTAATTTCTCCTCTGCTGGTTGAAATATAAATTTTACTGTTCCTGCAAATTCATTTTTTATTTGACTTAAAATTTCTGCACAAGCAAGTAATGAAGCAGTGTGCGCGTCATGCCCGCAAGCATGCATTACTCCTTTATTTTCAGACTTATATGGAACATCATTCAGTTCAAAAATAGGAAGTGCATCCATATCTGCTCGTAATGCAATTACCAGATCAGATGGTTTATTTCCTTTTAAAATAGCTACCAAACCAGTATTAGCCATTTGTTGGAATTCAATTCCTAATGCACTAAGTTTTTCCGAAACATAAGCCGAAGTTTTATATTCATAAAAAGATAATTCAGGATTTTGATGTAAATGTCTTCTAATGTCTACCGTTTTAGTAAAATTCTTTTCTGCTAATTCCTTTATTTTTTCTTTTAACATAGTTATAAACTTAAAAGCAAATTGTGAATGAATAAAACTATAACAAACTAAACTTAATTTGATTGAGGAAAGTTAGTTAACTATTTCGAGTCACTAAAATGAACAAAAAAATGCAAAAATTAATTATCGAATCTCGGGTAAGCTGATATTATCTTTTACGATAAACATATTCTGAAAATGTTCTTTTAATAATTCCTGCATTCTTATTGCTTCCAATTTGGTACGGTAATCACCTACCCTTACTTTAAAATAGGGTTGATTATAAATTAAATGAACTGTTTGATCTTCAAACAAAATCTCTGCCTTTGATTTTTCTATTTGAGCTTCGCCTCTATTTGTTCCAGAAAATAATTGAACTCTGTAACCATCCGTTGTTTGATCTCTTAAATTATAAGCCGTCCTTTTTTCAATTAATTGGTTAATAATTGGACTTTGACTAATTATTATTGACTTATTGGATTGTGCATTTGCAAATTCCAATAAGCCAATAAATAGAATGAACAAGAAAATGATTCTTTTCATTTTACATTTCATTTACACCATGACAATTCTTATATTTCTTTCCACTTCCACACGGACAAGCATCATTTCTTCCTGTTTTTGGCATTACTCTTATGGGTTGAGATTTTACAGGTTCTGGTGCAGTTTCTGTATCAACATTTTGCGAAGTATTACCAGAAACATAGCTTGGTTTACTCACTTTCAAATTTCGCATGTCAGCTTTAGGTTGAGGCCTCGCTTCTCTTACTTCATTCGATTGCTGAACAGGAATTGTTGCTTTATATAAATAGCTAATAATTTCTTTATTGGTAGTAGAAATCATTTGTTTAAATAATTCAAACGATTCGAATTTATAAATTAATAAAGGATCTTTTTGCTCGTAAACTGCATTTTGAACAGACTGTTTTAATTCATCCATCTCCCGTAAATGTTCCTTCCAAGCTTCATCAATCATAATTAAAGCAATTGTTTTTTCAAATGCTCGAATGATTTCTTTTCCACCACTTTCGTAAGCTTTCTTAAGATTGGTAGGTATTTGAATGTCCTTTATTCCATCTGAAAAAGGAACTACAATATTCTCAATAGCGTCTCCGCGATTTTCATAAACATCTTTTATAATTGGAAATGCGCCTTCATAAATTTTGGACATTTTTCGCTTATAAACCTCTTTTACTTCTTCGTACAAGGTAGTTGCCAAATCACTTACAGATAAATTAAGCAATTGCTCTTGTGTAATTTGAGTATCCATTGCAAATATTCGTATCACTTCTAATTCAAATCCTGTGTGGTTTTTTAATTCTTTAAATTCAACAATGATTTCTTCGCAAACATCAAAAACCATATTGTCTAAATCCACTTCTAAACGCTCTCCAAAAAGTGCATTATGCCGCCGTTTATAAATTACAGTTCTTTGAGAATTCATCACATCATCATACTCCAATAGTCTTTTTCTAATTCCAAAGTTGTTTTCTTCAACTTTTTTCTGTGCTCGTTCTATCGACTTGCTAATCATGCTATGTTGGATTACCTCACCTTCTTCTAATCCCATCCGATCCATCAATTTTGCAATCCGATCTGATCCAAACAAACGCATCAAATCATCTTCAAGTGAAACAAAAAATTGTGAACTTCCTGGGTCTCCTTGTCTACCTGCACGACCTCGCAACTGTCTATCTACTCGTCTAGATTCATGTCTTTCTGTACCAATTATGGCCAAACCACCAGATGCTTTTGTTTCACTAATTAATTTAATATCTGTTCCTCTACCTGCCATATTTGTTGCAATTGTTACAGTAGATGGCATACCTGCCTCAGCCACAATTTCTGCTTCTCGCTGATGCAGTTTTGCATTAAGCACATTATGTTTAATACCTCTCAGTTTCAACATTCTGCTTAATAATTCTGATATCTCCACTGAGGTGGTACCTACCAAAACTGGTCTACCGGCTGTTGTAAGCTTATTTATTTCATCTGCAACAGCATTATATTTTTCTCTTTTGGTTTTATACACTAAATCTTCTTCATCTTTTCTGACTACTTTTCTATTGGTCGGAATTTCTGAAACATCTAATTTATATATGGTCCAAAACTCGCCTGCTTCAGTAATAGCTGTTCCGGTCATACCCGAAAGCTTGTGGTACATTCTAAAAAAGTTTTGCAAAGTAACTGTTGCGAAAGTTTGTGTCGCATCTTCCACTTTCACATTTTCTTTGGCTTCAATAGCTTGATGCAAACCGTCAGAATATCTTCTTCCATCCAAAACACGACCTGTTTGCTCATCCACAATTTTTATTTTGCTGCTATCTATAATATATTCTACATCTCGTTCAAATAAAGTATAAGCTTTCAGTAATTGATTCACAGAATGAATTCTTTCCGACTTTATTCCGAAATCTCTCATCAATTTGTCTTTCAAAGCAATTTTTTCCTCGTCAGAAACGGCTCTTCTTTCAATTTCTGCAACTTCTGAACCCACATCTGGCATTACAAAAAATCCTTGATCCTCTCCAGATGCGGTAATTAGTTCAATTCCTTTTTCTGTTAATTCAATCGAATTATTTTTTTCATCAATCACAAAAAATAGCTCTGCATCAATTTTATGCATTTCTCTGTTTTGATCTTGCATGTGATAGTTTTCAGTTTTTTGTAACGTTGCTCTATTACCTTGTTCACTCAAAAATTTAATTAAGGATTTGCTTCTTGGCAAACCTCTATATGCTCTTAACAATGCAAAACCACCCTCATCAATTTTATTTTCTGCAAGCAATTTTTTTGCATCAATCAAGGAGGTATTAATAATTGCTTTTTGCGCATTTACCAATTTTTCTATTCTTGGTTTTAAATCATAAAACTCATGCTCATCTCCACGAGGCACTGGTCCTGAAATGATTAAAGGAGTTCTTGCATCATCAACCAAAACAGAATCTACCTCATCTACCATTGCAAAATGTAATTTTCGCTGAACTAAATCTTCTGGATTACGCGACATATTATCTCTTAAATAATCGAAACCAAATTCATTATTTGTTCCAAAAGTGATATCGGCATTGTAGGCATTTCTTCGATCTTCAGAGTTGGGTTGATGTTTATCTATACAATCAACCGTCAAACCATGAAACTCATATAATGGTCCCATCCATTCGCTATCTCTTCTTGCCAAATAATCATTTACAGTAACTATATGAACTCCTTTTCCAGCAATTGCATTTAAATAAGAAGGCAGAGTTGCTACTAAAGTTTTGCCTTCTCCTGTTCCCATTTCGGCGATTTTTCCTTCGTGAAGTACCACACCTCCAATAAGTTGCACATCATAATGCACCATGTCCCAGGTTATTTTTACTCCAGCTGCTAACCAGCTATTATGCCAGATAGCTTTATCACCTTCTATTACCACATTATCTTTTTTAGCTGCCAAATCCCGATCCATTTGAGTAGCTGTTACTATAATTGTTTCGTTATTTTTAAACCGATTGGCAGATTCTTTTACTACTGCATAAGCTTCTGGCAAAATCATCAAAAGTACTTCTTCCAACTTTTTGTCATGCTCTTTTTCCATGATATCCAAATCATTGTACATAGCATCTTTTTCCATGATGTCCATATCTACCGATTCGTTTAAAAGGGATTTGAGTTTATTAATTTCATCCGTCAATTCGCTCAAATAATCAGTAATTCTTGATTTAAAATTGGAAGTTCTGGCTCTTAATTCGTCATTACTAATGCCTTGCAAAGCCTCAAATTCGATTTTTATTTTATCAACAAGCGGTAATATTGCTTTCACATCACGATCGGATTTGTTTCCGAAAATTTTTGCGATGCTAGCATTAAGAAAATTAAACATGGAATTTATTTACGTTATTGTTTTAAATGATTTTAAAATTTACAAATAGTAAGCCAGCAGCTTTTATTTGACAAGGTGGCAGATTTGTTTGAGGTGTAAAATTAATATTTTATTTAGCTGGCAAGCATAAGAATATATTTTGATTGGAATATAATTTTTTCACTGAAATTACATTCTATTCTTCATTTATTGCATACCAAAAATAGGTTCGAGAAAAATTAGTACCTTCTGTAATCGAACTAATAATTTTAATATTGCTTTTGGATTTCCTTTTATCGATAATGATCGGTTCAAATAAAGCATCCGCGGGTAAAAATTTTTCTGCCATTAATTGAGATTTTATTATCACATCTTTATTAGGTTTTAAACTGATTAAAGTATCCTTTACTTCAATAAATGGATTCTTTTTAGCCTTTAATAAAATCAATAATTTTTTATTTGAACGGTTTCCAATTTTAATAATACTTAAATATGGAGTTGCACACTTTACTACCTCAGCTTGTTTTTCTATCTTTTTAATTTCAGTTTTCTCTTTCAAAAGTTCTGGAATAAATAGATGAGGACGACCATCTGGTTGGCTAAAATCTGAATAGCTGGTTTGTTTTCCTTGATCGTCAAAATGATGAATAATTCTCCAAAACTGAATTCCACCATCGGGTGCAGAACTATATTCAGCTTTCTTAATTTGCCCATTTGGATAATAATCCAAATAAACAGAAGAATGCCCGCCCACTGTTCTCAAATAATAAGTAAAAAGTTCAACTCCTGAATTATTAAATGCTTTTATACTTCCAAATCTACGATCAGAGTCCCAGAGCTCTATAATTGAAGGCTTTTTATTTAAATGAAAACATGTTTTTTCCTTAGATCCTTCTTCAAGAGTTCTAGTTTTACAGGCAACTTGTGCCAAATTTCTTTGACAAACTAGTATCAAAATAAATAAAAATATACTTTTCATATAAAATTCGATAATTAAGTTTAAACGTAATATTATTAAAGGTTTGTATTTAAAATCTTAAAGATTTTAAAATTAATATTCATATTTTAATTTTTTTATTTGCCTTACAATTAATTTATTAGATGCACTTTACTTAAAAATTTCGTTATTCGCTAAGGATTTAAATATTATGAATGATTACGACAAAAAGCGGGTTTGGAAAATATATCTATTACTATTTGCCTCTGCTATTGGTATAGGTTCTCTTTTTTACACCAACTCCTTAGTTCAAAAATTATCTGTTGAAGAAAAGAAAAAAGCAGAATTATGGGTAAAGAGCACCAATTTATTATTTAAAGTGGAAGATAGTGATTTTTTGGTTTTTCTATTTGATGTAAGAACAAATAATGCGGCAGTACCTGTAATACAAGCAGATGCAAAAGATTCTATACTTAATCATGCTGGTTTGGATTCAAACAAAACCTTAATTGAAAATGAAAAAGGAAAGCAATATGATCCCGATTATTTCAAAGCACAATTGCAAGAAATGAAAGATTCTAAGGAGCCAATCGTATATGAACCTCAATCAGGAGTTAGCGAGTATATTTACTATAAAGATTCTGAGACTTTAAATCGACTTCGATATTATCCTTATGTGCAGTTACTTATTATTGGTATTTTTTTAATTGCTGCATATTTAGCATTTTCTTCATCCCGAAGAGCAGAACAAAATCAGGTTTGGGTAGGCATGAGCAAAGAAACTGCACATCAATTGGGTACACCCATCTCATCTTTGATCGCTTGGATAGAATTATTAAAAGAAAAGTTAAACGACGAAAATGATCCGCTTGTAATAGAAATGCAAAACGATGTAAAGCGTTTGGAATTAATTACCGATCGGTTTTCTAAAATTGGTTCTGCGCCAGTTTTATCAGACCATGTGGTGCTAGATGTAATCAATGATTATGTAAATTATCTCAAGAAAAGGACATCACAAAAGATTGTTTTTGAAACAAAAGGACTGCCACTTACAGCAAAATTGAATATTCCTTTGTTCGACTGGGTGATAGAAAATTTATGTAAAAATGCAATAAACGCTATCGGAGCTGCCGGAAAAATTACAATTAATGTAAATAAAAATTCTAAAAATCAAGTAGTTATTGACATTCATGACACGGGTGTTGGAATACCAAAATCAAAATTTGAAACGGTTTTTCAACCTGGATACACCACCAGAAAAAGAGGTTGGGGATTAGGATTATCCTTAGTAAAAAGAATTATAGACAATTACCATTCAGGCCATATATTTGTGAAAGAATCTGAAATTGGTAAGGGAACTACTTTTAGAATTTTATTAAAAGCATGATGAATTTTCCAGAAAAAGATGAATACGCAGGTTTTTATCAATCGTATTTAAATAATTTGAAACCAATAGATTTTCGAATTCAATTTGCAGAAATCTCTGATGAAATAACTAATTTTCTTTCTCCCATCACTGAAGATAAATCACTTTTTAGATATTTGCCAGAGAAGTGGAGTATCAAAGAAGTCGTTTCTCATTTAATAGAAGTTGAAAGAATTTTTAGTTATCGAGCATTAACTTTTTCTAGAAATGATGAAACTGAAATTCCGGGTTTTGAAGAAAATGATTATGTAAGAAATGGGTTTGCTGATCAAATTCCTTTTATTAATTTAATTGAAGAATACAATGCAGTTAGAAAAAGCACTTTGCTTATGCTTCAAAATATGCCGGAAGAATTTTTAACTAGAACTGGCATTGCAAATAAAAACAAAATGAGTGTAAACGCAGTTTTTCACGTTATAGGAGGTCATCAAATACATCATTTCAATATAATAAGAGATCGTTATTTCATTTAAAACAATAATTAAATCATGAAAAAAATATTCCAAAAAATCCTTTTGATACTTATCTTAAGTTCTGCTGTAATTTCTTGTAATCAAAAAAAGCAAAGTGCATCAAAAGAACCAGAAACAGAAGAAACTGAAAAAATCATTGTAGAAAAAATCAAACCACTTGAAAATGCGACAGAGGCTTTCAAACAAAATATGACTGAGATTTTTAAAGGTTATCTGACTATAAAAGATGATTTGGTAAATAGTAATTTAGATGAAACTAAAGCAAGTAGTAGCAAATTACAAAAAGAATTAAGTTCTTTTAACCAACCAAATGTAGCAATGGAGACTAATGATGCTTTTATATCTGCAAGTTTAGGAATAAATCTCACTTTAACTGCATTAATTGAATCAAAAGATATTGAAGAACAACGTGATATCTTTCAAATACTAACTGTTCAAGTGGAAGATATGATTAAAAAATTCGGAATTAATGAAGGCACTGTTTACAATCAATATTGCCCCATGGCATTTAATAATACAGGAGCAAATTGGCTAAGCGATGTGGATGAAATAAAAAATCCATATTTCGGAGATGTTATGCTAGAATGCGGTGAAGTAAAAGCTGCATATACTTTTAATTAATGGAAAGTATTTGGAAAAAGAAAGCCACCATTGAAGATTTAAATAAAAGTGGTGTAGGAAACATGGGCGAATGGCTTGGACTTGAATTCACAGAAATCGGTTCAGACTTTTTAATTGCAAAACTGCCAGTTGATCATAGAACCAAGCAACCTTATGGGATTTTGCATGGAGGATCTTCAGTAGTATTGGCAGAAACTCTTGGCAGTGTTGCTTCTAATCTTTGCATTGGTGAAGATAAAAGAGCAGTAGGTTTAGAGGTGAACGCAAATCATTTAAGACCAGTTACTTCTGGATTCGTTACTGGAATCTGTAAACCATTATCGATTGGCTCAACCATTCAAGTTTGGGAAATTAGAATAAGTAATGATAAAGATAAACTAACCTGCATTTGTAGATTAACTGTGGCAATAATTCCAGAAAGCAAATTGGTAGTTTAATAAATCAACCATGGTTTTTTCTGATAATTTCTTTAAAAAAGAAAAAATTTGTAACTAATAATTTTTCTTACGTATAAGAAATAATTAAATTATTACGAATGAAAAAAGCCCTACTTCTATTAATTATTTTCGGTTTATTTTGCGGAACATTGACCTCATGCAGAGGTGTGAGAGACATGAATGGATATAAAAAATCGCCAGTTAAAGGTGGCGGTTGGATTTAATATTCAAATCATTAAACACAAAAATCAAACTTAAAATTTAATTAAAGTTTGATTTTTTTTTGTTTTATTTCTTGTCAGGAACACAATTCGGGACTTTTTTGCCAGCTTTAGTCTTCATTCCAATTTTTTCATACCCTTTCCAACATGGATCACTAGAATCTTTCTTTGTTGATTTCTTTTCTTTTGCCATTTTCGTTTATTAAAAATTTAACAAATAGCTATCCAAGTTAATGATTTCAATAAAATAGCTTTATCGAAAAAAATATTATCTCCTTGTTTGCAATCGAGAAGGTCTTTTATTGTTTTACCCCATTAAATTACTTTCATATCTTCTCTTGCTCATTATTCTCAACCTTTAATTTATTAAATTTCATCATAATCTAAGCAAAAAAATAGTAAAATCACTATCGTTAAAAAATCGCCTTTGCTTTTGATAAATTTTATTTGAAAATAAATAAGGTTCCTTTTGACATTCAATTTTCAAAACAATCAGCATTTAATTAACATTACCTGTTGTAACATTGATCTCCATCAGTACATGAAAATTTTACTTTCCTACCTAAAAAATTATAAAGGTCTTATTGCTTTAGCTTTGGGTTTAGCCACTATAAACATCGTTTTTTCTCTATTAGATCCACATATTACTGGAAAAATTGTAGATAATTTTATCGAAAAACGGGATGTTTTAAGCAGATCAGAATTTATAAAAGGTATTCTGACATTAATTGGGTTTTCCATAAGTGCTGCAATGGTTTCGAGAATTGCCAAAAATTTCCAAGATTATTTTGTGAGTGTAATTGTACAGCGATTAGGGGCCAAAATGTATGCTGATGGATTAAAACATTCGTTAGAATTACCTTACCAAACGTTTGAAGATCAAAGAAGTGGAGAGACTTTAGGAATTTTACAAAAAGTAAGAACAGATTCTGAAAGATTTATTACCTCCTTTATTAGCATTTTATTTATCAGTTTGGTAGGGATGATCTTTGTGATTGTCTATTCATTATCTATTAGTTATAAAGTAACATTGGTTTATTTCACAGCAATTCCAATCATTAGTTTTATTTCATGGATTTTAAGTAAAAAAATAAAAGTCGTTCAAAAAAGCATTGTTGCTGAAACTACTTCTTTAGCAGGTTCAACTACTGAATCGTTAAGAAATATAGAATTAGTAAAAAGTCTTGGATTGGCTCAACAGGAAATTGGAAGGTTGAATAATACGACTTACAAAATATTAGGCCTTGAATTAAAGAAGGTAAAATATGTGCGAAGTATGAACTTTTTGCAAGGTACAACGGTAAATTTTGTAAGAAGTGCTATGGTTGTTGTTTTATTGATTTTGATTTTTGATAATGAAATTTCGGCAGGTAAATATTTTACTTTTCTATTTTATTCCTTTTTTCTTTTTAATCCATTACAAGAATTAGCATCTGTAATTATTGCATACAGAGAAGCAGAGGTTTCACTAGCCAATTTTCATAGAATTATAAATATTCCCATTGAAAGAAAACCAGAAAACCCAACAGAAATTAAAGAAATAGAAAAGTTAAAATTTGAAAATGTTTCTTTTAAACACCAATCTGCACATTCAAATGCATTGACTAATATTTCTTTTAATGCTAAAAAAGGCGAGACTGTCGCTTTTGTTGGCCCTTCCGGATCTGGAAAAACAACTTTAGTAAAATTATTGGTCGGTTTATATGCTCCCGGTGATGGAAAAATTATTTACAATGCTACTGACAGCCAAGATGTAGATTTAGATGCACTACGTGAAAAGATAGGATTTGTAACTCAAGATACTCAATTGTTTTCAGGTACTATTCGGGAGAATCTTTTATTTGTTCGTCCAGACGCAAGTGATGAGCACTGTTTTGATGTATTGAGAAAAGCAGCATGCCACAACTTATTAGCAAGAGCAGACAAAGGATTGGACACGGTAATTGGAGAAGGAGGGGTTAAAGTTTCTGGAGGAGAAAAACAACGTCTATCCATTGCTAGAGCACTTTTAAGACAACCTGATCTTTTGGTTTTTGATGAAGCAACTTCTTCTTTAGATTCCATAACTGAGGAAGAAATTGGAAAAACAATTCGAGAAGTTTCTGTTCTTAAAAACCATATTACGATCATGATTGCTCATCGTCTTTCTACTATCATGCATGCAGATAAAATTTATGTCTTGGAAAGAGGTCACATTATTGAATCTGGAAAACACTTAGAATTGATTGAAACTAAAGGCCTTTATTATGCCATGTGGAGACAGCAAATAGGTGAAAAACATGCTAGTTCGGTACTTGCTTAAGTTAATTATTATAGTAATCTCTAATTTTTTTTAAAAATAAAAAAGCCCTTAGAATAAAAAACTAAGGGCTGAAATAGTATAAAAACGATAGTTAATCGTATCAAAAAATATTACTTTATATTTTAAAAAAGTAAGACTTTTATGAAGGAATAAAAAGCATGGATAATGAATTTACACAATGTCTGGTGTTTTTATCCGTCAATTCTTCTCCTTCAAAAACATGGCCTAAATGGGCTTTGCAATTCGTGCAAACGATTTCAATTCTTCTTCCATCTGCATCGCTGATTCTCGTTACTGCACCTTTTATTTCATCGTCAAAACTTGGCCAACCACAGTGAGAATCAAACTTATCTTCAGATTTATACAATTCTGCATTACATCTTCTGCAGGTATATGTACCCGATACTTTGTTATCTAAATATTCTCCTGTGTAAGGTCTTTCAGTTCCTTTTCTAAGGATTATGTCTTCTTCCTCTTTTGTTAATTTATTGTATTCCATGTTATTATTATTTCAATTCAAAACTTACAGTAACTTTTCCATTTATTTTTAATTCTCCAAGTGCTAAAGTTGGACCAATAGATTCTCCACCTCTGCCATCACTCATTGCATTCATTTTGTACATTGGAAAATTTGGTTGATCAGAAACTATATCACTTATGAAATAAGCCTTTCCAATTGTTTGGCCTAGTTCCTTTACCATAGATTCTGCTTTTACTTTTGCATTTCTAATTGCTTCAAGTCGTGCTTGATCTTCTAAACTTTTTATTTTAGTTGATCTAAATTCTATATTCCCTAACTGAGTAACTCCAGTTGAGATTAATCCAGTCGAAAATTTGTCGTAAGAACTGATATTTCTTAATAAAACAGAGATTGATTGCCGAGCTTCGTACACTTGATTTTTTGCATTATCTACGTAATCATCATAGGTATTCAATTGAACGTAATCTGTTTTAATATCTTTGTCTGCAATACCTTGCTGTTTGCAAAAAGCTAAAATTTTACGAACAGTTTCATCATTCTTTGCTTTTGCTTTTTCTAGATTTGATTCTCGATTAGTAATAGAAAAATTGAAAAACACTTCATCTGGCACCACAGAAATTTCGGATTCTCCGTTCACAGTAATTAATGCAGGGTTCATAGTTTGTGCATGAGAGATAATTGCAAAAAGCAACAAGGCAATAATTAAATTAAGTTTTTTCATAAATAATGAATTTTAAAAAATTAAGTGATATATATAGGAACTGAAAATATAGATTAAATATAAAAATAAACTTAAGAGGATAAAGATGATAAACATAGCAATGAATAAAAAATTTCTGCCACTTCCTTGATGCTTATTTTCTAAATAATGCTCTTCAATTAATTTTACATTTCTGGTATTAGCTTTAAAAGCAAAATCAAATATAGTCCCAATTAGCGGAATACTTCCAAGCAAAGCATCTATTAAAGTATTAAATAACATTTTAATAATTAGTTTATTACTTGCTCCATATTTGTACATCGTAAAAACCAATCCCATAGATATTGCAAGTGTTGGAACTTGCCCAGCAAGGGGAATCATACCTAATATCGGATCTAATCCAAAACGAATATTGGTTCCAGGAATCGTAAAATAATCATCCATTAAACTAGCTATAAATTTCACTAATCTAAGTTTGTCTTGTTTTGCTTGTGATTGAATTTTCAAAGTTTTAGTTTCCAATAATTTCTTGTTTACTATGAAAATGCAAAACTAATACCGTTTCAAATAAATAAAGATAATTTAGCCTTTTGATTTAATTTTTATTGATACTTCCTATCAAAACAGAATACATTCAATTTATCAATTTAGGTTTATTATAAATGTTTAGGCACATAGGAAAAACTAGGACATATATCCACAATGCTAGACTTGCTGCAATCTTATCTTTCATTGCCGGTATTGTAAATATAACAGGACTGCTTTCTGCTAGGACACTTACTACAAATGTAACTGGGCACTTTGCTTATTTTGCAGAAGAAGTTGTAAATCAAAACTATGCGATAGCTTATATTTATTTATTTTTTATCCTTTCATTTTTGTTTGGTTCATTTGTTTCTAATTTATTAATAGAAATAGTATCAAGAATTAAACCTCAACAATCTTTTTTACTACCCATGATTCTAGAAATTATACTACTAAGTTTTGTTGCTCTTTTTGGAACAAGGTCATTATTTTCTAATTATGATGGACAATTAATTGCTTACACGCTCCTTTTCTCAATGGGTCTCCAAAATTCATTGGTAACAAAAGTTTCACAATCTGTAGTCCGAACAACTCATTTGACTGGATTATTTACAGATTTGGGTATAGAATTATCCCAATTATTTTTTTACCGTCATGAGGCAGAATTAAAAAACTTAAAAAAAAGTATTTATTTAAGATTAACTATCATTTCTTTCTTTTTTACTGGGTGCATTGCTGGTGGATTTTATTTTAAAACACTTGAATTAAAAACATTATTAATTGCATCAGCATTCTTAGTTTTGGCTTTATTTTATGATTACCTAATTTTTAATTTTTATAATCTAAAAAGGAAAGTATTTCTAAGATAAGAGTTAAGAAAGAGTTATAATTTTATTTTTATTCCTCCATTAACTACAAAACCATCTAACGGAGCATAAATATCATTAAAGACTGGATTTGAAATTGCGCCTGAATAGATATTTTCAAATTTTGTTTGGCGTACGTCCAAAAAATTCTCAAAATTTACATACACAGAGAATTTTTCCAAAAGCTTTTCGACCATAAATCCCATGATGGTATAATCATTTCCTAATCTGCCATCATTAAGCTTTTGCTTACTAAAATAATAAGATTCTAATCCAATTTTCCACTTTTCTTCTACTTCATAAAACAATACAGTATTTAATCTATGTTTAGAGGTAAGAGGATTTTGCTTGCGAATTCCATTCTGAAATAAAGTTGCATCAGTGTAGGTGTAACCAAGAAATAATTTGAAATCTTTATAAGCGATTTTTACATTAGTTTCTGTACCCTTTGTATCGAGGTGGCCATTTATATTTTGAAATTGATTATTTTGATTTATTAAATTGATTAATAATAAAGGATTATTTATATAGGTATAAAAAAACAAATGATTTATGCTAAATGAAACTTGATCAAAGAAAACAGTTTTATAGTTTATATCCCAATTAGCTCCATAACTTTTTTCCAAATCGTTTATTGAATTATTAATCGGTAATACATTTTCATATTGAATCCGCTCACTTTCTTCAGTAAAAATTGTTGGTGCTTTATATCCTAAACCAAATCCAATTCTAGAAGATAATTTCGGATTAATTTTTATTAATGCAGAGATTTTAGGTAAATATGCAAAGCCATAATCAATTACATAATCAGTTCTAAAACCAGATTCAATCTCAAGCCATTCCCTAACATTGGTAATGTTTTGAATAAAAGCCCCGAAAGTATATTGAGAATAATCTCTTTGATTAATTAGGAATTTCGATGCTTCATTAAATATATCTGTTGATAAATTAACACCAAAAACCCATTCAGATTTCTCATTTCCCGTATAGTAACCTGCCTCAGAAAATGTTGCATACTGAATTCCTTCAAAATTAATCGAAGGAGTTGTTATTTTTCTTTTATAATAACTTAAACTGTTTTTAAAATTAAATTTTTTAAAGTCGTTAAGCTTATGTTCTAAATTTATTTGAGAACTAATTCTTTGGGTATTGTTTTTTTCAAAATACTTATTGCTAGGTCGTGTTCGAGAAATATAATCTAAATCACCACCAATTCTATCTTCAAAACTTGAATTAACGCCGATAATTAATTGTGTTTTCTTATTCGGATAAAAAAATATTTTTGGATTTAACGTGATTCTATTGAATTTAGGAATTGCGGTCAAATTTATTCCTGCTGGATCAAAAGCTCCGTTCTGATTATAAGCAGCAAAAATTGTAGTCCCGAATTTTTCATTTCTTTTGGAGTAAAAACTATTTAAATTTAACCCTTTTGCAGAAGTTAGGTCAGCATGAAATTTAAATTCGTGTTCAAATTCTGGGGTTTTTGAAATTAAATTTACTAAGCCAGCTATAGCACCACCTCCATAAAGTGTGGAAGCTGATCCCTTTATCAATTCCACTTGTTTTAAATCTAAAGGAGGAATTTGCAATAAACCTAAACCACTAGCAGCACCAGCATATAAAGGAAATCCATCTTTAAGAATTTGAGTATATCTGCCATCAAGGCCTTGAATACGGATGGAAGCATTTGCAGAAGTTGCAGAAGTTTGTTGAGTTTGTATTCCTGTACTTTCATTTAGAATCATTCGGATATCGCCAGGCTTCATATTTGACTTTTCATCCAGTTCTTCGCCAGCAATAAATTCAATTCGAGTAGGTATATTTTCGATGCTTCTGCTACTTCTGTTTGATGCAATTACTACTTCTTCTATTTCATCTACACTTGGATTTAAATAAATGGTAATTAAGTTTGATTTATCATTAAAAATTAATGTATCGTTTAAAGAATTATATCCTAAATATTGAACAGTAATTATATATGTTCCGAATGATAAATTTTTGAATATGACTAAACCATTTAAATCAGAAGTATTCGCATTACCTAAATTTGAAAGCGTTACACTTGCACCATATATTGGTTCTGATGTGTTTTTATCAATGATTTTTATTTGAAATTCACTCTGGCAGAATGCAGTTGGAATATTGATTACTACAAAAAGTAGTAGAATTGAAATGATTTTCATTCTATAGTTTTAATTAATGAATATAAATTTGATTAGATCGAATTATTAATCAATACGATTATTTACAATAAATAAATTAACATTTTGGGTGGCTGCCAAATAAATTCAGATGGTTTAGATTTTAAAACTGCATGATAATTTAAATATATACTATTCAATTCTAAAGCTTCGGGAATTAACATAAAAACTGAGGAGAGAAAAGTAAATCCCAAACAGTTTCCACAAGAAAAAAACGGTGAACAAGGATTGGTATCTTCTGTAGAATGATTAGGATTGTTTTTCATTTCTATAGTACAAACATCATCTTCACAACATCTAGCAGTGCAACAAGGTCTCAAACTAAGAAATAGTATTAAGAGAGAAAAAAGAATGGATGAAATTTTCAAATTCAAATATATACTTTATTGTTTTTTTATTTTAAATATTAATAAAAGTTATTTATGATTAATTTTTTATTAACTTTTTAACAATCAAATTAGCCTTTATTCTTGCTTTTATAAAATATAATCCTTTTGGTAAATGATCTAAATTAATCGTATAATTTTTTTCTTGTGGTTTATCAATTAATAAGGTTTGACCCATACTATTTTCGATTAAAATTTCATCAATTACATAATCGGAATGAATAGATATGTTATTAGAAGTAGGATTGGGATACACATTAAAGTATTCATCTTTTAATGAAGTATTAATTCCTGTTGAGGAACAACTTAAATTTTTAATATATCCCCAAAGTTCATCATCAAAAGGCGAAAATGCAGCTGCTATGCCATAAGCAGATTCTCCATTGCGCACTACAACCATATTTTGGCTAGGCACTACATAAATTTTTTGGTCGTTTTTGCCTAAGGCACTAAACATATCAGAAGGTGCATTTGGCATCAGTGAGCCATTAAATACAAACTGAATTCCGGGTGCTTGAAAAGAAGATTTACCATTTAGCCACCATAAATATCCATAGGCTTTGTTATAACTTTGGCTAGTATTAATCATAGAATTATAAAACAATGTACTTTTCAACAAAGTATCATTTTGCCATATTCCTTTATTTAAAGAAAGCAAACCAAATCTTGCCATTGCTCTTGTTTTACTATAAAAAATTCCATCTACCCATATTCCAAACATTCCTGTTTTTGATCCTAAGTAAGTATTTGTAAATGCATTATAAGTCAGTCCACTCGTAGAACTTATGACATCTTGCAATTGCTTATATGCTCCAGTATGATATGCCCATCTCGTATTTGTGTCAGTCAAATATTGGAGACATAAAACATCTGGATCTTCATTATCGCAATTTCCGGTTGGATTATCCTTTAGCCCACTCGTCATTTCTAATAAGTGTTTTACTGTAATTGCGCTTTCTTTATTAGCTGGGGCTGATGTCCACCCACTTCCTAAATAAGTAGAAACAGGATTATCAATATTTATAAAACCTTTGTCTTGAGCAATTCCTGTAAGCATTGCTGTTAAACTTTTACCAGCAGATGCCCAATAACGAATAGAATCTTTTGTGAAATTTCCAAAGTATTTTTCTAAAACTATTTTTCCATCTTTTAGAATTATAAACCCTTTTGTATTTCTTGTTTCTAGGAAATTGTATAAAGTATCAATTTTTGACTGACAATAACCCAGTGACGAAGGATTAATTGTGTCCCAATTATTCCCTGAAATTGGTGGAAAATATTGTGCTTTTACAATAAAACTAGCTGTTAGAAGTAAAATTAATATGAAAGTTATTTTTCTCATTATCTCATTTTTATAAATAAAATTTTGAAATCTTATAAAATTAAAATTAATTTATTTGATTATTTAAAAAACAAAGACTTAAAACTAATTAGAAAGTTTAATTGGCTAAAGAATTATTCAAACTTATTATAAATTGATTGAAAGGATAAATAGCTCTCGGTTCAATATAGATTTTGTAAACAAATCTTCTGATTTAATTAAAAAAAATCTGCTAAGTATGAGTTTCGGCATATAATGTATGCATAACCAAAACGTGTGGAAGAGTAATTAGGGATAATAAAATAAATGCTTTGTCTATTTCAAAGCCGTAAAAATAAACATATATACCAAAAACAGAAATGGCTAATAAGCCAAATGGTAAAAGAGAAATTACAAATTTAAATCTACTTTCATTTTTAGTTTTTATAAAATAATCTAGTTGATGATTGTAAGATTGAAGTGAATGCCATAAACAAAAAACCACGATAAAACCGAATAGTAATGGAGTAAAATAATACCATATAGAAACCAAAATAAATTGAATTAAATAGGATATAAAAAATTTCTTTTCATAAATAAATAAACTGATTAAATAAAATAATGCAAAAGTAGAGATTAATAGTATTTGCCAATTATTTAATAGATCAATATCTGTATTGCTTAGTTGAATTTTTAGATTTAGCATTTGATTAAATATCTCTAATGCTTGATTCCAATGCAACAATACGGGAAATAACAGAATCCAAATACCCCAAAATATAGATGGAAAGTACCAAACGGAATCATTTTCAAAATTGGATTGCCCAAAATGATGAAAAGAAATAATGAAAAAAACTGCGAAAGCTAAAGGTGGAAAAAACCACCACAGAAGAAAATAAATAATAATAGATAAAAGATAAATACCTATAAATTTAAATAAACCGATAATTGATTTATCTGTTCGATATAAATGATCATTAGCACCATGAGGTATTCCTAATAAACTCAATAAAATACCACAAAATACAGCTTGATAAAACTCAGAGAAATTAAAAATTATGACTAATCCGATTATAACAATTTGACTAATTATTTGAGCCCGAAATAAATTAGTTTGAATATATTTCATCGGTATCGTAAATAATTAAAAAGACTATTCATAAAAAGCCGAATAGGTAGTCTGGAAAAAATAGAAATTTCTTCCCAAATATTTGTTTCCTCATCCAAAAAACGAAAAACCTTTTTTACGGGTTGAGTTTCAAATAATCTTTCAAAAATACCTTTCCCTTGTTCTGGATGATGTTTCAGAATTCTTAACAATAAGTGATCATACAACTGAAAGCGCCAATGCCGGTACATAGTAGGCAATTCTGTATTATTTTTTATTGCAAAAGCTAATTGTTTACTATAATTAAAAATTCGTTTAAATGCATAACCAGAGGTTGGCTTCAAAGCTCCTCCTGGTGTACCAATGTATATAATTTTGGTTTGAGCATCTAGTTTTTTGTTCTGCATGTCAAATTTAGTAGTCATTGGAATAGCTCCAATTTCTTCTTCAATTTTTTCATACTCAATATTATTATTAGTTAAATATTCTTTTAAGGCAATTTCTGCACTAGATAAACTCAATTTTTCTTCTCCAAATCGAGTAATCTCAATTAGTGCTTCTGTATTTGAAAAAGGTAATACGTATAAGAATTGCGTGCTGTTTTGCTGAGCAATATCAAATCTCATCATGGTAGCACAGGTATCATCGAAAGATGGGTTTTGTGTTTTTATTCTCCATCCTACAAAAGATTGCCAAAGAAACAAATTAGCTCTGCTTTTATTTGTACCTAAAAATTTATCTAATTCACTACTATTATTTGTTCCAGAATTAACTTTTGGAAGGGAAGAAATAAACAGTCTTTTCGTTTCAAATTGGGCTTTAATGGTTTTTACCATAACCAATTGTTTCTTTTCATTAAAGCTTTCAAATTCGTCGTTTATCCAAAAAACGTTAGAACATTTATTTAATATTTCTTTACTTTTTGAATAAAAATCTTCGCTTCTTATGTGATTATATACATAGGGATTTAGTTGATTTCTTACGGTATTGTAAAATGGATTATAGATGGCAGTCCAAGTTTTACTTATTAAATGATTTGGTATTAATTGTTGATCAGCCCAAAAACACCAGGTTCTATCATTGCCTTTATTAGCATCATTTTCTATAATACAAAGCGTTTTATTTTTCAATAAATCATGCTCTAATAAGGATATGGCTAGCCACAATCCTGCTGCTCCTGCACCAATAATAGTAAAGTCGTAGAATTCAGACGTCTTTTCATTGGGTAAATTATTCATTTATTAAATACATTATAATCAAGATAAATCTATGGTTTATTACGCTTTTACCGGCTTATTCAGATTTTCAAATTGATTATGAATGGCTAGAATTATCACCCCAAAAGAAACGGCTACAACTATGAGAATGGTATTGAGCAAGCCTTCGGTGGCAAATGACAATTTCAAAAGAATGGTTGAAATAATGAAGGACGAGTTTCTGATAATCTTACTAAACTTATCTGTATGCAGAAACGAATATAGTAATATTAGAACATCGATTAAAATTAAAACGGTAAAGAATTCATCAAAAAATATTTTATTAATATCTTTTATTTTAACTACCAGCAAACTTATCGAAAAGAAATATTCATTAATCCATTTCGCAAAACTGTAGAAAGCCAAAGAAATAAATATAGGAACCAAACAAATAGCAATTATTTTTTTCATTTTAATAAATTTTCCTAACTCCAAGGAAAACTCACTACTGGTCTCTCTTTCAAAATCTTTTGCTTCATTTAATCGATAAAACAATAAAAGTAGAATGAATAAGATGATCGTCGCAGAAATGTCGTAAGTAAATTGTAAATCGTCTTTTACCGCAAACCAATTATCTGTAAACTGTAAATTAGATAAGTCTTTAAAGATTCTTCTGATAAGAATTAAGGTAATAATTTCATATTGCTTACCAATATATTTACTTGTGGACTTAGGTAGATAATAAACCAATAAGTATACTTCATAAACCAAAATAAATGAAAAAGGGGTGTAGATGGCAGAAATTGGGTTTTTTACTAATTCCGAAAAGCTACTTAGTTCTATTATTTTTAAATCATTTAAAAAGATGATAATTAAATGAACTATAAAACTAGCTACCGCTATACGAATGATTGTAGACTCGCTTTTTCTCATCGTTTCCTCTGATAAAAGCTTTGGGTAGAAAAAAGAAATAAACCTATCTGTATTATTCATTTTGGTGGATTTATTGCACAACCCTTAAAGCATTAAATGGTTTGAAATCAAAAAATGAATAGAAAAGCAATCTGTGGGTAGTAAAAAATT
>JBBQYA010000014.1:0-41581 GCA_038209155.1 Sphingobacteriales bacterium | reverse complement strand
TTATTTTGAAAGATTATTTCCAGCGGTTGGCAGCCAGCAGTTTTATTGACAGTGAAATTTGCTGTAGGATTTGGAAAAACTTTTACTGTATTGAAAGCAGTGTCTTTACATCCGAAAGCATTGGTCGCAATAAGGCGAATAGTATAAATTTTATCATTGGTTGTATTATTATTAAAAATATGTGTAGGGGTAGGGCCGGTTGCTATGCCACCGTCGCCAAAATCCCAATTATAAATAACTGCTCCAATTATAGTAGGAAAAGTAACAGATAACGGACTACAGCCACTATCAGGAACTAAACTAAAGCCAAAATTAGGTTCAGGATAAACGGTGACTTGTCTAACGATGGTATCTTTACACCCATTAATAGAAGTTCCGATAAGTGAAACATTAAAATTCTTAATAAATAAAGTGGTATTGATATATTGATGAACTGGGTTGGTAAGTGTACTTCCAGTACCATCTCCAAAATTCCAACTGTAACTTACAGCAGACGTACTTTTATTAGTAAAAGTGACAAATAATGGAGCACAAGCTGGAGCAGCATCAAAAATAAAATCTAAAATCGGTGCAGGATTTACACGTATAGTATCTTTAAAATTAGTGAAACATCCAAACGCATTATCTGCACGAAGATTTACAATATATCTTGCAATTGTATCACTTGTATTAACATAAGTATGTTTAGGATTTGTAGCTGTACTAGTATTTCCATCTCCGAAAGTCCATAAATAGGTTATTCCATTGGTAGTTGTATTGGTAAAAGTTACAGAAAGAGGAGTACACCCAATATCTGGAAGTGTAGTAAAAGAAGCGATAGGTCTAGGCTGAACTACAATACTTTTTATAATTGTTCTACTACAATTGGCTGTATTTATTTTCAAAGAAACAATGTAAGTTCCGGCGATAGTATAAGTTTGAAAAGGATTAACCGCTGAACTAGTGAAACCATTACCAAAATTCCATAGTTGAGAAGTAATTGGCTGCCCAGAAACTGTTGTAGAGGTATTAATAAAAGAGGCGTTTGCACCAACACAGACATTAGTTACAGTAAAATTTGCTACTGGAGTTCTAAAAACTCTAATAGTTTTGGAATTTATATGCGTACAACCTTGTGCGTTGGTTACTGTTAGCTTTGCAATAAAGGTTCCAGTAGTTGTGTAAAGCATTGGAGGTGGATTCTGCAAAGTAGAAAATTGCCCATTTCCAAAATCCCAAGAATAAGAAACGATATTGGCACCAGATGAACTATTTGTAAAAGCAACCAAAACAGTATCACATCCGCTAGCATTGTTTATGGTAAATAATGCATTTGGTTTAGCTAAAACAACAACAGTTTTTTGTGCCGTGTCTCTACAAGAGTTTGTACCCCCAGATACATTTATGGCAAATTTTACAATGAAAGTTCCAGGATTAGGAAAAGTATAAGTTTGAGAACCAGAACCAGTTCCAACCCAACCACCGCCTGCACCAAAATTCCAGCTGTAAACATTGGCACCTCCAGTACTTAAATTATTAAAAACTGCTGGACTTCCTGCACAAACAGTATCAGGACCCGATAAGGCGGCATTTGGTGGAGCTACAATATTTACAGTAATATAGGCAGTATCTCTACCACACTGATTACTATCAATCATCATAACATTATACGATCCAATTCCCGGATACATAATGGTATGTCCAGCTCTCGCAGGAGGGTCAAATGGTAACCAGTTTACAATAGAATCATATCCTTTTCCCCAATAATTTCCAAAATTCCAGTATTCAAATCTTTGATCTGTATTTCCTTCTGGAAGGCAATTTTTGATAGTCGCATTGGTGAACTTAACAGTTCTGTCTGGGAAACACAGAAATGTGGCAGAAGCATTTATTACTGCTGTATCTACATCATAAATTTGGATTGGGTAAAAAGTTGCTAAAGTAGGTTTTCCAAAACTGCAATAGTTTTCTGCGGATAATGTAACAGCTGTTTCGCAACTAACAGTGTTTTTTAAATAAGTATGACTAATTGTTTTTCCAGCATTGGTCCAATCATAATATTCTAAAGGAGATCCATCTCCAAAATTCCATACAAAGCGGGTAGTTTTAGAAACATTTGTACTAGAATTGATAAATCGTATGGCTGCTGGTGCACAAGTAGCAGTCACTCCTCCTATCGGAATTTGGATAGAAGCGTTTACATTTTTTTCCATCACCACTTTTCCAGTTATCGTACATCCGCTTGCTGTAACAATGGTTACAATGAATGTATCAATAGTCGAAGAATAAACATGGCTTAAAAAAGCTGGTGGAACCAAACCTGGATAAGAAACTATAGGAGTTCCGTCTCCATAATTTACCGTGAATGCACCAATAGGAATGTCGGACTGCAAAAACAATTCATAAGCAGTTCCCGAACAACTCACCCAAAGCGGTATTGCAGACGGTTTTAAGGTGCCATCTATAAATTTAGGACATTGTCCAAAAGATAAACTAGAATAGAAAAGGAGAGAGAAAAAGATTAAGGTAATGCTTGTAAACCTTTTAAATGTAGAAAGAATCATAGGCCCCTAGTAGTATTAGTCGCCCTTTGTACGAGATCATTTTTAAAAAGTTATGCTACATTCAAAAATTTAAAATATTTAAAATCAATATTTTATATTTATCGTAATTTTTTCTTTCTTACATAATTTGCGATTTCTATACTTGATTCTAGCCCGAGCTTTTTTAGTATTCTTCCTCTAAAGGTAGCTACAGTAGATGGTTCGATGGTTAATTCCATGGCTATAGTTGCTGTATTTTTCCCTTTTGCAATAAGTATCATAATCTGATATTCTCTAGTAGATAAGTTATTGTGTAAAAGGTTTTCTGGAGGGGTTTTTTTCAATTCTAAATTGCTTTCTCCTTCACTAATGTAATACGTTCCTTTTAAAATGGAATGGATAGCCTCAACTAAATCATCACTTGCTGCATCTTTTGCAACATAACCAGCAGCCCCGCTTTTTAATGCTCTGATCGCATATTTTTCTTCTGAATGCATACTTAGCATTAAGATTAATAGATCAGGATATGCTTGAATTATTTCAGGAATGATTTCCATCCCGTTTCTTCCAGGTAATGAAATATCTAGCAATAGAACATCTGCTTTTATTTCCTTTAATAAAATCATTAATTCTTCCGCACTTTTGGCCTCTCCTACCACTTTCATATCCTCTTCTTCTTCTAAGATTTTTTTCAAACCGTCTCTTACTATCGAGTGATCGTCTGTGAGTATTATTCTAATCATGAAATTTATTTTAGAGGTAGATCTATATTAATTCTTGTGCCACCTTTTTTTGCATTGCTAAATTTAATTTTCCCATTTACTGAGTTTACTCTTTCTTTCATTCCCAAAATTCCTAACGAATTGTTTGATGATTGAGATTCGATATTCATGCCTACGCCATTATCCGCAATTTTTATTTTTAATAAATTATTTTCTGATTTAATGTTAATCAATACCTGTAAAGCATTGGAATGTCGAGCTACGTTGGTCAAACTTTCTTGAATTAATCGGTAAGCAGTAAAGGCTAAATCGTCTGATAATCTTATTTCAATTGGATTAAAATTGAGTTTATATTTAATGGCAGATTTCTTGGAAAAATCTGCTACATACCACCTTATAGCATCTTCAAAACCTAACTCATCCATAATTACTGGTCGCAATTCTGTAGCTATTTTTTTAACTGTTTTTATAGTATTATTAATATAAACCATAATATCAATCAATTCATCATCTATTTCATCTACACTCAAGCGGGTAAATTTTCTTCCAAATAAGGCGATTCTGATTTTTAATGCAGTAAGAACCTGCCCAAGCTCATCGTGTATTTCCCTAGATATTCTATTTCTTTCTTCTTCCTGTACTTTTTCTAGTTTATTAAATAATGCTCTAAGTTGTACACTTGAGTTTAATTGATTTTGATGCAACTCAGTTTCTTCACTTACATTCACACAGGTTAGTAATAAATCATTCGTGAATTCTGATTTCACTTCTTGTATGTAAGATTCTATTGAAATCTCCTCCCCTTTTTTATTCTTCGAATAGCTAATCCCTAATTCCATTACTTTTTCAGAAATTTCTATTTTAGAAAATTTAATTTTATTGAGTAGTTCCAAACTCACTATTCTAGCAATATCTGGTTGTATCAATTCTTTTTTCGATATGGAAAATAATTGAATAGATGCAGAATTAATATCGATAATAGATAAATCAGTACGAGATAATAAAATCAACGCTGATCTATTATTTGAAAATAAAGAGGGATAAATAGAATGATTGACTTTCAAAAAATAAAGAGCTTAACTATTGCAATTTAAAGTAAATGTTATTTAATTGAAACTAAGCAGAAATTAAACAAAAAAAAACCGATTTTCTCAAACCGGCTTTATTTTTTTAAATATAACACTGTTGGATTGCATATTTGAGCAAGCCAATGTTCTTTTTAATATTGAGTTTTATCATCATGTTTCTTCTATGAGTATCTACAGTTCTTGCGCTTATGTTTAGCAGATCTGCAATTTTTTTGGTAGGAAACTCATTAGAAATATATTTCAAAATTTCAATTTCTCTTTCTGTAAGTATAATGTTTTCGACATTATTTTTCTTGGGCTCATTATTTTTGGTCAAATACCGAGATACAATGACCTCAGAAATTTCCTTTTGTAGGTAAGCATTTCCTTTATATACTTCTTCTATAGCTATTGTTAATTCTTCTTTACCTAATGTTTTTAATAAATAACCATTTGCTCCCGCTTGAAGCATTTTATCTATATTAGTATAATTATCCATCATAGATAATGCGATCACTTTTATATGATTGTGGCTTTTTTTCAACAATGAAGTAGCTTCCAATCCATCCATGATTGGCATATTAATGTCAATTAAAACGACATCTACTTCTGTAGAATTTATGAGGTCTAGAACTTCCTTACCATTCTCGGCTTCCCCAACTATGGTAATATTCTTCGCTCCTTTCAGTATTGCTTTCAATCCATGCCGCATCATTTTATGATCATCGGCAATTACTAAACGAATTTGATTATTGAGCATGTTTTAGTTTTTTATGAGAGATGTTTTTTTCATTACTTCTACTTCTATACGCAATTAGAATTCAAATGGATACATTTTTTTTTCATTTTACTATTTTACTACTTTATGTATGATGCTTCAAATTGTTTAAAATTTGTTCTAAATTCTCTATTTCTTTACCTGCTATCAATATTTTGAAATACAAAAATAATAAAATTTACGTAAGTAATAATACGTATGACAAAATCATTTTATACCTAGATTAAAATACATGAATTAGCGTATTGATGCAGTTATTGCCCCTTTTTACCTTTGAAATATTATAATTCTTAAAATTAATAACTAACCAACAATCAAACCGCAATGAAAAAAAACTTAATTAATCAATTATCCAATCAAAAATTTGGAATCTATGCATTCCTTTCATTTATGTTGATCATGGTTGGAAATACCCTTTCTCTATACGTATAGTTTTTCATCCAATATTTTTTTTAATTTTTAGAAACTCTGTTTTTTAAAATAAAATGTTAAAATATTTTTTTTAGAAGGAACGATTATTGTAAAAGTTAAGTAATGCTAATAGAATATGTCTGATTATTACGTACTAATTATAGATGATGAAGAAGATATCTGTAGACTTCTGACAATTGCTCTTGAGAAAAAGAATTTTAATGTTTCTTCGGCAAATACAATAAAAGAAGGTTTAAATCTTATCAATCAAATAACTCTTGATTATTTATTTTTAGATGTCAATCTTCCAGATGGTTCTGGATTAGATATTATTGCGAGTGTTAGGAAAAAATATTCAAAAGCAGGAATTGTAGTAATAAGTGCGGATGATAATGCAAAAGACAAATCCATTGCTTTGAAAAATGGAGCTGATTTTTACATAAGCAAACCATTCAACAACGAAACTATTTACAACTCCATCAGCAACATTGATAAAAAAAATAATGCTCTTGGTTTAAATCCAAATTGAATAAAATCTTATACGAGTTAAGGACAATTATTTTTCATATTAAAATTATTTTAAAATTTAATATGTTTGGCTTTTTATCATCTAATTTTAAACTTCGGTATTTTCCTTCATGAAAAAGATATTAATTGTTGACGATGAAGTTTCAATCTGTCAGCTTCTTTCAAAATTTTTGACCAATAAAGGTTTTGTAGTGGAAACTGCAGGAAGTGGCGCTAAAGCAGTAGAAATTCTTAAAAACGACGTTTTCGATTTAGTACTATGCGACTATCGACTTGGCGATACAGATGGTGAAGAGCTTTTACTTAAGATAAAAGCCTTGAACCCAAATACCGCTGTTATCATTATTACTGGATATTCTGACATTAAAATAGCGGTAAAAGTGATTAAACTTGGTGCATTTGATTATGTAACAAAACCGCTTTTTCCAGACGAAATTTTGCATACCATCAAACGAGCTCTTGATACATCTGGCGATGATGAAATTATGTATGCTCCATCTAGACCCAGATACAAAGCCAATGAAAACATAAATACCTACTCTGGAAAATTTGTAGTTGGAGAAAGTGCAGCTATCCAAGAAATACATAAACAGATAGAATTAGTAGCACCAACAAACTATAGTGTAATTATTTTTGGAGAAAGTGGAACAGGAAAAGAGAGCATTGCAAAAAGTATTCATGATCGTAGCAAAAGAAAAGATCAGCCATTTGTAGCGATGGATTGCGGTTCTCTTTCAAAAGAATTAGCAGGAAGTGAATTTTTTGGTCACGAAAAAGGATCATTTACTGGAGCATTTGCAACAAAGATTGGCCATTTCGAATTAGCAAACGGTGGAACATTATTTCTAGATGAAGTAGGAAACTTATCCTACGATATTCAAGCACTACTTTTACGCGTAGTTCAGGAACGTAAAGTAAAAAAGATTGGTGGAACCAAAGAGCTTGATTTAGATGTTAGAATTATTGTAGCATCCAATGAAAATCTTCAGGAAGCTTTCCAAAAAGGAAAATTTAGAGAAGATTTATTTCACCGTTTCAACGAGTTTTCCATGACCTTACCACCACTTCGCGAGCGTGGAAATGATATTCTGCTATTCGCGGATTTCTTTTTGGAAGAGGCAAAAGCAGACTTAGGTAAGAGTTCCGAAGGTTTTTCAGAAGAAGTAAGAGAAAGTTTTTTAAACTATCAGTGGCCAGGAAACATTAGAGAAATGAAAAATGTAATTCGTAGAGCTTGCTTGCTTTCTGATACTTTATTTATTGAATCTAAATCTTTACCGTCAGAAATTATTAATTATTCTAAATTTCAATTTATATCTGAAGATCGTGCAGAAAGAGCCCCAAATTTGAAAGCTACCGCTATGGAAGCAGAATTTGAAACCATCTTGAAAGTTTTGAAACAGGTGAATTATAACAAAACAAAAGCTGCAACCATTTTAAACATCGATAGAAAAACGCTTTACAACAAAATGAAAGCCTTCAATTTGTAATAAATGAATACCTTTTGGGTATATTTTAATTCAGGTTTTTACCATTTAATCAATCCAGAAGCATTAGACCATTGGCTTTTTATTTTGGTGATGTGTGTCATTTATGAATTGAAAGATTGGAAAAAACTAATTTGGATTATCTCATCTTTCACCATCGCACATTCTATCAGTCTGTTACTTTCTGTATATGGTATTTTTTCTTTGCCAAGCTATTGGGTGGAATTTCTTATCGCATTTACCATCTTTTTCACCGCTGTAGAAAATATTTTTATTCCCCAACTCCATCGGTATAGAATTTTATTTTCGGGATTTTTTGGTTTAATCCATGGATTAGGTTTCTCTGCTCAAATTAAAAGCCTTTTTGCTGGAACAGATACTTCTCTTATCGGCATTATATTTTCTTTTAATATAGGCATTGAGGCTGCACAAATAATTATTCTGACAGCATTATTTCTTTTCCTTTCAGGCATTCTCTATTTCGTTCCCGTCAATTCAAGAAAACTTAGCATTTCTATTTCTGCTCCTATTGCATTATTTGCAGCTTATTTGATGTTGCAACGTAATTTTTTGTTTACCAACTGAATTGATTTAGCTTCAATTCAATAAATTCCAATATTTTAGAAAATTATTCTTAATTCATTCATGAAACAAATTTTAGCTTTTTCATTCATTCTCTTTTTAAACATTTCTCAAATTACAGCTCAAGACAGTTATAATAAATCCAAATTCCACCAAATGGAGGAAATTTGGCCCACACCAAATTCTTACCGAACTGGATCTGGGTCTCCTGGTTCGGAATATTGGCAACAAAAAGCTGATTACGATATTAAAATTGAACTAAATGACCAAAATCAAAGTGTCTCTGGTTCTGAAACTATTACCTATTTTAATAATTCGCCAGATGATTTAAATTATTTATGGGTTCAATTAGATCAGAATATTTTTGATCCAAATTCTATGACTTACTTAACTGAAACAAAAAATTCTATTGATAGTATGAACTTTGATACGTTTGAAAGTCTTACCCGAAATTCTTTTGAAGGCGGTTATAAAATTTCTAATCTGAAAGATGGCAAAGGAAATAAATTAGCTTATACTATCAATAATACCATGATGCGCATTGATTTGCCCAACGATTTAAAAAGCAAATCGAGTTTTACATTTTCGTTGGATTGGAAAAATAATATCAACAATGCTAGAACCAATGGTGGTAGAGGTGGTTTTGAATATTTCAAAAATGAAAATAACTATTTATACGAAATGGCTCAATGGTTTCCGCGAATGGCTGTTTATGATGATGTAGATGGATGGCAGAACAAGCAATATTTGGGAAATGGTGAATTTGCTTTAACCTTTGGAAATTATAAAGTAGCCATTACAGTTCCAGCAGATTATATAGTTACTGCTACTGGAACTTTGCAAAATGCTGGTTCTATATTGACAAAAAATCAGCAAAGCAGATTGAAGCAAGCTGAATCTGCCAAAAAACCTCTTTTAATTATCACACCTGCAGAGGCTTTAGAAAATGAAAAATCTAAGTCGACTGCTAAAAAAACTTGGGTGTTTGCTGCAGAAAATGTTAGAGATTTTGCTTGGGCGTCATCCAAAAAATTTATTTGGGATGCTATGGGAGTAAAAGTAGGCGGTAAAAACATCATGGCAATGTCATTTTATCCAAAAGAAGGAAATCCACTTTGGGAATTATATTCAACACAAGCTATCGCACAAACTTTAATAACCTATTCTAGATATACCGTGAACTACCCTTATCCTGTTGCAATTTCTGTAAATGGACCAATTGGCGGAATGGAATATCCCATGATTTGTTTTAATGGTCCAAGACCAGAAGCAGATGGAACATATTCATCTGGAACTAAATATGGATTAATTGGTGTCGTGATTCATGAGGTTGGACACAATTATTTTCCAATGATCATTAATTCTGATGAAAGACAATGGACCTGGATGGACGAAGGTTTAAACACATTTTGTCAATATCTGACAGAACAAGAATGGGAAGAAAATTATCCATCACAGCGGGGAGAAGCACGAAGTATTGTTAGTTACATGGCTTCTAAACAAGAAGTTTTAGATCCTATAATGACCAATTCGGAGTCTATTTTACAATTTGGAAACAATGCCTATGGAAAACCAGCTACTGCATTAAATATATTGAGAGAAACCATAATGGGCAGAGAATTATTTGATTTTGCTTTTAAACAATATGCAGAAAAATGGGCATTTAAACATCCAATGCCAGCAGACTTTTTTAGGACAATGGAAGATGCCTCAGCAGTAGATTTAGATTGGTTTTGGAGAGGTTGGTTTTATGGAACAGAACCTGTTGATGTTGCTTTAAAATCAGTAAACACTTACACATTGGATTCTCAAAATCCTGAAAAAGAGAAAATTGCCAGAAAATCAAAAAGAAATTCTGAACCCATTTCCATTTCTGAACAGAGAAACAAAACGTCTATTAAGAAATACAGAGTAGAAGATTTTCCGGAATTATCTGATTTTTATTCGAAATATGATGCTTTGGACGTTACAGATTATGATAAAGGTAATTACAAAACCTATTACGAATCTTTAAACGAAAAGCAAAAAGCTAAACTTCAATCTGGAATGTTTTACCATGTTTTAGAATTTGAAAATGTTGGTGGTTTAATTTCTCCTTTAATTATAGAATTGCAATATACCAATGGTGAAAAGGAAGTGAAAAGAATTCCTGCAGAAATTTGGAGAAAAAATAATAAAACCGTTTCCAAATTATTGATAACAGAAAAACCAGTGAAACAATTTTCACTTGATCCTTATCAAGAAACCGCCGATATCAATAGAAATAATAACTTCTATCCAGCAAAAACGGTTGAAACCCAATTTCAATTATTCAAAGAAAAGGAAAGAAAAAGAACCAATCTAATGCAATTGCAACGCGATGGTAAATTATAAGAAATTTTATATTCTCTTTTTTTTGATTTCTATCACGAGTTTACTTTTTGCCAATCACAAATTTTATAGTTCCATTACTCAAATAGAATACAATCAGAAAACTAAAACATTTGAAATTATTATTAGAGTTTTTGCTGATGATTTAGAAAAAGCGATACAAGAATCTGGAAGTAAAGAGTACAGAATTTCAAAAGATCTAAATCAAGATCTGATGAAGAAATATGTGAATTTTCATTTTGTATTTAAAACGTACAATAAAGCATTACCAAATAAATTCATTGGTACAGAACAAGATAAAGACATTCAAATACTGTATTTAGAAATTCCAGCAAATCAAAAATGTAAATCTTTCACGATTAAAAATTCGATGTTAATCGATTTATTCAATAGTCAAGTAAATATTATGAACCTTAATTTTAGAGGAGAAAAACAAACTTTTATTTTCAACGCGGAGCAAATAGAAAAAAATCTTACATTTAATTAAAACTGACGATTTTTCAGTTTTAGCTTTTTATAATTAAATATTATTTAATGGCATAACGCTTGACTACTTTAAGCCCATATTCATTTTTCCATTTCTACAGACTCAAACTGTCAGTTTGACTGTTTTAAAATCTTTACATGAACAACTTCGATCCTTTCGATAAATTTAATAGTCCGCCATCTTACATAAACGAAGACACCGAATTTTTTCCGCTAATGACGGCGGAAGATGAGGAGGAAATGAACGCTGAACAAACCCCAGAAACTCTTTCAATTCTGCCATTAAGAAATACAGTTTTGTTTCCTGGCGTTGTGATTCCAATTACTGTGGGCAGAGACAAATCTATAAAACTGATAAAAGATGCTTATAAAGGCAAAAAGGTAATCGGTGTGGTTTCTCAAAAAGATGTTTCGGTTGATGATCCATCGGTAGAAGATTTAAATAAAATCGGAACGGTGGCATATATTGTAAAAATGCTTCAAATGCCAGATGGAAATACAACCGTCATTATTCAAGGCAAAAGAAGATTCGAAATAGTAAATGTAGAGAGTACTGAACCTTATGTGAAAGCTGTGGTTCAACCGATTGATGATGTAAAACCTAAAAAAGATAAAGAATTTACAGCTTTAGTTGCATCGCTAAAAGAACTTTCTACTCAAATAATTCAATTCTCTCCGAATATTCCAACTGAGGCAGCTTTTGCAATTAAAAATATCGAAAGTCCTTCTTTTCTGATCAATTTCATCTCTTCTAATATGAATGCTGAGGTATCGGAAAAACAAAAAATTCTGGAAGTAGCGGATTTGCGTCAAAGAGCACAATTAGTTTTGGAACATCTTACCAGAGACCTCCAAATGCTAGAGTTGAAAAATCAAATTCAATCTAAAGTTCGGATTGATATTGATAAACAACAACGAGAATATTTTTTAAACCAACAGTTAAAAACTATTCAAGAAGAATTGGGCGGAGATAATCCAGACTATGAAATAAATAGTTTGAGAGAGCGTGGCTCTGCAAAGAAATGGTCGAAAGAAATTAACGATACTTTTAATAAAGAACTGGATAAATTACAAAGAATGAATCCAGCAGCTGCAGATTACTCTGTTTTATTAAATTATGCCGAACTTTTGCTTGAATTACCTTGGAACGAGTATACTAAAGATAATTTTGATTTGTCTAGAGCACAAAAGGTTTTGGAAAAAGATCATTATGGATTAGAAAAAGTAAAGACTCGAATTTTAGAATATCTAGCCGTGTTGAAATTAAAAAACAACATGAAAGCGCCTATTATTTGTTTGGTTGGCCCTCCCGGAGTTGGTAAAACTTCATTAGGGAAATCCGTTGCCAAAGCATTAAATAGAAAATATGTCCGCATCGCTTTGGGTGGAATCAGAGACGAAGCAGATATTCGTGGACATAGAAAAACCTACATTGGAGCTATGCCAGGCAGAATTATTCAGTCATTGAAAAAAGCTCAAACGAGTAATCCAGTTTTTGTTTTAGATGAAATAGACAAAGTGGGAAACGATTTCAGAGGCGATCCATCTTCTGCTTTGCTAGAAGTTTTGGATCCAGAACAAAACAATGCTTTTTACGATCATTATGTAGAACAAGATTTTGATCTTTCGCATGTAATGTTTATCGCCACTGCAAATTCATTAAGTAGTATTCACCCTGCTTTAATAGATCGTTTAGAGATAATCGAAGTAAACGGATATACTGTAGAAGAAAAAATAGAAATTGCCAAACAGCATTTAATTCCAAAACAAAGGGAAGCTCACGGATTGAAACCAAAAGATATTACTATAAAACCAGAAATTGTAGAAATGGTAATTGAAGATTACACTCGAGAATCTGGTGTGCGTGGTTTAGAAAAAAAACTTGCCACCCTTACTCGAGGAGTTGCAAAAAGTGTAGCCGTAGAAGAAAAATACAATAAAATAGTTTCAAAGAAAGATGTAGAACGAATCTTAGGTGTGGCCGATTATGAAAAAGATAGTTATCAAGATAATCTTACAGCTGGTGTAGTCACTGGTTTGGCTTGGACTTCTGTTGGTGGTGATATTTTATTTATTGAGGTGAGTCTTTCTAGAGGTAAAGGTAAATTGACGCTAACAGGAAATTTAGGAGATGTAATGAAGGAATCTGCGGTAATTGCTTTAGCTTATTTAAGAGCACACAGTGAGCTGGTAGGTTCTTCTGTTAAAATATTTGATCAGTGGGATATTCATGTTCACGTTCCAGCTGGTGCAGTTCCAAAAGATGGTCCATCTGCTGGAATTACAATGTTGACGGCTTTAACCTCAGCATTCACTCAAAGAAAAGTAAAACCACATTTAGCAATGACTGGAGAAATTACACTTCGCGGTCGAGTTTTGCCTGTAGGAGGAATTAAAGAAAAAATACTGGCTGCAAAAAGAGCAAATATTAAAGAAATCATTCTTTCTAAATCCAATAGAAAAGATATTGAAGACATAAAAGCAAGTTATATCTCTGATATGCAATTCCATTATGTGACTTATATGAATGAAGTAGTAGAATTAGCTCTGATGGACGAAAAAGTAAAAAATGCTTTGGATATGCAATTAATAGAAGAAAAAGTGAGTGTAGTTCTTTAGTAAAAATTACTTATTGGGAAACCCAGAATATTTCAAAATATTCTGGGTTTTTTTGTTTTAATTGATTTCCAGTTTATTATATGAGTAAATTTCATTTGTAAAATATATTAATTCAATTTTAATTGTTCGAAAAATAAAATGTAAATTTATTTTAAATTAGATGATTGGAAATAATCTAGGTCATGAAAATCAATTATTTTGAAAATAAGGTTCAATTAGATTTTGTAAAATCCTTAGCGATTATTTTTTCAGTCGCTTTTTTACTTTTTAGTTTTAAATCCAATGATTGTATTGCCCAGTTCAAATCCCAAAATAAAATTTATAAAACCTTTGAAGAAGCTTTTCAAAACCCATTAGAAGTCAAACATTTAAGAGTTACCTACAGTCAATTAAAAAGTGTTCCTCCAGAAATTGCTAAGTTAAAAAATCTAGAAATATTAGAACTAAATAATAATTTTATTAAAGCTTTATGTCCAGAAATTGGACAATTAAAAAAGTTGAAAAAATTAAATCTTTTTAAAAATAAACTTCAAATTCTACCCAAAGAAATTGGATTACTGGAAAGTTTAGAGATCTTAACAATTAGTAGTAATGATTTAATTATTCTTCCACCTGAAATAGGAAAACTTTATAAACTAAAACGACTTTCTGTAAAATTTAATTTGCTAGACTCACTTCCAAATTCAATATGCGAACTTTCTTCTTTAAAATATTTAGATCTTAGTTTTAATCAACTAAGGCAACTTCCCGAAGATATTGGTCAATTAGAACAATTAGAATTTTTTTATTTAGGAGATAATATTTTGCTAACCATTCCAAAATCAATTGGAAATTTATATCATATTAAACAATTATACATTGGTAGAAATGAGTTAAAAAACTTTCCCAACGAGATTTGCAATCTCACCAGCTTAAAAGAATTAGACGTAGCATTTAGCGGTGTTTTACTAAGATTACCTAATATAAATGTTTTGCGCAATCTTGAATATTTGTATGTAAATGGAACTATTATTCTTCCAAATTTTGTAACAATCCCACGTTTAACTGTAGTTCAGCTATAATTTAATCTTCGGGATTTATTTTCTTTCGCATCTCCTTTTTATCACCGTGTAGTTCTTTATTCTTCAATCTGGAATTTACTGAAGATTTTGTTGGCCTGCTTGCTTTTCTTGGTTTATCTACTTTAAAAGCATTTTGAAGCAATGTTTGCATTTTTACAATTGCTTTTTGTTTGTTCAAATATTGAGAACGCTCAGAATCACAAACAACTCTGATATCTCCATCTTTACTTATTTTACTTTTTAGTTTTTCTTGCAAAAACTCTTTCTGTTCTATCGAAAACAAATTGGAATTGTATAGAATAAAAAATGCTTCGATCCGAGTGCTTACCTTATTAACATGTTGCCCTCCACTCCCACTGCTTCTGCTTGCAGAGAATTTTAATTCTTTAATTAGATCGTCTTTTAAAATTTTCATAAAAAATAATTCCTCAAAATTAATGCAGAGAAAAGGGAAAACTTGCATAAGCTCTAAAATAATATCTTTGAGCATTCGTTTTTTTATTTTCCAAATTATTTTGAGAACACTCTACCTTTTATTTTTGCTCTTATTTTCTACTTTATCTTATGCTCAAATTGGCGGACAAGGAATTTATAAATTCATGGATTTGCCTGCCTCTGCCAAACAATCAGCCTTGGGTGGTTTGCTAATAACAGCCAGAGATCACGACGTAAATAATGGATATCAAAACCCTGCTTTATTGAATAAAGAAATGCATAATCATCTTGCTTTCAATACCATGAATTATTTCAACGATATAAATTTTGGTTATATGGCTTATGGTAGGAATTATAAAGACGTTGGAACTTTTTCAGCTGGAATCCAATACATTAATTATGGAGATTTTACCGAAACTAACGAATTAGGATCATCAACTGGAAACACATTTAAAGCGGGAGAGTATGCGATAAACCTTGGTTATGCTAGAAATTATTTACCAAATCTTAGTTTCGGAAGTAATTTAAGACTGATTAGTTCCAATCTCGGCGATTATTCTTCGGTAGGATTGGCAGCAGATTTAGGGCTTTGTTATTTTGATACGGCCAAAAACATCACTTTAGGATTTGTAATTAAAAATTTAGGCTCTCAACTTTCCACTTATACAGATGGGAATACCGAAAATTTAAACCTAGATATCCAATTAGGAGTTTCTAAAAAATTGAAATATGCTCCCATTAGGTATACAATTACTTTGCATGATTTACAGAAATTCGACCTCAGTTACATAGATCCAAATGATCCAGATCAAGAAATAGATTTACAAACAGGCAATCCAATTGTGAAAAATATAACCATCGCTGATAAATTTGCTAGACATATAAATTTGGGCGTTGAATTGCTTTTTTCAAAAAATTTTAATGCCAGAATAGGATACGATCATCAAAAAAGAAAAGAATTGGCATTGCAAAGTAGAGGATCTACAATTGGTTTTTCTTTCGGTTTTGGTATTAAAATTAAAAAAATCGAATTCAGTTATGGTTCAGCTAGATACCACTTAGCAGGCTCTACCAATCAATTTAGTTTAGCGGCCAATCTTTCAGATTTTACAAAAAAGAAAACCAATGTTGTAAATTAGGATTTACTTTTTGATAATTATAGTACATTTGAAACTATAAAAGTGTCGAAGGAATATGAATGAACACATGATCGTTGCCATCGACGGTTTTTCATCATGCGGAAAAAGTACATTGGCAAAAACTCTTGCCACTGAACTTCATTATACCTATATAGACTCTGGCGCAATGTACCGAGCTGTTACTTACTATTTTCTTAAAAATAAGATTGATATTTCTACAATCGAAACCGTTAAACAAGCTTTAGAAGACATTCACCTGTCATTTAAGAAAAAACAAATAGAACTTAATGGAGAAAATATTAATGAAGAAATTCGTGAAATGTATATTTCTGGATATGTAAGTGAAATAAGCGCATTGAAACCTGTAAGAGAAAAAATGGTAGCATTGCAACAAAAAATGTCTAAAAAAGGACATGTGGTAATGGATGGAAGAGATATAGGAACAACTGTTTTCCCAAACGCTCAATTGAAAATCTTTATGACTGCCGACCCAGCAGTTAGAGCTCAAAGACGATTTCGCGAACTGCTTCTTAAAGGAGTGAAAGTAAGTTACCAAGAAGTTTTTGACAATCTAACTCACAGAGATACACAAGATACCTCCCGAAAAGAAAGTCCATTAAAAATGGCAGCTGATGCAGTTGTTTTAGACAATTCACACCTAAATGAGGAGGAACAATTGGACTTTGTACACAAGATCATTGCAGACCACCATATTGACCTCTGATTAACTGATAGTTATATTTGAAATTTTATTTTCTGTGAAAGTTTTAATTTCTATCTTTGCAGTCCCTTACGAAAGGAGACTCAATTATTAATGACACAAAAAACAACTGAAGAAAATTTCGAGGCATCAGAAATGAATGCTGAAATTAAAAAAAACCAACTTGAAGAAACCGCTTCAACACCCACAGAAACTCCAGAAACTCAATCAGAATCTGAAGAAGTAATGCCCGCCGAGGTTTCCAATGATAGCAAAACAGAAGTAACAGCTGAGGAAGAAAAAGCAGATGCAAAATTAGTAGATAAGTTAATCGAAACAAATGCATTTGAAAATGTTGAAGAAGTTTCTAATGATTCAACAAAATCAGAAGATGTTCAATTAGAATTAGATTCTGAATCTAAAGTAGAAGTAGATGCAAAATTAGTAGATGAGCCAATCGAAACAAATGCAATTGAAAATGTTGAAGAAGTTTCTACTGATTCAACAAAATCAGAAGATGTTCAATTAGAATTAGATTCTCAATCTAAAGTAGAAGCAGATGCAAATTTAGTAGATGAGTTAATTGAAACAAATGCATTCGAAAATCAGGAAAAAGTAAATAATAGCAATCCTGAAATTTTAGAAGAAGTAAAATCGGCAAAAGATCCGAAAGTAAAAGCAGATGCGGAAACAGAGGATCACTCAGACTTAGAACCTTTGAAAATTGAAACCCTGAAAAAATCATTTTTAGTACCCGATGAAGATTTCGATTGGGATGCAGATGAAAAAGGTTTCGGAAATTATAATTCAAAAGATAGAGAAAAACTAGAAGCATTGTATACCAATACTTTAAGCTCTATTAACAAAGATGAAATTGTAATGGGAACCGTGGTTCATATAAATAGTAAAGATGTAGTCTTAAATATTGGATTTAAATCTGATGGTTTAGTTCCTATTTCAGAATTTAGAGATACTCCAGATTTAAAAATCGGTGATACGGTTGAAGTTTACGTAGAAGATCAAGAAGATAAAAATGGACAATTAGCTCTTTCTAGAAAACGTGCAAAAACTCAACGATCATGGGATGATATTAATAAAGCACTTGAAGAAGATACAATTATTGAAGGATTTGTAAAAAGCCGAACAAAAGGTGGACTTATAGTTGACGTGGCTGGAGTGGAAGCTTTCCTTCCAGGTTCTCAAATCGATATTAAACCAATCAGAGATTACGATGTATATGTAGGAAAAACAATGGAATTCAAGGTGGTGAAAATCAATCATGAATTTAAAAATGTTGTAGTTTCTCATAAAGTATTAATTGAGGACGATTTAGAAAGTCAGAAATTAGAGATCATCAGCAAACTAGAAAAAGGTCAAGTATTAGAAGGAACCGTTAAAAACATTACTGCTTTTGGAGTATTTATAGATTTAGGCGGTGTAGATGGACTATTACATATAACCGACATTTCTTGGGGTAGAATTGATCATCCAGAAGAAGTATTGACTTTAGATCAAAAATTAAACGTAGTTGTTCTTGATTTCGATGATGAGAAAAAGAGAATTGCTTTAGGATTAAAACAATTAACTCCACATCCTTGGGAATCCATTTCTGATACTATAGAAGTGGGAAGTACAGTGAAAGGTAAAATCGTAACTGTTGCTGATTATGGTGCATTCTTAGAATTAGCTCCAGGAGTAGAAGGACTTATTCACGTATCTGAAATGTCTTGGTCACAGCATTTGCGTTCTCCGCAAGAATTCATGAAAGTGGGTGACGAATTAGAAGCAATCGTTCTTACGCTAGACAAAGATGATCGTAAGATGTCTTTAGGTGTTAAACAATTGACCGTAGATCCTTGGGTGAATATTGTAGACAAATATCCAGTTGGAAGCAAGCACAAAGCAACTGTAAAAAACATGACTAACTTTGGTGTTTTTGTAGAAACTGAAGAAGGCATTGATGGATTAATTCATATTTCTGATTTATCATGGGCTAAGAAAATTAATCATCCGCATGAATTTACGAAAGTAGGGGAAGCTATGGATGTAATAGTTTTAGAAGTAGATGCTGAAAATCGTCGTCTATCTTTAGGTCATAAACAATTGGAAGAAAATCCTTGGGATACGTTTGAAACGATCTTCCATTTAGATTCTGTTCATGTTGGAACTGTATTAAAAGTAACTGATAAAGGTGCTATTGTAGCTTTACCTTATGGATTAGAAGGTTTTTCACCGACTAAACACAGCGTGAAAGAAAACGGAGCAAGTTTGGTTGCTGATGAACAATCAGATTTCATGGTGATTGAATTTAACAAAGAATCTAAGCGTATTGTATTATCTCACAGCAAAATACACGAAGCAGCTAAAGCTGAAGAAAAGCGTGTTGAAACTGATACAAAGAAAAAAGAAGCTAATGAAACTGTGAAAGCAGTGAAAAAAGTGAAAGATTCTGTTGAGAAAAATACACTTGGTGATCTTGATGTTTTATCTGCATTGAAATCTTCTCTTGAAACTTCCGAAGCGAAAGCTAGTGCCAAGAAAATGGCAAAAAAGGATTTAGAGAAAGTTGAAAAAGTAGAGAAAGTTGAAGTTAAAAAAGAAGAAAAAGCAGAAGATAAGCCAGAAGGCGAAGCAACAGCGGAATAATTCTTTAATATAATAAAAAAACCCTGCCAATGGCGGGGTTTTTTTTTGTTTAATTAAACACAAAACTGTCAAAAATGAAACATGGTATTTTAGGATTACATCACATTGCCATCATTTGCAAAGATTATTCAGTTTCTAAAAATTTCTATATAGATTTTTTGGGATTCAGTTTGATAAAAGAGGAATTTCGAGAAAATAGAAATTCTTGGAAAGCGGACTTAGCATTAAACGAAAATTATTTAATTGAGTTGTTTTCTTTCCCAAATTTCGTAGAAAGACCATCATATCCAGAATCTTTGGGATTAAGACATTTAGCATTTTCGAGTAATGACTTAATGGCTACCAAAATTTCTCTAGAAAATGAAGGTATAATTGCTGAAAAGATTAGAATTGATGAATCTACGGACAAATCATTTTTTTTTATTTCTGATCCCGATGGTTTACCAATTGAATTTTATGAAAAATAAATTTATTATAATAAATAGTGATGAAGGAGAACCTACTTTAAAATTAAATGATTGAGTTAAATTAATCTTACGATAAATAAAACTCACTTAACTCAATTTTTACATTTTGAATTCTTTCAGAATGCTTCCTACTCAATAATTTTTTTACTTTTGAACAACATTATTTTTTATGGCTGATATTAATAAATTAAAAGAAATTGCATTACAAGTGCGAAGAGATATTGTAAGAATGGTGCATGCGGTTCAATCTGGTCATCCAGGCGGTTCGCTTGGCTGTGCAGATTTTTTTACAGCTTTATATTTTGAGATAATGAATCATGATTCTACCTTTTCTATGGAAGCAAAAGATGAAGATGTGTTTTTTCTTTCGAACGGTCATATTTCTCCTGTTTGGTATAGTGTTTTAGCCAGATCTGGTTATTTTGATATTTCAGAATTAACTACTTTCAGAAAATTAGATTCAAGATTGCAAGGTCATCCGGCCACGGCAGAGCATTTACCTGGCATTCGAATAGCTTCTGGATCTTTAGGACAAGGATTATCAGTAGCTCTTGGTGTAGCATTATCCAAAAAAATGAATGGTGATTCTAAAATTGTATATTCATTAATGGGTGATGGAGAATTGCAAGAAGGTCAAAACTGGGAGGCAATTATGTTTGCAGCTCATAATAAAGTGGATAATATAATTGCAACCGTTGATTTGAATGGTCAACAAATAGATGGTTCTACTAATAATGTACTTTCCTTATTAAATCTTGAACAAAAATGGAGTTCTTTTGGATGGACGGTTTTAAACATGAATGGTAACAATATGGAAGATGTTGTAAATACATTACACAAAGCAAAACAAGAATGTGGAAATGGAAAACCAATTGTAATTTTAATGAAAACAGAAATGGGTTCGGGAGTAGATTTTATGATGGGAAGCCATAAATGGCATGGAGTAGCTCCCAATGACGATCAATTGGCAAACTCATTGTCTCAATTGCGAGAAACGCTCGGAGATTATTGATTATTTGTCTATAATTAGGCAATATCTTTTACCCTTAAACCAAATAATGACTATCTACAGAAAAATAGTTTTTCTCTTTATCATAAATTTTGCTTTCTATTCTGCTTATAGTCAAAGTGTTAAATCAGACAGAGCGAATATTCTATTTATATTAGATGCTTCTGGCAGTATGAATGATGTTTGGCAGAGTCAGAAAAAATTTGAGTCTGCAAAAAAGGTTTTGTATCAAATGATGGATACTCTTAACGATAAATCTAATATTCAAACTGCTATTAGAATTTTTGGCCATCAAACTCCAAGAGATCAAAAAGATTGTAAAGATTCTAGACTAGAAATTCCATTTGGAAAACATACCAATTTAGAAATCCGAAATAAAATTGAAAGTTTAACTCCTCAAGGACAAACACCGATTGCTTATTCGCTTGCTCAAGCAGCTTTAGACTTTCCAAAAATTGCTGGGGTTAGAAATGTGATTATTTTAATATCTGATGGTATCGAAAATTGTGAGGGAGACCCCTGCGAAACATCCAATACACTACAAAAAAATGGAATTTTTTATAAGCCTTACATCATTGGCTTAGGATTGAATGAAGCAGAGAAAAAAATGTTGGATTGCGTTGGTAAAATGTATGAAGTAGATGATGAAAAAATAACTGCAGAAATTGCTAAGGTGGTAATTACTTCGTTTTTAAACCCTACCAGTTTACAAATAAATTTATTAAATGATTTTGGCAAACCTACAGAAACAGACTTGAATATGACATTTTATGATCATGTTTCCAAAGATATTCGATACAATTTTTACCATAAACTTACGCCAACAGGATTTCCTGATACCCTAAAAGTAGACGCTCAAATTACCTATGATGTTGTAGTTCACTCTTTACCTCCAGTGAAGTTAGAAAATATAAAACTAACACCAGGCAAACATACCAGCAAAGGAATTGATGTAGGACAAGGTACCTTGCAAGTTAAAATTACAGGGTTAATGAAATACAATAATTTAAAGATATTAGTTCATGACAAAAATAATCAGCTAGTTAATATTCAAGATATCAATACCGCAAAAAAATATTTAACAGATGAATATACACTTGATGTTTTAACAGTTCCTATCACCCATTTTAGCGGTGTAGAAATCGCCCAATCCGCAATAAAATTAATAGATATTCCTGCCCCAGGCACGCTAATTGTAAATTCTTCTAAGTTGGGATATACTTTTGTGTATTCTACAGATGGCGCTAGATTAAAAAAGGTTTACACTTTTAATCCTAATATTTTAAGAGAAACTTTAATTCTTCAACCTGGCAATTATTTGGTGGTTTACAGAGAAAAAACAAATGCAAATAGTTTTGAAACTAAAGAAAGACCGATAAAAATCAATTCCTCTTTGACCACTAATTTAATATTCTGATGAAAAGAGTTTTCACTACATTTCTATTACTTTTCATTCTCGGCTTAATAGTAAATACACAAAGTTTTGCCCAGGCCATAAAAAAAGTAGTAAAACCAAAAACTCGAATTTTATTTCTATTAGATTGCTCTGGAAGTATGCTTACTACTTTTGACAATAGCAATAGAATGGCAGTTGCTAAACGTGTGATGTATAGCATTATAGATTCATTAGAAAATTATCCAGAAGTTGAATACGGTTTAAGATTATTCGGAAGCGAATCTCCTTTAACTTCTAATGATTGCAAAGATTCCAAATTGGAAGTTCCAATTAAAACCAAAAACAGAGATATTGTAAAGCAAAAAATTGAAGCTATCAATCCCAAAGGAATTACTCCAATTGCTTATTCGTTATTACAAAGCGCTGACGATTTTCCCTACACCACTTCTGAGAAAAGAAACATACTCATTTTAATAACTGATGGAATAGAATCTTGCAAAGGTGATCCTTGTGCTGTTTCCTTAAAAATGCAAAAACAAGGATTAATTCTTAAACCTTTCATCATAGGTTTAGGTTCCACTCCCGAATTTGAAAAAGCATTTAGTTGTATGGGTAAATATTACGATGCTACGAATGAAAAATCCTTTAAAAAGATTTTAGAAAATGTAGTAAATCAAGTGGTGAGTGCAACATCCGTACAAATTAATCTTCTCGATATTAATGATAAACCTACCGAAACCAATATAGGAATTACCCTAGAAGATGCAGTTTCGGAAAAGGTTAGATATAATTTTATCCATACCTTAAATAGCCGTGGAGCACCAGATACCTTGATTATAGACCAAGTGAATACCTATAATTTATTAGTCCACACTACTCCTTCTGTCGAAAAAAGAAATTTTGAATTGCAAGCTGGTGTTCATAATACTATTTCTTTGAATGCGCCACAAGGAAATTTAATGATAAAAATTGCAGGTGCAGATAATCGGATTATTCAATCTGTAATCTACGATCAAACAGGCAAAATTTTAATAAGTGTTCAAGACGAATCCTTGTCCGAAAAATTATTGGTAGGAAAATACAAAGTAGAAGTTCTTACTCTGCCCAAAACTACTATTGAAGCTGTAGAAATATCACAAAGCAAAACCACTACTTTAACTATTCCAACAGCTGGACTAATAACTATTTTAAATACCGATGCTGTTCCTGTTTTTGCAAGCATTTACACCGAAAATGGAAGAGAATTAAACTGGGTAGCAGATCTCACTGGAAACATTACCACGGAAACTTTTTCTCTACAACCTGGTAAATACCGATTAGTTTATAGAAATAGATCTGCCAAAAAATCGGATTCTACTAAAGAATTTTCTTTTGGAATTATTTCTGGTGGTTCTATTTCCTTTAAGTTGTAATCCAATGCTAAATATTTATATGAAGTGTTTAATTTAAGCACAACATACTATTCAGTAGGCGCAACCCATTTTTTAAAATAAAACTCCAAGATCAATATTTTTCGATTCTACCTTTGCGATTCTTGTGTTAAAATAATTAAAACTTAGTTCTGCATTTCCATTGCTTTTCATTTTTTCTCTTACTTTTGCCCACTCATAAGCATCATGAAAAAATACACATTCAGCGAAAAAAAGGATACTCGTTCTGGTTTTGGAGCAGGTTTATCAGAATTAGGAAAAACAAATGAAAACGTAGTTGCACTTTGTGCAGATCTTACTGGATCATTAAAAATGGATGCATTCGCAAAAGATCATCCTGAGCGTTTTATTCAAGTAGGAATCGCTGAAGCTAATATGATGGGATTAGCAGCAGGTTTAGCAGTTGGAGGTAAAATCCCATTTACTGGCACATTTGCTAACTTTTCTACTGGCAGAGTGTATGACCAAATACGTCAATCTATCGCATATTCTAACAAAAACGTTAAAATTTGTGCTTCTCATGCAGGTTTATCGCTAGGCGAAGATGGTGCTACTCATCAGATTTTAGAAGACCTTGGATTAATGAAAATGCTGCCAAATATGGTGGTTATTAATCCATGCGACTACAACCAAACCAAAGCAGCTACCATTGCAATAGCAGAATATGAAGGTCCTGTTTATTTACGTTTTGGCCGACCAGCCGTTCCAAATTTTACACCTTCAGATCAAGTTTTTGAAATAGGAAAAGCAGTGATGCTGAATGAAGGTAAGGACGTAACTATTTTTGCGACCGGTCACTTAGTTTGGCAAGCAATAGAAGCAGGCCAAGTATTAGCAGAACTAGGAATTAATGCAGAAATAATTAATATACATACCATTAAACCACTAGATGAAAAGGCAGTCCTACAATCGGTAAAAAAAACTCGTTGTGTGGTTACCGCAGAAGAACATCAAAGGAATGGAGGTTTAGGTGATGCAATTGCACAACTTTTAGCCACTCAAAACCCTACTCCGATAGAGTATGTAGCTGTAAATGATAGCTTTGGTGAAAGTGGCACTCCAGATCAGTTGATGAAAAAATATGGTTTAGATGCTGCACATATTGTAAATGCTGTTCATAAAGTTCTTGGCAGAAAATAATTTTACTGATTTTTATTCAAATGCGTAAAAAAAACTATTCGACACTTGCATCAGGAAGATTCCATTTTACTAGCCAATTTTAAAAATCCAAAAACCAAAAATCAGGCTTTTGAGAGTCTTCTGAAAAAATATCAGCAAAGAATATATTGGCATGTACGCAGAATGGTTGTAGATCATGATGATACAAATGATTTAGTTCAAGATATTTTTATCAAAGTATGGAAAAACTTAGATAATTTTAGAGAAGATGCAAAATTATATACTTGGCTTTATAGAATTGCTAGTAATGAGTGTATTACTTTTTTAAATAGAAAAAAATTAAAAGCTACTGTTTCATTTGATGATGTAAGCCATGAATTGGCAGATAAAATGGTGGACAGTGAATATTTGGACGGAAATAAAATTCAAATGGCTTTGCAAAAAGCTATACTTACACTGCCTGATAAACAGCGATTGGTTTTCAATATGAAGTATTTTGAAGAAATGAAATATGAAGAAATTTCTCAAATAGTGGGAACTAGTGTTGGCGCTTTGAAAGCCTCCTACCACTTCGCGGTAAAGAAAATTGAAAATTTATTAAAAGAAGATTAAACTATTGAGTTCATTATAACTCCTAATACATTATGCAATCTAAATTAACATCAAAAGAAGAAGAATACCTGCCAGATTTTGGTTCGGCAGATTTTTCCAATCCATTCAAAGTTCCAGAAAATTACTTTCAATTAGCTAGTCAGAAAATTATGATGGAAGTAGAAAATCTTCCATTACAAACTGTAAAACAAGAATTTACCATTTATAACTATACAAAAATTGCAGCTATTCTTGCTTTGTTTATCATGGCTGGTGCCTCTATTTTTTTGTTAAATAAAACCAACTCATTTAATTCTTACAGCATTTCTGCTATTAGTATAGACGATATACCTATGGAAGATTTTGAAAGCCCCATGTTGGAAGAAACCTATGCTTCCTTATATTTAACTGCTCAAAAACAAGAAGATATATTACTTGACGAAGAACTTTTGCTACTTGAGAACATAGATGAAAAAACCTTGACTGAACAATTATGAAAAAATTAATAATATCCTTGCTTATTTTAATTTCAATCCACCATTTTACCAATGCACAGGTAAATAGAGGAGAAAATTTAGAAAACTTCAAAATTGCTTATTTCACTAAAGAATTAGAACTTACCAGTATTGAGGCAAAAGTTTTTTGGCCTATTTATGATGAATTTCAGAAAGAATTGGATTTAGTAAGAAAAGATAGAAGGGTGGGTTTAAAAGATGCTAAAACAAATATTAGCGACTTAAATGAAAAAGAATTGGAATCTATTATTGATAATGAAATGCTCTATCGGCAAAAAGAATTAGACGTTGAAAAAAAGTTCCACAGTAGGTTTAAAGCTATATTGCCTGTTCAAAAAGTCGCCAGATTATATGTTGCTGAACAAGGATATAAACGTGCTTTGTTAAGAAAAATACAAGAAGCACGAAAAAACTAATTAGGTTTTGAGGTGGTTATAGGCTTGTAGATACTTTTTTCTGCAAGCCTTTTTTTATTTTTGAAAAAATGAAAACTTTACGACAATTATTTTTAGATCATAATGCTCAAACAACCGATTTTCCGCTTATGCTGGAAATTGAAAAAGCAAATGGAATTTATCTTTTTGATCCAACAGGAAAAAAATACATCGACTTAATTTCAGGAATTGGAGTGAGCAATATTGGTCATAGCAATCCAAAAGTAGTGGAGGCTATTCATCATCAAGCCTCTTCTTTTATGCACTTAATGGTATATGGAGAATATATACAAACGCCTCAAGTTCAGTATGCCACAACACTTGCATCTCATTTACCAGCATCACTTCAGTCGATTTATTTTTTAAATTCCGGATCAGAAGCAATAGAAGGTGCCATGAAATTAGCTAAGCGCGCAACTGGCAGAACAGAAATTATTGCCTGCCATCAGTCTTATCATGGAAGCAGCCAAGGTTCTCTTAGTATTATGGGAAACGAAGAATACAAAATGGCTTACCGCCCGCTATTACCCGATATTTCTTTTATAAAGTACAATGAGTTAGAAGATCTAAACCTAATTACTAATAAAACTGCTGCAGTTTTCATGGAAACTATCCAAGGAGAATCTGGAGTAAATGTGCCTTCTAAAGACTATATGTTGGCATTAAGAAAAAAATGTACAGAAACTTTTACTCTTTTAATTTTTGATGAAATTCAATGTGCATTTGGTCGAACAGGATCTTTATTTGCTTTCAACCACTTTAATGTAGTTCCAGATGTTTTGGTTCTTGCAAAAGCTTTGGGAGGTGGAATGCCATTAGGAGCTTTTTGTGCCTCTAATGTATTGATGTCGGTATTAAAAGAAAATCCAATTTTAGGTCATATTTCCACTTTTGGTGGTCATCCTGTTTGTTGTGCTGCTGGTCATGCTGCGTTTGATTTTTTAATAGAAAATAAATTAATAGAACAAGTAAATGAGAAATCAAACTTATTTAGAGATTTATTAATACACCCATTGATCAGTGAATTTAGAGGAAAAGGATTAATGATCGCATTACAACTTCCAGATTTCGATACATTAAAAAAAGTAATTGATTTATGTATTCAAAATGGTGTAATAACAGATTGGTTTTTGCACAATAATAACAGTATGCGTCTCGCTCCTCCTTTAATTATTACGGAAGAAGAAATTAGATATAGCTGTAAAATTATTTTAGACTCTATGGATCAAGTAATGGAATCGATTGTTTAATTCATTCTTTGCCTTTTAAGCAAATATGCATTTAAGATCCCTGAAAAGCCCGATTTAATATCAGCATCTATTAAATCTATTCGGTATTGAGCACATTTTAACTCCAATTCTTTTCGGTACTCCGCCACAGCTTTTACATATTCAGTTTTCACTTGGTCTGGAAATAATTTTACTTTTTCACCAGATTCTACATCCACAAAAATGTAAGGTCTATTTGGGAATTCAAAATCAATTTCCTGATCTTTTTGCGAAACATTAAAAACGATAACTTCATGTTTATTATGTTTTAAATGTTGTAAAGCAGCAAATAAATCTTCATTGTTTGTTTGGTTTTCAAACATATCTGTGAATAAAACAATTAACGATCTCTTATGTACACTTTCTGCTATTTGATGCAAGGCATTTGAAATTCCAGTTTTATGCTGAATATTTGTTTTTAAAATTTTTTCCAATTCATTAAATAGAATTTTTTGATGTACAGTAGTTGATTTAGCATTGGTATGAAAATCTACCTGATCAGAAAAAACACTCAATCCAAAAGCGTCTCTTTGTTTTTTTAATAAATAAATTAAGGCAGCAGAAGCCTCAACTGCAAATTGAATTTTATTGTATTTCTCAATTGGATAATACATTGATGAAGATTGATCAATTATAATTTGACATCGCAAATTTGTTTCTTCTTCAAAACGTTTCACAAACAATTTGTCTGTTCTTGCAAAAAGTTTCCAATCTATATTTTTTATAGATTCGCCTGTATTGTAGAGCCGATGTTCTGCAAACTCAACAGAAAATCCATGAAATGGGCTTTTATGCAACCCAGTTATAAAACCTTCAACTACTTGAGAAGCAAGTAATTCAAGATTTTCAAAATTTCTAATGCTAGCTTGCTGAAGAAAACTTTCCATGTTTTAAATTACGGATTTTATAAGATAAAATTTGTTTTTTGACAAAAAAAAATCTACTCCTAAAACAAGAGTAGATTTTTGTCTATTAAAAAATATTAAACTAATTGTGCATCCAATTTGCCTACTAAAACCGATTTAGGTACAGCACCAATTTGCTTGTCTACAATTTCTCCGTTCTTGAAATAAAGTAATGCAGGTATATTTCTAATTCCGAATTTTACAGAAATCTGAGGATTGGTATCCACATTTACTTTTCCAACTATTGCTTTGCCTTCGTAATCCTTTGCAATTTCTTCCACTACCGGACCTACCATTCGGCACGGTCCACACCATTCTGCCCAGAAATCTACCAATACTGGTTTATCTGATTTTAAAACTAGTTCGTCAAAGTTTGCGTCTGTTAATTCAATTGCCATGTTTTTATATATTAAAGATTAAAATTTTGTTTTCTAAGTTTATTGGCATCAAAATCAAGCCAAAAACGAAGGTTAAATCATAATGTACCTTATTGAGCTCCTTATTAAATATAAGGTTTTCATTTAATCTGTTTTTTGTCAATTTGGCAGTTTTCAATGATGTTTTTGCTTTTTATTTAAAATTTTACTAATGTTTCGGTTTTTGATTGTTTGATTTTCAGTCAAAATCTAAAACTTTTTACATTAATTTATATTGAATGTCTTCATTTTCCTGAATCTTATTAATTACCTCTTGGCTCATTTCTATTTTTAAACTTTTAGAAGCCATTTCCACCACAATCTTATCATCAGGGTCTGTAAATTTAAATTTCACAGGCAGATTGCCAGGATTTTTCTTTACGATGTCTACAATTGAATCCATTTTATCTGCAAAAGTTTTTCCTAATGGAAGCATAAACATCACACCCTTTGCCATCTTATCTTTTACATCCGATAAAAGTTGAATGTTATAAATTACTAACTCCAATTCATTATTAAACTTTCTTTTTTCAACTTTAGCATGAATGAATAAATATAAACCATTTGCAACATTAGAAACATCTAAAAAATGTTTCCACTTTAAATACTTTTCAGAAAATAAGGTTAATGCTATACTTCCGGTTAAATCCTCTATGGTGAAATTACCAAATGGATTACCGTTTTTTTGAGAAACTTTATGGCCTATGCCTGAAACCATACCTCCAAATTTCAAATCTCGACCTTTCACCAAATTCAAATCTTTTAATTCTGCTACTGTTACATTGCAAAAATTATCTAATTCCATTTTAAATGAATCCAAAGGATGTCCAGAAATATAAATTCCAATCATTTCCTTTTCATAAGCCAATTTTTCTTGCATTCCCCATTCATCAAAATAGGGTAAACTAGGTTCTGCTATATCCATTGCTCCAGAATTTCCGAAAAGGGAGTTTTGAGAATTCGCAATATTATTCTGAAAATCGGATCCGTATTTTATTAATTTTTCTATCCCATTTAAACGTTCAGCTCCTATCACACCAAAATATTGAGCACGATTTATTTCTCCAAAACAGTCAAAAGCACCTCCATAAACCAAATTTTCGATTGATTTTTTGTTTACAGTTCGCATATTGTTCCTTCTCACAAAATCAAATGAAGATTTAAAAGGTCCATTTTCTTCTCTTTCAGCGATAATAGAATCTACTGCTTTTTCGCCTACACCTTTTATTCCTGTCAAACCAAAACGAATTTCTCCTTTTGAATTAACTGCGAAACCTTCGCTACTTTCATTTACATCGGGTCCTAGAACAGAAATTTTAATTTTCCGACATTCATCCATGAAAAAGGTAACATCTTCTATATTATTCTGGCTATTAATGGTAGCTGCCATGTATTCTGAAGGATAATGTGCTTTTAAATAGGCTGTTTGAAAAGCAATAAATGAATAACAGGTGGCATGAGATTTATTGAACGCATACAATGCAAATGCTTCCCAATCTACCCAAACTTTTTCTGCTATTTTGGTATCATGCCCATTGGCTTTGCATCCTTCCAAAAACTTAGGCTTCATTTCGTCAAGCACAGATTTTTGTTTTTTTCCCATTGCTTTACGCAACGTATCTGCATCACCTTTACTGAAATTCGCTAATAATTGCGAAAGTAACATTACCTGTTCTTGATAAACTGTAACACCATAGGTTTCTTTTAGTAAACCTTCAGTTACATCAAAATCATAGGTTATTGATTCTAAGCCATGTTTTCTTCGAATAAATTTGGGAATATAATCCATCGGACCAGGTCTGTACAAAGCATTCATAGCTATCAAATCCTCAAATTTATCTGGCTTTAAATCCTTCAAATGTTTTTGCATTCCTGGACTTTCAAATTGGAAAATCGCTACAGTGTCACCTCGTTGGAATAGCTCGTACGTCTTCAAATCATCCAATGGAACCATGTCTATATCCACTTTAATTTTATGATTTTTTTCAATAAGATTTAAAGCAGTTTTAATAATAGTTAAGGTTTTTAATCCTAAAAAGTCCATTTTTAAAAGACCAGCATCTTCTATTATTTTTCCATCAAATTGAGTTACAAGTAAATCAGAATCTTTGGCAACTGTCAAAGGAATATATTCCATCAAATCATCAGGAGCAATAATTACTGCAGAAGCGTGAATTCCAGTATTTCGAACAGAACCTTCCAATTTTACCGCCTCTTTCAAAACCTTAGCTCTCAAATCTTTCCCATCTCTGATAGCTTGTAATTCTTTAGAAGCAGCAAAAGCATTTTCTAAAGTTGTTCCTGGCTTGTCTGGAACCATTTTAGTTAAGGCTATAGATTCAGAAAGTGGCAAATCAAGAACTCTGGCTACGTCTTTTATTGCAGACTTAGCAGCCATAGTTCCATAATTTATAATTTGAGCTACTTGATTTTTACCATATTTATCTACCACATAATCCAAAACTTTTTGTCTACCCACATCATCAAAATCGGTATCAATATCGGGCATAGACTTTCTTTCTGGATTTAGAAATCTCTCGAAAAGCAATCCATACTTTATAGGATCTATATTTGTAATTCCAATGCAATACGCTACTGCTGAACCAGCTGCAGATCCTCTACCAGGTCCAATTATAACTCCTAAATCTCTCCCAGCTTTTATAAAATCAGCTACAATTAAAAAATAACCCGGAAAACCCATGGTTTTAATTACATGCAACTCGAAATTTAATCGTTCCTCTATATCAGCACTTACATCAGTATATCTTTCTGCCGCACCTTTGAAAGTTAAATGTCTTAAATAATCGTCTCCGTCTATATATCCTGAAGGAATAGGAAAATTGGGAACCAAAATATCTCTTTTCAAAGAAAATTCCGACACTTTACCAACTATTTCATTTGTATTGTCCAAAGATTCTGGCAAATCGTGAAATAGCTTTTCCATTTCCGATTTAGTCTTGAAATAAAATTCATCATTCGGAAAACCAAATCGATATCCTTTTCCGCCTTCCTCATCGGTAGCTTTTGGCGTTTGTTGCAAATCTCCAGTATTCACACATAATAAAATATCATGCGCATTTGAATCTTCTTGGTCTACGTAATGCGAATCGTTTGAGCAAATAATTTTTACATTATTTTTTTTAGCAAATTTTAATAATACTTTATTTACTTTTTCCTGATCATCAATTCCATGTCTTTGTAATTCGATATAATAATCTTCTCCGAAAATATCCAAATACCATTTGAAAATTTTCTCTCCTTCTTCTTCCCCTTTACTAAGAATAGTCCTTGGAACTTCTGCACCCAAACAGCATGTTGTTGCAATCAAACCTTCATGATATTGAAGCAATAATTCTTTATCAATTCTTGGCCATTTACTATAAAGACCTTCAATAAAACCCAAAGAACATAACTTTGAAAGGTTTTTATAACCCTCTTGGTTTTTTGCTAATAATAATTGATGAAACCGTTGATCCTTATTTTCTTTGGTGAATTGTTTCTTATGGCGATCTTCTACCATGTAAAACTCGCAACCAACTATTGGTTTTATTCCGTTTTTTTGAGCCTCAGCTACAAATTTAAATGCACCAAACATATTTCCATGATCGGTCATTGCCATGGCATTCATTCCATCTGCCTTGGCCTTTTTCATCATTTTAGAAATATCTGCTGCTCCATCTAAAAGAGAAAATTGAGTATGAACGTGAAGGTGAGTGAACTGCATGAAAATTGAATAAAAATTGGATTGCAAAGTTAATCATTGTAAGTTCTTAGCACCCAAAATTTATCAACAGATCTTTTTCTTCGGAGTATTATATTTACTTTTGAGGAATGATAAAAACGTTTAAATTGTTTCTTTATAGCCTAACTTTGGCTTTTTTTTATTCCTGCCAAGGAATAGTTGAAAAGCAAAAACAAGCTGATATTGACTCCTTACTTTCTTTAAAAGAAATCCAAAAAAATCAATCCACCGTTTTATTTTTTCTTTCTCCTACTTGTCCACTTTGTATCCAGTATTCAAAAACAATTTCTGATTTAAGAAACAACTTTTCTAAAAAGAATTTTAAGATGATCGGAGTATTTACAGGAAAATATCACACAGAATCTGAAAAAATGATTTTTATTCAATCAGAAAAAATAAATATTGAAATTTTAAGTGATTCTATTAATATACTTGCAAATAAATATAATATAACTGTTACACCTGAAGTAATTGTATTAAATTCTAATGGAAAAGTAGTTTATCAGGGATCGATTGACAACTGGTCCATGGCTTTAGGAAGAAAAAAACCTGCTCCAAGTAAATTTTATTTAATAGATGCGCTGAAAGCGATTGAAAAAGGAGAAAATATTTTAGTTAAAAACACAAAAGCAATTGGTTGTTTAATAGAATAAATGCATGAATAAAAAAATTCTTAATTATTTTGGTTTTATCATACTTATTTCATCAATTTTTTATTTTTTGATAACAAAAAAAGCAAAGAAGTCCGAAATATCAAACAGAGAAATAACTTTCAATCAGGACATTGCGCAAATTATTCACACAAATTGTACACCATGCCATCGAAAAGGAGAAGTAGGTCCATTTGTTTTAGAAACCTATAAGGATGTAGCTAAGAGATCAAGAATGATTAAGCAAGTTACAGCAGATAGGTATATGCCGCCTTGGCCAGCAGATCCCACTTATACTAGTTTTTGCGATGAAAGAGTTTTAACCCAAGAGCAAATAAATTTAATTGCTAAATGGGTAGATCAAGGTAAAAAAGAAGGCGATAACTCTTTGAAACCCTCTATACCAATATTTTCAAAGTTCAAAAAGTTTGGAAAACCAGACATGGTATTACGTATGCAAAAACCTATTTTCATAAAAGGAGACAGAAAAGAAAATTTTTATATCGTAAAGATACCTTATACAATGGAAAAAGATACATTTGTGAAATTCATTGAATTTGTACCCGATCAAAAAAAATTACTTCACCACATGAATGGCTCTATCATACAATATGAAAAAATTGCTTCTTCGAAGATGTATAAAGAACCTTTTATTTTAAATAGCGAGAGCGATAATGACAAAGAACTATATAAAAAATTAGGTGTTCTGTACGATGATGGAACTTATCCATTGCTTACCCCTTCGGTGTCCAATTACCTTCCAGGTGTGTTTGCTGCAAGATATCCAGACGGTATTGGAGGTTTTAAATTAAGAAAACAAGGCGTTTTAATACTTAGAGACTTACATCTTGGACCTTCTACAAAAGATGTTGTGGAAAACTCGTACTTTAATATTTATTTTGATAATAAAGCACCTGTTAGAAGAACTGCTGAAATCCAGATGGGAACGTATGGAGTTTCTGAAATAATTCCGAAATTAAGTATACCAGCTAATACAAAAAAATCGTTTGTGACAGAGTTAGGGGTTCCATTAGATATTTCAATTTTAACGATAAATCCTCATATGCACAGAATAGGTAAAACTTTCAAAGCATTTGCAACTACTCCTGAAGGAATAATTATACCATTAATACAAATAAAAGATTGGGATTTTCGATGGCAATATTTTTATACTTATAAAAAAATGCTGAAAATACCCAAAGGTTCTATCATTCGAGTGGAAGCAAGTTATGATAATACTTTACAGAATGAGGATAATCCCTTTGATCCACCTCAATTAATAGAAGAAAAAGAAGGCAGCATGAAATCTACTGACGAAATGCTACAATTTATAATTACCTACATGCCTTACAAGAATGGTGATGAAAATATAGTATTGGAAAACAACAAATGATAAATCATCTCAATTCAAAAGAATTATCTATAGAAATACAGACGCATGGAGCAGAGATTTCAAGTGTAAAATCTAAAACCGGTCTGGAATATATTTGGCAAGCAGATCCAAGTATTTGGGGCAGACATGCGCCTATTCTTTTTCCAATCGTTGGAAAATTAAAAGACAGCACCTATACCTACGAAAAAAAAGAATATTCACTTTCCCAACATGGTTTCGCTAGAGATTCTAATTTTAATTTGATTGGAAAAACAGAAAATTCTTTAGTTTTTCTCTTAAAATGGAATAAAACCACCTTGAAAATGTATCCTTTTAAATTTGAATTATTAATTTATTATTCGATAAATAAGAAAACATTATCTGTTAAATACGAAGTTTTGAATTTAGAAAATAAAGAAATGCCATTTTCTATTGGAGCTCATCCCGCCTTTAGAATGCCATTATTTAAAGATGAAAGGTATGAAAATTATTATTTAGAATTTGATAGTGAAGATGCAATAAACCAATGGCTTTTGGAAGAAGGTTTACTTTCTGGTAAACAAAAAACAATACCGCTTGCAGATCAAAAATTACATTTAAATCATAGTTTATTTGCTTCGGATGCCATAGTTCTTAAAAATTTAAAATCACAAGAAATTAGTATTCGTAATCCAAATCATAAACATGGAATTAAATTTAAATTTCAAAATTTCCCCTATTTTGGTATTTGGAGTAAAAATAATGCAGAATTTGTTTGCTTAGAACCTTGGAACGGTATTACCGATTCTCAAAATTCTATAAAAGATATAAACCAAAAAGAAGGAATCCAAAAATTAGCAGCTAATGAATCCTTTTCATGCAGTTATTCCATTGAGTTTTTTTAAAAAACTATTAATAAGAATAGTTAGTACGCGTTGCCACTGAAATAAAATACCATTCATTCGGTATTGCACTTTTTATAAGGTTATTCTTCTTTTGTAAGAAAAACATCTTATGAAAAAATTCTTTATTAATTTTATTAGTTCAGTCGCATTGCTGACTGTTTCTTTTGCCTCTGCTAATGCTCAAGCTTATCAAGAAGGTGACAAAATGCTGAATATCGGTTTAGGTATTGGAAGTAATTTAGGTGGAAGTGGCTATACCAATACCATTCCTCCTATTGGTGCAAGTTTAGAAGTGGGTATTACAGACCAAATAAGTGTGGGAGGTTTTGCTGGAATTGCTGGTTCAAGCTATAAATTTCCAACATTTGGTGGAGAATACAAATTCAGCTATTCTTATATCACATTTGGTGCTAGAGGTTCTTACCATTTTGCTACATCAGAAAAATTAGACCCTTATGCTGGTTTAATGCTTGGTTATAATGTGGCAACTGTCACTGTAAAAGAACCTGCAAACTACACAGGCCCAACTATTTCCGCTGCAAGTGATGGTGGAGTATTAGTTGGTGGTCATGTAGGAGCTCGTTATTATTTTAATGAAAAAGTTGCAGGTTTTGGAGAAGTTGGCTACGGAATTTCATTCTTAACACTTGGAGCTTCCTTTAAATTCTAATTAAAAAAATTGTCAGTTTTAATTTAATCTATTTTTAATTAAAAAAAAGCATCCTTCGTGATGCTTTTTTTTTGACATAATATTTAACAGACAATTTTTTTAAAAATGGATTATACTGAACAAAAGTGAATTTTTTATTCTTAAATTTTCCTTTTTTCTTTCTGTAAATCAATCCAACATTACGTTTTGAAAGCCATTAAAGAGAAAAAAAACATCAAAATAAATAAGTGAAAAGAAAAAATTAAAAAATCTATCAACAAATAAAAAAATAGCTTGCTGAATTCCTTATTAAAATTAACTTTGCAACATTAACAAAAATGCCTTAATGATTAGAAAAAAGGCGATTAACCATTAATTTTAAACATATTTATGCCAAACATTGGAAAAATAGCCCAGATCATTGGTCCAGTAGTCGATGTAAGTTTTGTCGATGCTAACGCCAAATTGCCTAATATTTTGGACGCATTGGTTGTAACCAAAGAAAACGGACAAAAAATAATCCTTGAATGTCAACAACATTTAGGTGAAGACCGAGTGCGAACGATAGCAATGGATTCAACCGATGGTTTAGTTCGTGGAATGGATGTTGTCGATTCAGGAAATCCGATTAAAATGCCAATTGGTGATAAAATTAAAGGTCGATTGTTTAATGTAGTTGGTGAGGCTATTGACGGAATTAATTCCGTTTCTAATGAGGGTGGTTATTCCATTCATAGGAAAGCACCACGTTTTGAAGACTTATCTACTGAAAACGAAGTTTTATTCACTGGAATTAAAGTTATAGATCTTTTAGAACCATACGCAAAAGGTGGAAAAATTGGATTGTTTGGTGGAGCAGGAGTTGGTAAAACAGTTTTAATTATGGAATTGGTAAACAATATAGCAAAAGCATATGAAGGTTTATCGGTTTTTGCTGGTGTGGGTGAGCGTACACGTGAAGGAAACGATTTGTTAAGAGAATTTTTAGAATCTGGCGTAATTAATTACGGTGAAGAATTTAACCATTCGATGGAACAAGGAGGATGGGATCTTTCTAAAGTAGATTTGGAAAAATTAAAAGAATCAAAAGCAACCTTAGTTTTTGGCCAAATGAATGAGCCTCCTGGAGCACGTGCAAGAGTTGCACTTTCCGGTTTGACGGTTGCTGAATATTTTAGAGATGGAGATGAGCAAAGTGGCGGTAGAGATATATTATTTTTTATTGATAATATTTTCCGATTTACTCAAGCAGGTTCAGAAGTTTCTGCATTATTAGGTAGAATGCCTTCAGCGGTTGGTTATCAGCCTACTTTAGCTACAGAAATGGGATTGATGCAAGAGAGAATTACTTCTACTAAAAGAGGTTCAATTACGTCGGTTCAAGCAGTTTATGTTCCAGCGGATGATTTAACAGATCCAGCTCCAGCTACCACATTTGCCCATTTAGATGCAACTACTGTTCTTTCCCGTAAAATTGCGGAATTAGGAATTTACCCAGCAGTAGATCCTTTGGATTCTACCTCTAGAATTTTGAACGAAACAGTTTTAGGAGTTGAACATTACAGAACTGCACAACGTGTGAAAGAAATTTTGCAACGATATAAAGAATTACAAGATATTATCGCAATTTTAGGAATGGATGAACTTTCTGAAGAGGACAAATTGGTAGTAGGCCGTGCAAGAAGAGTTCAACGTTTCCTTTCTCAACCATTTTTTGTTGCAGAACAATTCACGGGATTAAAAGGTGTTTTAGTTGACATTAAAGATACAATCAAAGGTTTTAACATGATTATGGATGGTGAAGTAGATGAATATCCTGAGGCTTCATTCAACTTAGTTGGAACTATTGAAGATGCGATTGAAAAAGGTAAGAAACTTTTAGCAGAAGCCTAATATTTAAAAAACAGTTTATAAATACATCCATGACTTTAGATATATTAACTCCGGATAAAAAAATATATTCAGGAGAAGTAGTTTCAGTGCAAGTGCCTGGTACTTCTGGATCCTTTGAAATCTTGAAAAACCATGCAGCTATCATTTCTACTTTGGAAAAAGGAAAAGTGAAAATCAAGTCCAAAACTGGAATAGAAACCTTTATGATTAATGGAGGCGTAATAGAAGTATTGAAAAATAAAATAACCCTATTAGCCGAGGGAATAAGTAATTAACTACTTTAAATTTAATTAAAACCCATCTGAAAAATTCAGATGGGTTTTTTTATGATTTATTTTAAGTGAAACTTTTACAAGTTTCAGATCGCAAAACTATTCTTAAAAACCTTAATAAATTTTCAACTTTACACTACTTTTTCAGTAAAAAGAAAAAGTTAAAAGTCAGGTAAAAAATATAAATATTAGATTTATTTCTTAAAAATAAATTTAATTTAACATATTCTAAAGTCAATCATTTAAAATTGTAAATTTACCTTTAAGTATTTGATCACCAGCATTTAATTGATAGAAATACAAACCTGATTTAGTATCTATTAATTCTGTATTCATTACTTGATTTCCAGCAGTATTTTTAACTTCTTTTTGCTGAATCAATTGACCTAAATCATTATAAATAAGTAATTTAACAAAAGCTGATTTTTTTAATTCATAACTTACAGAAAATTGATTATTGAAAACTGGATTCGGATATAATTTAGAATTAGATAATAAATCATCTATACGCTGTAAACCGCTAGTTCCGAAAAATCCTAAATCATCTACAGACATTTCTACACCCAAAGGAGCTGAAAATAAAGAAGCAGTATCTAATAAATTTGTAAATGCTGAAGTGGTACTTACAACAATAATAGAAGAATCAGGAGAATCTTGTGAAGTAAAAGAAATGGGTATTGAAAAGGCAGTAAAAGCAGACGCAACACTAAAACTTTTTACTCCACCACCTACTGGTATTGAACGACCTAAAGTGGCATTAAATTTCGTAAAAATAACCGATATCAAACCAGAGTCTGGAGCATTTGTCAACGAATATTTATAAAAACCACGAAGTTCTGCTGGTCTTCCTGTAAAAGCAAAACCAGTTTTAATTTCTTGAGTTAAAATATTTACTGATCCTGTAAACATAGCACCCGGTACTCCAACAGTATCGGTCGGATTTATTGCATAAGATTCTAATCGTGCAGCAAAACTTCCTGACTTACGCGTTGTGCTTCTAAAAACATTTTGTCTTGCACTACTTTGATTTATAATAAATACAAAGTTTGTACTTACATATCCATTCGGTTCTTGAAAACTGAATATTGGAAAAAAGCTATTCCATTGTTCAAAACCTCCATTAACTTGAGCAAAAGAACCAATGTAACTAATAATTAGTAACAGAAATAAGGAAAGTTTTTTCATTTAATTAGATTTTATTTTTCATAAAGATAAAAAAGGGAACATATTTTTATGTTCCCTTTACTCTTAACATTTAAACACGCTTAGAAACTTCCGAATGAGATACCAAATGACACTGGAGTTAATTTTATTGGATCGCTATCATTAAATAAATTATTCAGCGCATATTTTCCATAGATTGAGAATCCGTGATAAGCAATTCTTGCTACTGCACCATATCTGAATTGTTGTAAATTAAAATCATCTCTTTGTTTTTGCTTTCCGTTGGCATCACTTTTTTGTTTTGATTTTCCACCAAGTAAATATCCAAACTCCATACCTGCTGCAATTCTAAATCCCTCTTTATTGCTTTTATTAGATTTCGCTTGAAATTGTAATAGTAATGGCACTTCAAGATAAGTAGCAGTCAATTTATTCTTACTAAAATTTAAACTTCCTTCTGGTTTCCAAGAGAAATTTGTTGTGTCCGTGATTGGAGTAATATCATTTTTAAATCTATAATTGTACCATGAGAAACCTATTCCTGGAATGAAGTTTAATTGCTTGTTGATCAAATTAATTTTCTTATGATACACAAAAGCAAAATGTGAAGATTTTGCAGCCTTTAATCCTAAATCTTTATTAGGATTAGAAAGTGAAAAACTTCCATCGTCTAAATACGAAGTAAAACCAAAATCTGCTCCAAAGTATGATTTTTCATACTTATTTGATTTTTTACCTATTGAAATGGAATTTTTATTGGAATCTGTTGAATCCTCATCGGTATAAATTTTATCGACTTTTGAATCTCCAATTACCACTATTCTAGTTTTTCCTATTTTAATCTCTGTCGTATCATTTCTGCGAATAGTAGTATCACTTGCTTTTGTGGAATCTAATTTCCATTCAGTATAATTTACATTTAATATAGAATTTTGGGGATTCTTTAAACCTACTGAAGTTTTTACAAGTGCTTTCTGAATTGTTACTTCAGTGTTTTTAACTCCTGTAGATAAAAATTTTACTTTTTGAGAAAATGATTGACTTCCGCAGAAGACCAATAATACTATTAAGGTAATTTGTTTTAGAGTTTTCATTGAGTTTTGAGTTTTGTTGGTTAAATAATTTTTAAAAAATTCATTTTTGTTTTTTAATCCGTTTTTCATAATGATTTATATTAATTTCTTGATTTTTTTATTTTAAATAATCCTAAGTCTAATTGGTAAGAGTATCCTTCGTTTTGGCCAGCATTTTTATTAATACTAAAAAACTTTTCTTCTCTTTTGTCAATTCTGCCGGCAACATAGTTAGCAGCATCTGCAAGATTCAAAATGCTTGTTTTATTGCCCAATAATGAATTATTAAGTTCAGTAGGTGTGGTTTTAGAAATAACACTTTCACTTATGCTTACAATCAACTCTTTATTAATTTTACTCAATTTTGGAGTTTCAGGTTCTAATTGTTTTTCGTTTTCTACAATTAAAACTTCATCTGTAAATTGCAAATTAATATTATTTGCAATTTGAACTTCATCTTCTATTGTTAGTTTTTGTTCGTTAGGATTAAGTTTAATTTTATTGGAGTTATTCCTAAAATTTGATTTCGTATTTTTTTCACTTTTAGAGTTGTTATTAGCTAAAATATTTAAATCAGTATTAGATTTAATTTCAGAATTGATTCTCACTTTTAATCTATCTAAATCATTTTTTAGTAATTCTATAGAATCTTTTTTATCAATAAAATTTAAATTATTCTTAGTTTTTTCGGTTCTGTTTTTCTCAATTTTAGTTTCAGATTTTGCTAATTCCGATTTTGATTTTTGATTGCTAACAAAATAAAATCCAGCAACTAATAA
>JBBQYA010000013.1:0-42328 GCA_038209155.1 Sphingobacteriales bacterium | reverse complement strand
ATTGAGCAATATGAACAGGATCAGCGTCTGAAAAATCTTGCTACGGCATTAAATTCAGGTTCTTCTCATCGTATTCATTTAAAAGGAATTATTGGATCGCTTGATGCAATTATTGCTTTGGCTATGTTCAAATTGCAACATCAATCTCATTTATTGATGTTTCCAGATCGAGAAGAAGCAACTTATTTCTTAAATGATTTGGAAAATCTTTCAGAACGTGAGCATTTATTTTTTCCAGCTTCTTACCGAAAAGCTTTTGACCCATCTGCGGTTGATAGTAATAATGTGTTGCAAAGAGCTGAAGTTCTTACTAAACTTAAAAATCAAAAAGGGAAACCATTTATCGTAGTAAGCTATCCAGAAGCGATAGCTGAGCGGGTTTTAAATGAAGAAACTTTATCCAAAAACATTTTAGATATAAGTCATGGAGATAAACTTTCGGTTGATTTTATCAGTGATTTTTTGACAGAATACCATTTTGAACGAACAGATTTTGTGTACTTACCCGGGCAGTTTAGTGTTCGAGGTGGTATTGTGGACATTTTTTCTTATTCCAATGAGCTTCCTTACAGAGTAGAGTTTTTTGGGGATCATATAGAGAGTATTCGGGAATTTGAAATTGAAAGTCAGCTTTCGGTTAAGAAAATAAAAACCATTACGATCGTTCCAAATGTTCAATCTAGCAATTTGATGTTGTCCAATGTTTCTATGTTATATTATTTGGATAATGATTTAACTATTTGGTTCAAAGATGTTCAAATGACTTTTGATGTACTGAAAAAAGGAACTGAAAATGCATCCAACTGGTTTGCACAATTGAGTATTGAAGATAAAAAAATGCATCCAGAATGGTACGATCCCGCTGGAATTTTCGATTCGGATAAAACGTTCTCACATCTTATTTCTACAAAAAAAATAATAGAATGGGGCAAGCAATTCTTTTTTGAATCTACTCAAACTTTTCATTTTGACATCAGGCCTCAACCATCTTTCAATAAAGATTTTACGCTTCTCATTCACACCTTAAAAAAGAATGAAGCAGAAAATATCAATAATTTAATTTTTGCTGATACCGCCAAACAAGCCGAAAGATTGTATAGTATTTTTGAAGATTTGGACAAAACAGTACATTTTACACCTATTCATATTTCAATCAGAGAGGGATTCGTAGATCTTACTCAAAATCTCGCCTGCTATACTGATCATCAAATATTTGATCGCTTTTATAAATATCGATTAAAGAGTGGATATACTCGATCGCAATCCATGACTTTGAAAGAATTGCGAACCCTAAAACCTGGAGATTTTGTGACACATATAGACCATGGAGTTGGCAAATATGCAGGGTTAGAAAAAATAGAAATAAATGGAAAAACTCAAGAAACCATTCGTTTAGTGTATGCAGACAATGATTTGCTTTATGTGAGCATTAATCAATTAAATAGAATTGCCAAATTTACAGGCAAAGAAGGTACTGAACCCAAGATGAATAAATTAGGTACTGATACTTGGGATAAATTAAAAAAATCGACCAAGAAAAAGGTTAAGGATATCGCTCGAGATCTGATTAAATTATATGCAAAACGCAAGACAAGAAAAGGTAATGCATTTCTTCCAGACACTTATTTGCAAACAGAATTGGAAGCTTCTTTTATTTATGAGGATACTCCAGATCAACTAAAAGCAACCGCAGATGTAAAAAAAGATATGGAAGCTGCCCATCCGATGGACAGATTAGTTTGTGGTGATGTTGGTTTCGGCAAAACAGAAGTTGCGATAAGAGCTGCCTTTAAAGCGGTAGCAGATAGTAAACAAGTTGCTATTTTGGTTCCAACTACAATTTTGGCGTTGCAACATTATAAAACTTTTAAAGAAAGATTGAAAGATTTTCCAGCGAATGTAGATTATGTAAATCGTTTTAAAACTGCAAAACAAATAAAGGAAACCTTGCAGAATACTGCCGATGGAAAAGTTGATATATTAATTGGAACACATAGAATTGTTAGTAAAGATGTGAAATTTAAAGATTTAGGTTTACTAATTATTGATGAAGAGCAAAAATTTGGTGTGGGAACTAAAGAGAAATTGAAAGAAATGCGAGTGAATGTTGACACTCTTACCCTTACTGCAACTCCAATTCCTAGAACTTTGCATTTCTCCTTAATGGGCGCAAGAGATTTATCTATTATCAATACTCCGCCACCAAATAGGCAACCTGTAACTACAGAATTGCATGTTTTTAATGAGAAATTAATAAAAGAAGCTATTGATTTTGAGCGAGACAGAGGTGGACAAGCGTTTTTTGTTAACAATCGAATTTCAGATATTCATGTCATAGCAGGTTTGATTTCTAAATTATGCCCGGGAGTAAAAGTAGGTGTTGGACATGGTCAAATGCCTGGCGATGAACTGGAAGATGTAATGATGAAATTTGTAAGTGGCGAATATGATGTGCTAGTTGCAACTACTATTATAGAATCTGGATTGGATATTTCAAATGCTAACACCATCATTATCAATCATGCACACATGTTTGGTTTGAGTGATTTGCATCAAATGCGTGGCAGAGTTGGTCGGTCCAATAAAAAGGCATTTTGTTATTTATTAAGTCCACCATTGAGCACCGTAACTCCAGAAGCTAGAAAAAGATTGAGTGCTATTGAAGAATTTTCGGATTTGGGAAGTGGTTTTAATGTGGCTATGAGAGATCTAGATATTCGTGGTTCAGGAAATATGTTGGGTGCAGAGCAAAGTGGATTTATTGCTGATATTGGTTTTGATATGTATCATAAAATCCTAGATGAAGCTATTCAGGAATTGAAAGAGGATGAATTTCATGAATTATTTATTGATGAAGCTCCAAGACCTTTCGTTGGTTTCAGCCAGATAGAAACCGATTTAGAAATACTAATTCCAGATGAGTATGTGAGCAGTGTGGCTGAGCGATTAAGTTTATATTCAGAAATGAACAAAATGGAAACCGAAACCCAACTTTCCGCTTTTGGGAATGAATTGCATGATCGTTTTGGAGAATTGCCTCGTCAAGTAATCGAATTATTGGATACTGTACGGTTACAATGGTTGTGTAAAAGTCTTGGTTTTGAACGCGTGATTCTAAAAAATGGAATTTTTAAAGGATTTTTGGTTGCAAATCCAGCCTCATTATATTATGAATCATTAGGTTTTACACAAATATTAAAATACGTACAAACCCATCCAAAAAACACTCGATTAAAAGAAATTAAAAACTCCCTTACCTTGACTTTTGACCAAGTGAAATCGGTAAAAGCAGCAATAGGAATTTTGAGTGAAATACAGTTAGAAACGAAAAGTTAATCCAGTATTTATATAGGAAAGTCCATAAGCAACCTCCGCAAATGCACCTATTTTTGGAACAAAATAATAGTTAAATCCAAGCTGTCCGCCAAAATTAACTCCTTCCCTGATATCAAACTTTAAATTTGAGTTTGGTGGAACATTGCCTCGTTCTTTTGTTACCACACCAAAATAAATAATAGAAATACCAATATAAGGATCAAACTTTTTTCCTTTTCCAAAATGGTAATCCGGACGAAAACCAACCGTAAAATATTGCTTATCTAATCCATATTTGCTTCCGTCTTTATTCAAAGAATCAACAGTTGATATATTTCCATTCTGAAATAAAACGCCTAATGCAAGTAGTTTTGAGGTTTTAAAATTATAAGCATATAATAATGGTATAGATGCTTTTCCATCTCGATTACTTACGTTATTCTTAAAAATATGTGGAAATCCAATGCCTAAATGAATATTATTTCTGAAACCAAGACTATCTTGGGCTATTAAATAATTACTAAAAAGAGATATTAATAAAAGACAAAAAAACTTTTTCATAAGCACAAGGCTAAAATAGGGGCTAAAAATATCATTTTAAAAGGATAATCGGCATTTATTCTATAAAATAAACCGCGTTGGAAATTTCCAAATAAAATTCTAAAATACTTACATTTGAAGAGTATGACGGGAAAAGAAGTTTCAGAAAAATGGTTTAAATTAACGAAGTGGATTACCGAGCGTTTTGACTCAGATACACCAGATATTAAAGTTTTATTGTTTTTAATTGGTGTTCAAGAATTAGGAAAAGGAAGTCAGAAATTTTCTAAACGCCAGAAAGAAGAACTCATGCACATCGCTACTTGCAGATTGATGAGCGAATTAGGTTTTTACGAATTAGAAGGTGTAGATCAAGATGGATGGCCACACTGGAAATTAATTAAAAAAATCCCAGCTTACACGCTTTTTGAACAAGAATTATTAATGAAACAACTAATTATAAATTATTTCGAAGAACAATTAAATGAAAACCATGAACAATAAATTTTCTAAAATCCTACGATTAACTTTTATTTCCATATTTATTTTAACTATTGTAAATCAATCATTTGCAAAGAAAAAAGAAAAATTTACTTATGTAAAAATGTCTACCAACTTTGGAGATTGTGTAATAAAATTATACAATGAAACTCCATTACATCGAGACAATTTTATTAAACTAACAAAGCAAGGTTTTTACGATAGTTTATTATTTCACCGCGTAATTAATTCTTTTATGATTCAAGGTGGAGATCCAACTTCTAAACGTGCAACAGCAGATGTAGGATTAGGAAGTGGAGATGTTGGATATACAATTCCAGCGGAATTTAATGATAGCTTAATTCATAAAAAGGGAAGTTTAGCAGCAGCAAGGGATAATAACCCAGAAAAAGCTTCAAGTGGTTGCCAGTTTTATATTGTTCAAGGTAAGCAGATAACTGAAGCCCAATTAGATGCATTACAAAAAAGAAATAATATGGTTTATTCTGTTTCGCAAAGAGAAGCTTATAAAACCGTAGGTGGAACTCCGCATTTAGATAGAAATTACACGGTTTTTGGAGAAGTTGTTTCTGGTATTGAAGTGGTAGATGCTATTGCAAAAGAGAAAGTTGGAGCAAGTGACCGCCCAGTTTCAGATATTCGAATGACGATGAAAGTTTTGAAAAAATATAAAGTCAAAACCAAAAAGAAATAAAATTACATGAAAATCATTACCTATAATGTTAACGGGATTCGCTCAGCGATGAGCAAAAACCTAATGGGATGGTTGCAGGCCACAAATGCAGATATGGTTTGTTTGCAAGAAACCAAAGCAAGTCCAGATCAAATTCAAGATATTTATCTGTTTGAGCAATTGGGATATCACCATTATTGGTATCCTGCACAAAAAAAAGGGTATAGTGGAGTTGCTATTTTGAGTAAAATAAAACCAAACCATGTAGAAATTGGCTGCGGAATAGATTGTTTTGATGAAGAAGGTAGAATTATTCGTGCAGATTTTGATGACTTTTCTTTAATGAGCGTTTATATGCCTTCTGGAAGCAGTGGAGATATTCGTCAAGAATTTAAGTATAAATTTCTGGATGAATTTTACCCATACATTAATGAGTTGAAATGGAAATATCCTCAACTTATTATTTCAGGAGATTATAATATTTGCCATAGGCCGATTGATATTCATAATCCCAAATCCAATGCAAACTCTTCTGGCTTTTTACCTGAAGAAAGAGAATGGATGGAAAAATTATTAAGCAATGGATTTATTGATACGTTTCGGCATTTTAATAAAGATCCTCATCATTATACTTGGTGGAGCTATCGTGCTGGTGCAAGAGAAAAGAACTTGGGATGGCGTATCGACTATAATTTAGTGAGTAGAGAATTAGAAAAAAATATAAAACGAGCGGCAATTCTTCCAGATGCTCGCCATTCTGACCATTGCCCAGTTCTCCTTGAACTTGATTTTTAATCCGAATGCTTTTACTAAAAAATATTTCTCAACTCATCGGAATTCTACCGGAAGGAATCAAAAAACTTTCTGGTGCAGAAATGAAAGAACTTGGAATTTTAAAAAATGCCTTTTTATTAATTAAAGAAAATAAAATAGCTGATTTTGGATTTATGAAAGATTTGAATCTAAGCGAAAAAATTGAAGAAATAGATTGTGAAGGTAAAATTGTTAGTCCTTGTTTTTGTGATTCTCATACCCATTTAGTTTTTGCTGCTGGTAGAGAAAGTGAGTTTGCAGATCGAATTAGCGGTTTATCGTATCAAGAAATTGCAAAACGAGGAGGTGGAATTTTAAATTCTGCAAAAAAGCTGAATGAAACTTCCGAAGATGAATTGGTTAAAAGTGCTTTAGTAAGATTAGAAGAAATTAAAAAGACAGGTACAGGATCTGTAGAAATAAAAAGTGGATATGGGCTTTCTGTGGATGGAGAAATAAAGATGCTTCGTGTAATTAAAAAATTAAAAACACTTTCTGAATTAAAAATAAAATCTACTTTTTTAGCGGCGCATGCTTATCCTCAAGAATTTAAAAATAATCATCAAGGTTACATAGATTTAATTATTAATGAAATGTTACCAATTATTTCGAAGGAAAATCTAGCAGAGTACATTGATGTATTTTGTGAAAAGGGTTTTTTTGATGAAAAAGAAACAGAGCAAATTTTACAAGCAGGTTTGAAGCATGGGTTAAAAGGAAAAATACATGCAAATCAATTATCCATTTCTGGTGGCGTACAAATAGGAATTAAAAATAATGCACTATCTGTAGACCATTTAGAATGTATGGGTGATGAGGAAATAAGTGCTTTAAAAAATTCTGAAACCATAGGAACATTATTGCCATCTGCAGCATTTTTTTTAGGTATGCATTACCAACCCGCAAGAAAAATGATTGATTTTGGATTACCTGTCGCTTTAGCATCAGACTATAATCCAGGATCAACTCCAAGTGGAAATATGCCCTTTTTGTTAACTTTAGCTTGCACTCAAATGAAAATGACACCAGAAGAGGCTTTTAATGCTGCCACAATAAATGGTGCTTATGCCATGGGAATTGAAAAAACCCACGGAAGTATCACCAAGGATAAAATAGCTAATGTTTTTATCACCGAAAAACTTCCTTCCTTAACTAGTATTCCTTATTATTTTGGAAGAAATGTGATTGAAAAAGTAATTCTAAATGGAAAAAATTAAACATCAACCATGAATAAATTAATAGAATGTGTACCTAATTTTAGTGAAGGAAATGATCTGAATATAATTAAACAGATTACAGATGCGATAGAAAGTGTTGAAGGAATTAAATTACTAAATGTAGACCCTGGAAAAGCTACCAATAGAACAGTAGTAACATTTGTTGGTGAGCCAAATGCAGTTGTTGAAGCTGCCTTTAGAGGAATAAAAGTTGCAGGAAAGCTCATTGATATGAGAAAGCACAAAGGCGAACATCCAAGAATGGGTGCTACGGATGTTTGCCCATTGATTCCAATTGCTGGAATTAGCATGGAAGAAACTGCTGAATTTGCAAGAATGCTAGGCAAAAAAGTTGGAGAAGAATTAAACATACCTGTTTATCTATATGAAGCTGCTGCAAGCAAACCTGAAAGAAAAAACCTAGCAACAATTAGAGCTGGTGAATATGAAGGATTAGCAAAAAAATTGTCTGATTTAAATTGGAAACCTGATTTTGGAGAGGCAATATTTAATGAACAATCTGGGTCAACAGTAATTGGAGCAAGAGATTTTTTGGTTGCATACAATGTAAACTTGAATACAAAATCGGTAAAAAAAGCAAATAGTATTGCCTTTGATGTTAGAGAAAATGGCCGAGTTAAACGATTAGGAGATCCTATAAATGGGGAAATTGTTAAAGATGAAAAGGGGAATGAAGTTAGAATTCTAGGAACTTTAAAATCTGTAAAAGCAATTGGTTGGTTTATTGAAGAATATGATGTGGCGCAGATTTCTATGAATTTGACGAATGTTTCTATCACTTCAGTTCATAAAGCATTTGATGAAGTTTGCGAAAAAGCAAATGAAAGAGGAATTCGAGTTACGGGATCAGAACTAGTTGGATTGATTCCTTTAAAATCATTAACAGATGCTGGAATTTATTTTTTAAAAAAGCAAGGCAGATCTGCTGGAGTTTCGGAGCCAGAACTAATTCATATTGCTGTAAAATCGCTTGGTTTAGATGATTTGGGTGTTTTTGAGCCAGATAAAAAAATCATCGAATATGTGATGAAAGCAAAAAGCAAAGATTTGGTGGATATGAAATTGAAAGATTTTGCTGATGAAACTGCTTCGGAAAGTCCAGCACCTGGCGGAGGTTCCATTTCTGCTTACGTGGGTACTTTGGGAATTTCTTTGGCTACAATGGTTGCAAATCTTTCTGCTACCAAAAAAGGCTGGGAATCTGAATGGGAAGAGTTTTCTGATTGGGCGGTAAAAGGTCAATCGCTAAAAGATCAATTATTGAAATGTGTAGATGAAGATACACAGGCTTTTAACCAGATAATGAATGCTTTTTCTTATCCAAAAAATTCTGATGATGAAAAGAAAATAAGAACACAAGCTATACAAAGTGCTACTAAATTAGCTATTGAAGTTCCTTTTAAGGTAATGAAACTAGCTTTTGAATCAATGCTGATTATAAAAGAAATGGCCGAAAAAGGAAATCCAAATTCTGCATCAGATGCTGGGGTAGGTGCTTTATGCGCAAGAACAGCGGTTTTAGGTGCTTTTTTGAATGTAAAAATTAATTTATCTGGATTTAAAGATGCTGCCTATTCTACTTCTGTTTTAAATGAAGCAAAAGAAATTGCCCAAAAAACGGAAAGTTTAGAAAAACTGATTTTAGAAATAGTAGAAAGTAAATTATAGTAAAATGCTTTGTAAGAGAATTTAATTTATAGCTCAAAAATTTAATCAAAAAAAAATCCCGCTCTCGCGGGATTTTTTCATTACAAAACAAAGTCTTTTATTTCGCTAAATACATCACTTCTTTTACCGCTTTTATTACCCGATCTGGATTAGGTAAATAAGCATCTATTAAAGTTGGTGCGTAAGGAAGTGGTACATCTCTGCCCATAACTCGTTGAATTGGAGCGTCTAAATAATCAAAAGCTTCTTTTTGTACTTTAAAAGTTATCTCTGTAGCAATCGCCCCCAAAGGCCAAGATTCTTCTACTATTACTAATCTATTCGTCTTTTTTACAGAATTAATTAACGTAATATAATCAATTGGTCTTACAGTTCTTAGATCAATTACTTCTGCATTTATACCTTCTTTTTCTAATTCAATTACAGCAGCATAAACCACTTTCATCATTTTTCCAAAAGAAATAATAGTTACATCCGATCCTTCTTTTACAATATTTGCTTTTCCAATTTCTAAGTAATATTCTTTTTCTGGCACTTCTCCTTTTTCACCATACATTTGTTCAGATTCCATAAAAATTACAGGATCTGGATCTAAAATCGATGATTTTAAAAGTCCTTTTGCATCATAAGGGTTGGATGGAACTACCACTTTCAAACCAGGAGTATTTGCATACCAGTTTTCAAAATTTTGGGAATGCTGAGAACTTAACATACCTGCAGAACCGGTTGGTCCCCTAAAAACAATAGGTACAGAAAATTGTCCTCCGCTCATGCTCATCATTTTTGCAGCTGAATTTATTATTTGATCTATTGCAACCAAAGAAAAATTGAAAGTCATAAATTCTATAATTGGTTTTAGGCCATTCATAGCGGCACCAATTCCAATTCCAGTAAAACCTAATTCAGATATCGGAGTGTCAATTACACGTTTTGCTCCAAATTCATCCAACATTCCTTGGCTTACTTTATATGCACCATTATATTCTGCAACTTCTTCTCCCATCAGAAATATGGTTTCATCCTTGCGCATCTCTTCACTCATTGCTTCACGTAAGGCTTCCCGATATTGTATTTCTCTCATATTTTTTTGTTAACGCCTGCAAATATAGCTTTTTCTTAAAATTTTGAACAATACCAAATCTGAGTTTTTTTATTTTGATAAAATCCAATCAATGCGGTTCTAATTTTTGATGATGGGCAAAGAAAATCATTTTGTAAAATAGAGAGTTATTAGATAGATTTTTTAATACAAAACAAGATTTAATTTAAAATTAATTAATGATGAAAAAATTTTAAAATTCCTCTTCTGATTCTGCATAAAATTCTTGTTTGTTGGCATCAATTGTATTTGTTTTCACAAAATTACACCAATCACATTCCTTTTTTCCACATCCAATATTAAATTCGTGATTTTTTATTTTATCCCATGTACTTATAATCTGTTCAGTTACTTTATCAATATCACTCTTTCCAACTTTTACTTCTAAATTTTTATGTTCATTTTGAATAGGTTCTATAAAGTCAAAAATTGTATTTGTTACATTTTTATCGTTTTTGCAATCATTATCCATTAATATTTTATAAAAAACAGCTTGCCTCCAGTAATCGCCACCGATTTCATCTTTTTCATTTGGAGGATTGACTTTCTTTTTTGCTTTATCAAAATTTCCAGTTTTGTAATCAATAACCGATGCATTATTTCCCAAAATATCAATTCTATCTAATTTTCCATTGATTGGTACGCCGCTTACTTCAATATTTAAAATACTCTTTTCAACCAATACATTCGTTTTCCATTCATTAATCTTCGCATCATAATATGCAGGTAAAATTTTTGCTCCGTAAATTGATTTTAGTTTAAACTCTTCTTCAGTAAAACTTTGGGTATTCTTACTCATGAACCAATTAAAATCATTTAAAAATATATCCTTTGAAGGAAATTTTTGGTTTTCGCTTTCCTGCATTTTTCTAAATAATTTTTCAAGTGCAAAGTGAACTGCAGATCCAAAGGTCATGGAAGCGTTTTTGGCAGATGGAACTTTTATAATATTTTGAAAATAAAATGAAATAGGGCATTTCAAAAAATTATTTAAATGAGTTACGCTTAATGAGTAGTTCTTTAATCTTTCATTGATATAATTAGAGTCTATTAATTCTAATTTTGGAGGTTCATTTCTTTGGAATTTTGTAGAATAAAATTTCACTAAATCTTCTTCTGTTATTGTTTCATTTATTAATTCAACACCTTCTCCAATTATTTCTTCAATAAATTGTGTTCGTTCTACTTTCTTTTCCTGCTCATCTTGAATATAATATGACATCGTTAAATTAGTTTTTGCCCGAGTAATTGCCACATAAAAAAGCCTCCTCTCTTCTTCCAAAGGACTTAATAATTCAATCTCATGATCGCTGATTACTTGTTTTGGAAGCTTAAATTCATGTGAACTTGCTCTTTTTAATCCCCAAGTTTTTGCAGTACAATTAATAATAAATACATGCTCAAATTCTGCACCTTTAGAAGCATGGGCTGTCATCATTTTCACTCCTTTTTCTTCACCATCCATTTTATAAAATGGAATTTTAATTTCATTTTCAATTAATAAATCTAAATTTTTTATAAATTCATGGATATTTAAATTATTTTTCTGAGTCTCACTTTTTAAATAATCAAAAAAATTATTAATTAATTGCAATGAGGTAAATTTATCATTAGCTACTAATGAAAAATTTAGTATGCCACACTTGTACAATAAGTTTTCGAAAAACTGTTGTAGAGTACAGCTAGCTGCATCGGCTATTAGTCCTTCCAAAATATCACTTACTTTTTTCACATTAGAAAAAGGCGCTTGGTTAAATAATGTTGTCTGTTTCTCAATCGGTATTTGTTCAGAAATTGCAACTCTTAAAGAATAGATATCTTTCTTCTTTTCTGCATAATTTGCATATTTTTTTTGCGATGTAGATAAAGCAATTTGCGCAATTTCTATTGGCCGAATATTAAAAAACGGATAATGTAAAATTTTGAACAAAGTCTGATCTCCGTTATATGGTGATATTAATTCCTCTTCAACATATTTAATAATAGAAACAATTTGCTCGATTAAAGAATAGCTTAATAAATTTGATTTTTGAACTAAAAAAATCGGAATTTTGACATTTGTAAGATATTGGGCTAAATCCGAAACGTCTTTGTGATTTCTATATAAAACTGCTATTTCATTAGAAGAAACACCGTTTGCAATTAATTTTTCTATTTGCATTGCTATTCCTACAGTTTCTGTTGCTATGGATTTATACTCTATTATCTTAGGTAATAATTTAAGATCTTTTATTTTCTCCGATTTAGCAATAAGCGTTTTATCTGTTTCTATTCTCTCAACATTAGAAGATATTAAAGTCTTTGCCACATCCAAAATATTTTGACTGGATCGATAATTTTCTTCTAAAACTACTTTTGTAATTGTGTTATTGAAAGTAGTATTAAATTCAATAATATTTTTAACGTTTGCATCTTGAAAAGAGAAAATACTTTGATCATCATCTCCAACAATAAACACATCTGGATTGTCAAAATAATTTATCAAATAATAAATTAATTTGCTCTGCGCACCGCTTGTATCTTGAAATTCATCAATCAAAAAATACTGGTAGCGCTCCTGATAATTTAGTAAGAAATCTTTGTCTTTCTCAAAAATATCTAGTACCCAAAGTATCATATCATCATAGGTATATCTATTTTTTGACTTCATTTTGGCTTGGTAGGATGGATATAAGGCAACAGCAGCTTTCAATTTTTCCATGTTTTCTAATTCCTTTTTCCCACCTTGCTTTAAATCTCCTGGGTTGCTAGTTATTCCCGTACTTTTGTCTGTCCTTTTTTTCTTATAGACAAACTCCTCCATGAAAGGAATTGCTTGTACATATTGATCTATTCTAGTTGATAAATAATCAGGAGTCATAGCTTCTTTTTTCATTCTAGAAAATAGATTCTTGAATTTACCCATGTCATAATAAGGTGAACTACTAAATCTTTTTAAAATATTATCTTGATGAATTTCATCTATTAATTCATGCATAAGTTCAATAGATTCTAACTCGGATATCAAATCCAAATTTAATTTTCCAAAAGCCGTAAGATTTTCTTGAATTATTTCATTACAAAAGGAATGAAAAGTGTGAATCGCAACTCGGTATGCAGCAGGGCCAATCATCGTAATAAGCCTTTTTCGCATTTCAATACGGCCAGTATCGGTGTAGGTTAAACATAAAATATTACTGGGTTGAGCATCCGTGTCTTGCAAAATTTTTCCTATTCTGGCTGCAAGAATTTGGGTTTTTCCAGTACCTGGTCCAGCTACTACCATCACTGGTCCGTCTAGCGTATTTACTGCTTTTTTTTGTTCTTTATTCAAACGATTCAAAGCAAACTCAAACTCATTCGTATATTTAGTTGTATTCATAATATGCTTTTTGCAATGTTATTGTGCTTATTTTTCTTAAAATTGGATGCAAACAAGTATAAGCATAAAACCTAGTTGGGTTTAATGGAAATCAGTTTAAAATATGAAAAAAATATCTTTAGGTTTTTCACCTTGCCCCAATGATACTTTTATGTTTGATGCAATGGTTCATCATAAAATAGATACAGAAGACCTTGAATTTGAATTATTTATGCATGATGTAGAATTGCTAAATCAAAAGGCATTCTCACAATCTTTAGATGTAACTAAGATTAGTTTTCATGCTTTTGCTTTTGCTGTTGAAAATTATGTATTACTCAATTCTGGAAGTGCCTTAGGCTTTGGTGTTGGACCATTACTTATTGGAAAAAATAAAATAGAAAATCCTTTACAAATCATCAAAGATCAAAGAATTGCAATTCCTGGAAAGTTTACCACAGCAAATTTTCTTTTAGGACTTGCTTTACCTCAAGCACAAAATAAAACAGAAATTTTATTTTCAAAAATAGAAGAAGATGTGCTAAACGGAATATTTGATTTTGGATTAATTATCCATGAAAGTCGATTTACGTTTCAAGAAAGAGGATTAGTTGAAATTTTGGACTTAGGCGATTTTTGGCAAAATCTAACCAATTTGCCTTTGCCATTAGGTGGCATTGTAATTAAAAGAGATTTGGATTTGGAATTACAATTAAAAATACAAAGAGTGCTAAAACGAAGCATTGTATTCGCTTTTGATTATCCAGAATCTGGAATTGAATTTATTCGTCAAAATGCTGCAGAAATGGATGAAGAAGTAATGTATAAGCATATCAATTTGTATGTAAACAAATATTCTTTAGATTTGGGAGAAGAAGGAAAGCTGGCAATTCAAACACTATTTAAAAAAGCAAATGAACTTTCTATTATTCCCAAATCTGATAAATCACTATTTTTAAATTAAAAAAATGATTGTAGTAACTGGAGCCGCTGGCTTTATTGGAAGCTGTTTAGTTTCAAAATTAAATAAAGAAGGTTTTTTCGATTTAATATTAGTTGATGATTTTTCTTTTGAAATTAAAAACAAAAATTTTGAGAATCTTACTTACACACAAAAAGTAGAACGCGAAGAATTTCATGATTGGTTAAGAGAAAATCAAAGAACTGTTCAATTTATTTTTCACATAGGAGCCAGAACCAAAACAACTGAAAAAGATCTAAGTGTTTTAAATCATTTAAATGTTGAATACACACAAAAAATTTGGAATTTATGCGTTGAGTTTGGTATGCCAATGGTGTATGCATCTTCTGCTGCAACATACGGTTTAGGCGATCAAGGTTTTGATGATGAAACCTTACCTGAAAAATTAGTACCTTTAAATTTGTATGGAGAATCTAAGAATAATTTTGATAAATGGGCTTTAGAACAGGAGAGAAAGCCTTATTTCTGGGTTGGTTTAAAATTCTTTAATGTGTATGGACCCAATGAATATCACAAAGACAGAATGGCATCTGTCGTATTTCATACCTATAATCAAATAAAAAAATCAGGAGAAATGTGTTTGTTTAAATCTCATAAGCAAGGCATAAAGGACGGTGAACAGATGCGAGATTTTGTCTATGTAAAAGATGTAGTAGAAGTTTGTTTATTCCTTTTAAAACACAGAAAAGATTCAGGTATTTATAATTTAGGATCAGGTAAAGCTCGAACTTTTTATGATTTAGCAAAAGCGGTTTTCACATCATTAAAACTGGAAACAAAAATTACTTACAAAGATACTCCAGAAGATATAAGAGATAATTATCAATACTTTACAGAAGCAAATATGAAAAAGCTAAAGTCTATTGGTTATGATAAAGAATTTCACACGTTAGAAAATGGAGTAAAAGATTATGTAAAAAGTTTTTTGGAAGAGGAAAGCTATTATTAAAATTAATAGGGTAGAATTTATTCTTCTCTAATCAATCCATTTCCTTTGACACTCAAACCAGACGTTATCAAAGAAGCAAGAAAAGCAATTCCTACAACTGTGCTGCTAACTAATAAGTAATCAGATAGTTTTAATACAATTGGATAGGCTCTGGTTTCAAATATATCTCCCGAACCCATTTGAATAAATCCAAATTTCTGTTGTAATAAACAGAACAAAGTGGCAATTATTAATCCAGCTAAAGCACCTACCATTGCGATTAATAAACCTTCAAATAAAAATATTAATCTTATCAATTTTCTAGATGCACCCATACTCATCAGGATGGAGATATCTTTTTTCTTATCGATAACCAGCATAGTTAGCGATCCAATTATATTACAGATTGCAATTATTAATACGAATGTTAAAATGAGATAAACTGCCCATTTTTCAGAATTTAATATTTTATATAATAATTGATTTTGCTCAAATCGACTTTGTACTAAAATTGATTTACCATATTTACTTTTAATTTCGCCAATAAATTTAGTAATATCTGTACCAGATTTAGTGGTAATTTCTATAGAAGAAATTTCTTTTGGTTCATCTAATAATTCTCTAGCAAAGGATAATGGAACTATAACCAATTTATCATCAAATTCTTGTTGAACAGAAAAAATACCTGAAGCATAAATTTCTAATCGATTAAAATCTTCGCCTGGTATTACAGAACTTCCACCTGTTTTTTTGGGTGAAAATATGGATAATGTTTCAAAATTTTGTTCTACTTGCAAACCCAAATTGTATGCTACACCAGCCCCTACCAATGCAAAAGGCCTGTTTTCATTTCCTAAAACCATCTTGCCTTGTATCATCATAGAATCGAGAAACCCGGTTTCGGAGAAAGAAGGAGAAACTCCTTTTACTACGCCAATAAATTGTTTGTCATTATATTTCAAAAGTGCTTTTTCTTCTAAGACTTCTATATAATAAGCAACTTTTGAATCTTTTTTTAAATCACTTAAATTTAATTTAGCAGCATCTAATTGTTTTCCATTGGTGGCAGAAATTTTTATTTCAGGTGTAAAAGTATTGTATAGTGAAAGTACGAGTTTTTCAAAACCGTTGAAAACAGATAGAATAATAATCAAAGCTGCGGTTCCAACAAATACACCCAACATAGAAATATTGGAAATTATTTGAATCGCATCAGTGTTTTTTCTTGAAATAAAATACCTGCGCGCTACATACCAAGCAAATATCATGGATTTAGAAAGGGATTAGATTTTCTTTCTCTGCCAATAGTTGTAGAGGGTCCATGGCCAGGATAAACTTTAATATCATCTGGCAGGGACATTAATTTATTTTTAATCGAGTTTAGTAAGGTTTGATAATCGCCGCCTGGCAAATCTGTGCGTCCAATACTGCTTGCAAAAATCACATCACCTGCTACTAGTGTTTTAGATTCTTGATGATAAAAAGATAAACTACCCGGTGAGTGACCAGGAGTAAAAAATATTTCCATTTTTATATTACCAAAACAAATTACATCTTCTTCTTTAATATAAGTTGTTGCCTCAGGAGATTTGTCATATCTAAAACCTTGATTTGGAGCATATACTACTACAGCTTTTAAAACTGGAATTTCTTCTTTTGCATACTGCGGTAGCAAGTTATATTTTTTAGCTATAAAATTATTGCCTAAAACATGATCAATATGACAATGAGTATTGAGCAATAAAACAGGTTTTAGATTCTGTTGAGTCACAAAATCAACTAATTCATCTTGCTCGTGTTTAGTGTAACAGCCGGGATCTATTATTGCACACTCTGCTGTTTCATCATACAGAAGATAAGTGTTTTCGCTGTAAGCATTAAAAGTAAAAACTTTTATTATCATAAAAATAAAATAGAATTATTCAAAACTACTCATAATTGCTTTCTTGCGTGCAGGCTTAAAAATTGTTTTTCCAATAAAGAAATCTTGAAAAAAGAAATTAAAATTATCATTACACACGTACTTTTTATATCTTTATTTCGTATAATTCCAAACAGATCCATGGGGATAAAATGAATAAAAAACCTTTCTACTCGCTACGTTTATTCCTTCTAGGTATTTTTCTTTTTATGGGTTTCCAAGGTTTTTCTCAAGGTAGAGGAACTATCAATGATTTTGGTAAAAGTAGAGTTCAATACAAAGATTTCGATTGGTTTTTCTATCGTTCCAATAATTTTGACACCTATTATTACAGATCAGGAAAAGAGCTTGCCATTTCTGTAGGAAAAATGGCAGAGCAGAATCTGACTGATCTTCAAGATAAATTAGATTTTAAATTGGATGGAAGAATCAAAATTTTAGCCTACAATAAACAGTCAGATGTTCGCCAAACTAATCTCGGATTAAATAATGAATTTGTAAATATTGGTGGTGTTACTCAAATTATTGGGTCTAAAATTTATGTTTATTTTAATGGAGATTACGTAGATCTGGAGCGACAAGTAAAGGCAGGAATTGCCACTGTATTAATTAATCAGTTACTCTATGGCGGAAATTTGCAAGAAATGTTGCAAAGTTCTGCCTTACTTACCTTACCAGATTGGTTTGTTCCAGGTTTGGTTTCCTACCTTTCTAATAATTGGGATCCTTATTTAGATAATGATTTAAAAGACGGAATTTTGAGTGGAAGATTTTCTAAGTTTTCCAGATTAAATGAAAAAAATACCCAAATAGCAGGACATTCTATTTGGAAATATATTTTTGATACGTATGGACAAGCTTCATTGTCAAATATTCTTTACATGACTCGTATAAATAGAAATGCGGAAAGTGGATTTCAATATGTATTATCTCTAAATTTTAAAGAACTTACAGAAGAATGGAGAACTTATTATAAAAAAATGTATGCTGAAGCAGACTTAGGAAAAACGCAACCCAATGCAAACAATCTACTCTTACATAAAAATAAGAAAAAGCATAAAAATACCGTTTTTGATCAGGCAAATTTAAGCCCAGATGGAAGATACATAGCTTATGCTAGTAATGAAGGTGGTGCATTTAAAGTTTGGCTGTATAATACGTTGACAAAAAAAACAAAACGCGTTTTCAAAGGTGGAATTAAATCTTTGAATCAAAAAAATGAGCCTGGAAAACCTGGTTATGAACCCGTTTTAGCTTGGCATCCATCTAGCCAATTGTTGGCAATAGCTTATGAAGATAAAAGTAATGCAACTATTTATGTTGCTAATATTTTTAAGAAAAAAGAAAAATTGATTATTCCAATGTATAAATATGAAAAGATTTTAGATTTTTCCTATTCCGACAATGGAAGAAAATTTGTGATCTCTGCAATTAAAAATGGACAATCAGATATTTTTGTTTTTGATATTCCATCCAGAAGAGATGAGCAAATTACTAATGATTATTTTGATGATTTGTATCCTAGGTTTATTAATAAATCTAACGAAATAATTTTTAGTTCTAACCGGAATTCAGATTCCTTGCAAAAAGTGGATTTTTCAAAACAACGATTAATTAACACAAAAGATCTTTTCCTATACAATTACTTACAAAGAGATAATAAGCTAATTCAAGTTACAAAAACTCCAATGGCCAATGAGATAAAAGCTTTTGAATTCGACTCTACTCGTATAGTATATTTAAGTGATGAAAACGGGATTTTTAATCGATTTGTAGTAACTAGAGATTCATTAGAAGATTATAGAAAAGATACTACTATTGGATATTATGATACTACCATCGTGTTTTACAAAGATACTTTCCTTCATAAAAGTATTTCAAATTATTCAAGAAATATACTTTCACAGGATGTAAATAAAAGAAACAAACAGTTTTCGGAAATAATATTTAAAGATAATAGCTACCAAATATTTAGAGGAAATTTAAATACAGCTATGGATACTTCGTTTACTTTAAAGCTTACTCCTTTCAAATCCAGAAGAAATAAATTGCTTAATGCTTTGAATGATAAAAGTATATTAGAAAAAGAAAAAAAGAAAAAAACAAAAATGGCATTTGAAAATTTATTATTGGATACAATATCTACTAATTCTGCCATCAAAACCAAGGATACTACAAAGATTGATATTAATAATTACACCTTTCAAAGTGAATTTCCTGCTGATAAAGTTGAGGTAAAAAAAGAGAAAACGGAAAGTACAAATGGAATCGTTTATCGGCGAGATGTAGTAAAGCTAGATACCGTGAAAACCGAGCAACAACTGTTGGAGGATTTATTTAAAAAGTCGAAAGCTCGACCTTATCTTCCTCTTTTCTCTATTAATTACGTTGTTACTCAGTTAGATAATAGTTTATTAAATACTACTTATGAAATTTTCACAGGTAGCGGCCCTATTCAGACTACGAATAGGATTAATGCATTGATAAAAGTTGGTTCGAGTGATTTGATGGAAGATTATAAATTCACTGGCGGATTTAGGTTAGCTGGAAATCTTACTATTCCTGAATATTATGCAAGTTTTGAAAATCTAAAAAAACGGATAGATAAGCAATTTATATTTTATAAAAGAGGAGAAGTGTATGCCAGCGAACAAGCGGGTGTAGTAAATGGTAATAATTATGAATTCAGATCGGTAATCAAATATCCTTTTTCAGAAGTTTTGAGCTTACGATTTAATGCTTTTTACAGAAGAGACGAATTAATACCAACAATTACAGATCAAAGTTCTGTTCGATTTTTGCCTTTCATAAGTAATAATCTTGGTTTAAGAATAGAATTGATTGGTGACAATACCACCAATAAAGGCATTAATTTATATAATGGTACCAGATATAAAGTGTTTGCAGAGCGTTTTCAGCCTTTAGATAATAATACTGATCCTCTTGCTAATTTTGGATTTGATATACGTCATTATGAAAAAGTAAGCAGACAAATTATACTAGCTTTAAGAGCAGCAGGAGAATCTTCTATTTCTGAAAGAAAAGTCGCTTATTATTTAGGAGGAGTAGACAATGAATTAGCTCCTAAATTCAATAATGATATTGAAATAAAGAATATTGAACAATATCAATATCAGGCATTGGCTACCAATCTTAGAGGATTTGATCAGAATATTAGGAATGGCAATAGCTATTTTTTAGTAAATGCAGAATTAAGAATACCAATTTTTGCTTATTTATTTAATAGACCAATAAAATCTGATTTTATAAAAAACTTTCAAATTGTAGGTTTCGGAGATGCTGGTACAGCTTGGGTTGGTTTAAATCCGCTTAGCGAAGAAAATTCTTTTAATAAATTCAGAACCCAAAGTGGACCCATTACTGTAACTGTTATAGAAGAAAAATCTGCTTTGGTAGGTGGAACAGGATTTGGATTGAGAAGCAGATTGCTTGGATATTTTGTACGTTTCGATTATGCTTGGGGAATCCAAAACAGCACTTTTACAAAACCATTAACCTATATTTCTCTCAACTTAGATTTTTAATTTTTCCATTCAAAAGTATTAAGCAATTTTATAATATCTTGCTTTATAAAGTTTACTACAGGTTGCAATGAATCTATTCTTGGTTCTTCTTTAAAATATAGAGCACCTCGTAAAAAATGATTGGTACTATCCGTTAAATAAAACTGAATTGACGACGCAGTATTTCCTTTTATTTCATATAAAATTCCGTGTACACCACTCGCATTTTTATTAATCAAAGCTTCTGAAATTCCTTCTGCTTTAATCGTGTGTTTATAAGCCAATTTTCTACTATCCTCCGTAAGTTTAAATAAGGTGTTTTCCGTATTTATGGGTTTGTAACTTACGTGAATTGTTGCATTAAATTGAGGATAAACAACATTAAGCCAACAAAATTGAGGTTGGTCTGAACTATCATTAAGTACTTTTGAATATACTGGCGTCATAAAAGAAAATGGACAAGCAGCAGAGTATATTTCGTACTTTTTTTCTGGAAATTCTATTTTAAAGTATCCTCTTGGTTTTGGCGAATAATTAGAATCGCAACTAGAAATTAAGATAATAATTAGTGGTAATAATTTAAATAAGATAGTTTTCATTGTCTAGTAATCTTTACTCTTTTTACTCTCCTTTTATCGGCAGATTCTACGGTGAAAGTAAAATTTCGAAAATTCAATTTTTCATTTATGTTTAAAAATCTACCTGCAATTTCTACTACAAGTCCACCAATTGTATCTGATTCTCCTTGCACTTCATCAAATAATTCCGGCTCTAAATTCATTAAACGATACACATCATTAAGTGCAGTTTTTCCATCGAACACAAAGTTATTATCGTCCAATTTCAAATACTTTAATTCATCCTCTACTTCATCATATTCATCGTGTATTTCTCCAACTATTTCTTCTAATATATCTTCTAAAGTTGCAATACCAGATACGCCGCCATACTCATCAACTACCACACAAATATGAGTGTGTTTCTTTTGGAAATCGTTTAATAAATCGTCTATTTTTTTTGTTTCAGGAACAAAATAAGGAGTTCTAATGAGTTTATGCCAATTTAATGACCCAGAAGATTGACTATTAATCATTAAATCTTTCACATAAATAACACCTCTAATGCTATCCATATTTTTATCATAAACAGGAAACCGAGAATAACCAGATTTCTTAATACCATCCATTAAATCGCCAAAGTTGGTTAAGTATTCAAATGCTACAACATCCATTCGTTGAGTCATGATTTGCTTTACGTCCACGTTTCCAAAATTAGAAATACCTTTTAAAATTAACCTTTCTGTTTCATTTTCTTCATTTATCAAAGGGGAGTTTTCTAAACTATCAAATTGTTTAGAATTAAATCTGTAAGAAGGGGGCATTATTTTATTTACCATTTTCAATAATCCCATTAAAATAAAAAGTAAAGGACTTAAAACTTTTAAGAAGAAAAGTAAAATGGAAGCAGAGCTTTTTGCTATTGGCAAATACTGTTGCTGTGCATAGACTTTAGTGATAAAATTGGATAAGAATATAATTAGAATGCTTATAATAACTATTTCAGCTAGTAACACATACTCTGGAGCTTGGGAAGAAAATAACCAGCCATTGAAATATAAACTAAAAAGCAAAACCAAACTTACCAAAGAAAAGGTATTCAAAATACTAAAAGTGGCTTGTAGTCTGGCAGGCTTGTCTAATGCATTAAGTAATCTAATGTCTACCTCATTTTCGGATTTTTTAAGATCTGCAATATCCGATTTGGTTATAAGGAAAAATGCTCTTTCTGCGGCTAATGTTAATGCCAGAAGTAAAAACAGCAAGATGAGCAATCCAAAGATTGTAAATTGATTTTGTAAAGAGATGAGGAAAAGTTTTGGAATTAAAAGAAAAATCGCGCCATGCGAGGGTTCTGGATCTGAACTCATTGAGGTATTTAATTTTTTTGTAAAAATAAGAAAGAGGATTCAAATATTAATCCTCTTTCTTATTTTCTTTAAAATGGAAGATCTCCTTCTGCATCGGATGCATCATTTCGGTAAGTTTCTGATTTTTCTGCAACTGCAGAATTAGAACCTTCCTCTTTTTTGCCTAACATGGTGAAAGTATCTGCTACAATGTCTGTCGAATACTTTTTAACACCTTCTTTGTCCTCATAAGACCGGGTTCTAATTTTACCTTCAAGGTAAATTTGCTTCCCTTTTGTTAGATACTTCTCCGCTACGTCTGCAAGTCCTCGCCAAACTGTAACATTGTGCCATTCTGTTTGGTCGACTCGATTGCCTTCCTTGTTTGTGTAATTTTCGGTAGTTGCTAAGCTAAAGCTCGCCACTTTGGCACCACCTTCCAAATTTCGCACCTCTGGGTCCTTGCCCAAATGTCCTACTAGAATTACTTTGTTTATTCCTGACATGTTTTTTAATTTATATTTAAATGTACTTAATTATTTTCATTTCCAAATAATTTTCAATTAATTTTGATACAGGCATTTTTTTTAAATCATCTATATCTATTAGCTGATACTCTGTATTCTCTAAATCTATTGGTTTTTGAACATTTATCTCTATAAATCGTGCATAAATGTGTTGATGAGATAGTACATGCTTGTATTCTTTACTTATATTTTCTATGGTGTAAGTGTCTGATAATTTGATGAATCCAGATGAAGGTATTAATCTTTCTGGATTTAAATCTGCTTCTGATTTTTCGATTAATGGAAAATCATACAAATTTACCCAGACATCTTTAGCAGTTCGCTTTTTCATATAAAAGCCATTGCCATTTTCTATTACAAGATAGTAAAAAAATCTATTTCTTACTTTTGTCTTTTTTGTTTTTACAGGGAGAAGCGAAACCGAATTGGTTAAAAATGCAATACAATTCTCATTTAAAATACAAGAACCACAATCAGGTAATCCAGGTTTGCATTGAAGAGCTCCAAACTCCATGATAGCTTGATTGTAAATATCTGGAAACGGAATACTCATTACCTCTTGAGCTAGCTTCGCAAATATTTTTTTTCCTATTGTGCTATCTTGTGCATCATAAATTCCAAAATATCTGGCAAGTACTCGATATACATTACCATCTACCACCGCTACTGGTTCCTTGAAGGCAATAGAAGCAATAGCTGCAGCTGTATAAGTTCCAACTCCTTTTAATTTTAGAAGTTTTTCGTAAGAATCTGGAAACAAATTCTGATGTTCATTTTTTATTTGTTTTGCCGTGAAATGCAAATTTCTAGCTCGACTGTAATATCCAAGTCCTTGCCAAGCTTTCATCACCGTTTGTTCTGGAGCATCTGCTAAAATATCAACGGTAGAAAAAAGTTCAATGAATCGTTCGTAATAAGGAGTACCTTGAGCAACTCTAGTTTGTTGCATAATAATCTCAGATAACCATATAAAATATGGGTCTTTTGTTTGTCTCCAAGGCAGATCACGTTTATTTAGTTCATACCAAGAAATCAAAGAATTAGCAAAAGACATGAATAAATTTTAGAAACAGTTGAGTATTACAAAGAAATGAAATAAATATTTCATTAAATGAATAAAAAATCCTAAAATTGCATCCCAAAAAAAAACATAATTTTACTCACAAAAAATTCAAATTAACAGCATGACCAAAGCACAAGTGATAGCAGAAATTGCTTCAAAAACAGGATTAGAAAAAGTAGACGTAGCAGAAACAGTTGAAGCATTTTTTAAAGTGATAAAAACTACAATGACCAACGGAGAGAACGTATATGTTCGAGGTTTTGGAAGTTTTATCGTGAAAAAAAGAGCAGAAAAGACCGCTAGAAATATTTTAAAAAATACAGCGATCATTATTCCAGAACATTTTGTTCCAAGTTTCAAACCAGCGAAAATTTTTATTGAAAAAGTAAAAGTTGCTACAAAAGGAAAAAAACTTTCAGGAAAAGCTTAAGAAGTTTAAAATTTTATCATGAATAAAAAGCAAATTTTTGTAATAGTTTCTATCGTTGCTCTAATGGCAGTCTTACTATCTCTTGATATAAAAGGATTGGTGAAGCCAAAAGATTTAGAGGACAAATCTGTGAATGCAGAAACTAAAGCAGAAGTTCTATTTAATTTAGAAAACGAAATACAGCTGTCGAAAAAAACCCTAAACGCTCAACAATTACAGTATGTAGAACGAGTAGAAAAAAAACTCGACACTGATCAATCTTCTATTTTGAATCTTGCAAAAGCTTGGGATTCTGTTTCAGGAATTGGTATAAGTGCTTTTTACTATGAACAACTAGCTCAAAAAACGCCAACAGCTATTAATTATTTATTGGCAGCAGATCGTTTTAGAGATGTAACTACAGGTATGCAGGACAGTACAAGAAAATTGACTTTTATTAACAAAGCCATAAGTTTATACAACAAAGCAATACTTTTAGAGCCCAAAAATTCAGATGCAAAAACAGGATTAGGTGTAGCTTATGTGAATGGCACAAATAATCCAATGCAAGGTATTACCTTATTATTGGATGTGGTAAAACAAGAACCAGAAAATGTAAATGCAAATTTGCAATTAGGTTTATTTTCTATGAAATCTGGTCAGCATGATAAAGCAGTATCTCGATTCACGAAAGTGGTAAATATAGCTCCAACAGCTGAAGCTTATTTCTATTTAGGGGAATCCTACAAAAATCTTGGAAACAAGTCGGAAGCTAAAAAAGCGTTTCTGAAATGCAAAGAATATATCAAAGACCCTGAATTTAAAAAAGGGGTAGATAATTATATTAACGAACTAAATTAATTTTCATCATTTAAAATCAAGATTTTATGCCAAGCGGTAAAAAAAGAAAAAGACACAAAATGGCTACTCATAAGCGCAAGAAGCGTCTTAAAAAGAATAGACATAAAAAGAAATAGTAAATAATTCCTAAAAAAATCGGAAACAGTAAAATCATCTATACTTGAATTTTCCTTAAGTTTCTCGATTAATTCTTCTTATTTATTTCGTTACACACCGGCAATCTCGTCTATCTTGTGATAGTTGAGATTGTTTAAAGTATTTATTATTGAGTAAAGAACTAATAATAAACGCTACTGCTTCCGGCGTGACAATAGCATTATTGCAAGACAGGCAATTGCTGGAGTTGCATCAGGAAAAAAGTAACAATAATTACGTTGTAGGCGATATTTATTTTGGGCGCATTAAAAAAATTATGCCTGGATTGAATGCCGCATTCGTTGACGTTGGTTATGAAAAAGATGCGTTTCTGCACTACTTAGATTTAGGTGCGCAGGTAAAGTCTTTAGTAAAGTTTGCAAAATTATCAAAGGCTGGCACCATGCCTGGCAAATTACTTGCTGGTTTTGATTTGGAAGCTGATATTTTGAAAAGTGGAAAAATTTCTGATGTAATTTCAAGAAATCAGCTAATTCCAGTTCAGATTTCCAAAGAACCGATTTCTTCTAAAGGGCCAAGATTGAGCTCAGAGATATCGCTAGCGGGTAGATTTGTAATTTTAGTGCCTTTTTCTAATACCGTTTCTGTTTCTAAAAAAATAAAAAGCAATGGTGAGAGAACTCGCCTGAAAAAGCTAATAGATAGTGTGAAGCCAGAAAACTTTGGGGTCATCATCCGAACTGTTTCTGAGGGTAGAGGAGTAGAAGAACTTCAAAAAGATATTATTGAGCTTTGCGAAAAATGGCAAACTCTTACAGATGGAATCAAGATTACTGAACCTGGTAAAAAAATAATTGGGGAAATAGATCGATCGTCCACTATTTTGAGAGATTTATTGAATGCATCTTTTAATAATGTGGTAGTAAATGATCCATTGGTATTTGAAGAAACTCGCCAATACATCAAAAACATATCTCCTGAACAAGAAAAAATTGTAAAGCTCCATAGAGGCAAAGAAAGTATTTTTGAATATTATGGAATAGAACGCCAGATTAAAAGTCTTTTTGGTAAAACCGTAACTCTTCCGGGTGGCGCTTATTTAGTAATAGAACATACAGAAGCGCTGCATGTGATAGATGTGAATAGCGGAAATAGAACTAGCAATGATATAAACCAAGAAGAAAGTGCATTGGCGGTAAACATGGAAGCGGCTAAAGAAATAGCTCGTCAACTACGTTTAAGAGATATGGGTGGAATTATCGTGGTCGATTTTATAGATATGCACAAGCCAAACAATCGTAAAACATTGTTTGATTCTTTAAGGGATATTATGCTTCAGGATCGGGCTAAACATACTATTTTGCCTCCTAGCAAATTTGGTTTGGTGCAGATTACACGCCAACGTGTACGACCTGAGATGAATATTATTACAGTTGAGAAATGCCCTGCATGTGATGGAACTGGCGAAATTAAGGCTAGTATTCTTTTGGTAGACGATATTGAAAACAATCTGAATTATATTTTGACTGAGCAAAATGAAAAATCTGTTACTCTAAATGTGCATCCTTACATAGAAGCATTTTTGAAAAAAGGATTTATTTCTATTCAGATGAAATGGTTTTTAAAGTATAAGAAATGGATTAAAATTAATGCAATTTCCAATCATCATTTAACAGAGTTTCATTTTCTGACTGATAAAGAAGAAGAAATTAAATTATAAAAAAAAATCCGAAGCATTAACTTCGGATTTTTTTTGACTAAAATTTTGATTTATTTATTTGCAATTATTTGAGCACCTAATGCTTGAGGACCTGCTCCTGTTAACAAACCTTTGGCAAATATGGTGTATATCTTGCCGCTTACTAAAGTGATTTCTGGTAAGGTAAATGCTACAGTTGAAGTTCCAGCTACTCTCACTTGTAAATTATATTTACCAGCGGCTAAGTTTGTAAAAGCTGAAATTTCTTTATAAGTGAAGTCTGGAAAAACCTTTGTTCCATCTAACAAAGTAATATCTACAGCTGGTGCATCTGGCGACAGGTGAAGAAATCTAACCTTAGCTTTTCCAGATTCAGGTGTAGATAAATCATCTTCGATTAATAAACCAGCAATACTATCCACTTTATTAATAGCAAATAAAGAATAATTTACATTTTCTTTTAGGGTAATATCTGCATTGATTACGCTAGTTGCTGTTCCAGAAACATTAATCTTGAAATTTCTCACACCTTCAGTTACTTTTAAATATCCGGTGTTATTTGGAAATGTAAGTCCTGCAGAATTTATTTTCTTATTGTCAATCAATAAATCTACTGCTGGTGCATTTGGAGAAGCATGAACTACCAATACGTTTGCCTCTTTTGCTGCTGGCGTTGCTGGCGTGTCTTCGTCGTCATTGCAACCAGAAATGATACTTGAGCCGATCAATGCAAAAGCAAGAAAAAGACTTAATTGGATTTTTTTTGAATTTAAAAAGGGGATTTTCATGTTTATTTTTGGGTTAAGTTTATTTATTATTTATCTACTTGTCAAAAGAATATTGGGTTGCCTAATTTTTATTATTTATTATTAAAAAAATGGCTTAAAGAATTATGATCCTGTTTTCTATTATGTTAAGAAAGGTTAAAATTTATTTTATCTATTTTAGATGTTAAAAAATTGAATTTCTGCAAAGTAAGTAGTTTAATTAAGTTTTGTTAAAATTAACCGTTTAAAGTTTAGTGTTCAATTACCTGTTCTATAAATCCAGAATACCGCTTTATTCAGTACTTAACAAGTTATTCTTTACTTTCAAACCATAAGCAAAGACTATACCCTTAAAATGTTCCCATTTTCCAAAACTAAGAAGTTTACGAAGTGCAGATATTACATTTATTGGTCAATATAAAACCGAAAGTGTAGAGTGTCTTCACTTTGTTTTTTAGCAAAGGATAGAAATCTGTGTGTAATAGTCTAATGATTTGTTCATTATTATTTGTGTTTCTAAAATACAGAAATAATTTAAGTGGCATTTTGGGGATAATACTTTGTGTTTTGGTTTTGATTAAGCTGGTATTGGGGTTTTTGAGGTAAGAGGGAGTTTTGTAGATTTTTTACTTTTTGGGTCTATGATTACTCTGACATTGAAGTAGGTGGCGACGAAGTTTGGGTGGGTGGATTTGAAGGTGATGACTAGTTTGACCATTTAATAAGTTTATCAAAATTATTAAAATGTAAATGGTAATTACCGGTGTGTAAATGTGCTATGTAAGTTGGTGAAATTGAGAAAATGGGTTTGTAATGATTAGTTTATGAGGGAGTTATGGGGGAAGGGGGGATTAAAGATTATCTTTTGGAAAGTTTAATTGAAAAGTACTATTCAATTCTTTCCATATTTTCTAAACGCTGCAATGAATTGGTAAATAAAGAATCCTGATAAAATTTTATTTAAAAAGTCAATGAATAATGTCCAAGAATTAAACTCTTCTTTATTTACTAAAAAGTCGCTTCTGTGTGTTATGTCTATAAATGAAAAATAGTATCCAATTAGTGAATAGTCAATTTCATTATTATTAAATATTCTATTTAAGCTTAATAAATAAAGGGTATAAAAAAATATTGAAGATAATATAAATAAGCGAAATGGCAGATTAATCGAAAGACCGTGATTATTTGATTTACTATTTACACATAAAATAATTTTATCCCAAGACGAAATATCTTTAATTTTTCGTAACGATTCGTTAGAAATCTTCAGGAATTTTAAAATAGAAATAGAAATGTTGTGTTAGTCAATAATTTCAATCATTTCTATTTGCGATGCTTTCTTTGATTCAAGGTTAGAGTATTGAATTCTAATTAATTTAAAACTTGTCAGTCCACCAGCCTTGAAGCTTTGTGTTTGTCCATTTTGTAATTTGATATTTCCTTCTGCCACTCTAATTCGGTTTTTACCCAAAAGTCCTAAGAAGCTTTTACCAATTGTAAGTTTGTCAAATGTTAAAAGAACGTTTTCTCGAGCTAAAAAGCCACAGGTATGAATTATATCTTCTCTCTATGTTTTACCATCAATAAGAATAACTTTTTTTTCGACTTGATTGCCATTTATTATTGATGAAGTTTTGAATATGGTACGAGGTTGTTTTTCTTTACTTAATTTAAATGTAAATGAGCTTAAAATCAGTATGCTTCCTAAAGCTAATAGTAATAGTTTATTTCTCAAGAGAATATAGTTGATCTTGTTTTATTAAAGTTAGACAATATAAAATTACGTTTAAAGTCTTATAATTAATTAAAGGTTAGCAATAAGTAGTTTTTGTTGTTTTTACGATGTGGTAAATATTGATTGATTTTGAGATGGATTCGGGATGTGAATTCCAGAGTTTGTAAGTCAACCTGCGGTGCTATAGTCAGATTGGAGAAATTTATTTTTTTTTAAAACAGTCGATCGTTGTAAACGAAATAGGAAAGGAAACCATAAATAGGTTTTTTTGGTATGCAAATGTTGCCAGTTTAATTATAGAATCATAAAAAGGAATTCTTTCCGCCAACAAATCCAAAATACTATTGATGTTCAAAAAGATTGTAATCATTTGTGTTTTTTAGTAATAATTCTTCCAACTTTTTAAATTTGTATTCGACACCCGCACGATAGGTTAAACCCCAAATAAGTTTATTGGATTCGGAATAAATTATTGCATCAATTTGTGCTTCGGTCATAATTCTATAATCGACGCGAGGTCCTAATAATACATAAGGGGTGAAATTTTTGATGTTGTAAAAACCTTTTAACATTAGAAATAAGGAAAGATATCCTAAGGTATTTTTGTACGTATTGAAGACTCCTGTTTCCTCTGGAGATTCTGCGGTGGAAAGTTCTAATGTTTGCTGCATCCCTTTTTGTACAACTCCAAAATCTGTTGATAAACTCAAAAACTTTCCTTTTTTATTCCTTTTTTTCGGTAGTAAAAAAAACAATTCTTGGTCAATGCTTTACCACAAACTTACCTTGCCCCGAATTTTTTCCATTTAGTTTTAATAAATAGATACCATCTGGATAGTGTTTAGTTTCTATTTCGATAGTGTCAAAGCAAGTTTTTGATTCGATTATTTCGCCTAAAAGGGAATAAATGATGAGTTCTGTCTGTCCGGTGGATTCTATGATTAATTGATCGGATACTGGATTTGGGAAAAACTTTAGCGGGTGTTTAGTATTTATATCGTTGATGCTGGTAAGACAAGTGGGAGGATTTACTTGATTGACTTCTGATAAAACTCCGTTGGTGGCGTACCAAGATTGATATATTCCGCCGAAAACGGGAGTGAATTTATTGGCAACGATGTTTACTTGGTTGTTTCCATTGGTATTGCCTTTTACTTTATAAACGGAAACTGCATTTTTATTATAGTTCCAAGTAAGGGGCTGGTTGGCTACACATAGTTCAGGAACATTGGTTGGCGTGCAGGAAGTTTGCAAGAAGTAGGCAAAATCATCTTGTGTAGGATCTCCAAAAACTCTTGCTAAACCATTAGAATCAATACAAACGGCGGTATATTCTTCGCAGGCTATTGCTTTGGCGATAAATCCTGAGCCTTGTTGCATTCTAGCCATAAAAGTTAGCAGTCTTCCTTTTCTGTCGGGATTATCGAAATGGGTTTCGCAAAGGGTATTTGCCAAAAGCGATTGGTGAATAAAATCTGAATTGCCTAAGGTTAGGCTTGGGTGAAAAGGATTTGCCAATGCTGTAACGGAGGTGATGGAACTAATGGCAGCGCTAAAATAATAATCTCCTGCGATTGCCATTCCTGCACTGAGACCTCCAATGGGTGCTTTTTTGGTGGAAATAAGATAATTAATGGCAGAATCTACTTCTGTGTTTTTCCAATAGGTTAAATAATCAAATTGATTGCCACCGGCTATAAAAATGGCTTCGGCATTTCGTAATTGGCGCCTAACATAAGGATCATTCGCTGCTGCTCGACTTGGAATTTTGATGGTTTCGACAGAATTTACTGAGATTCCTAAATCGGTAAATAGGTAATTGTTGTATCCATCTGCTCCAGTAACTCTAAGAACAACAATATCTCCGCCTGCTGCTTTATTCAAAAACCATTTCATAGCTTCGTCGTTTTCTGATGCGCCACCCATTAAACAAATACCAGATTGGCTGATGGGTTGAACATCGCTGGTGTCGCCAGTGAAATAACTGGTGTAGGTTTGCGCCTTTGCAGAAATAGAAAAAGTGATAATAAAAAGTGTAAAAATGATTTTTATCAGTTTTTTCATAAATCAGGTAAATAGTTTTAGTTTCATAAAAATCGTTTTTTTTTATGAATTACCTCAGTGTTTTATTTATTAATTTTCAAATCTTTAAAAATAACCAATGATCATAAACCCCGAACCAGAAATATTTAGTTTAAAAAATGGGATACGAATATTACAACAAAAAAGCCATGAAAACGGGATAACGCATTGCTGTTTTATCGTGAATAGAGGATCGAGGGATGAGGATGAAGGGGTGAATGGTTTGGCTCATTTTATCGAACATTTGCTTTTTAAGGGAACTGAAAAAAGGAATTCGTACCAATTGCTAAACAGATTGGAAAGTGTTGGTGGTGAAATAAATGCGTATACGACCAAGGAGCAAACGTGCATTCATGCTTCTTTTTTGAATGAACATTTGGAAAGAGCTTTTGAATTAATCAGTGATATCGCCTTTCGATCTATCTTTCCAGAACATGAAATGGAGAAGGAGAAAGGGGTAATTTTGGATGAGATAGAATCGTATAATGATTTGCCAGAGGAGCAAATTTTAGATCAGTTTGATGAAATTATATTTCCCGATCATGCTTTAGGCCGAAATATTTTGGGAACCCCTGAGAGTGTTACGGCGTTGAAGAAATCGGATATTGATCATTTTATTCAAACCAATTATACCAGCGACCAAGTAGTGTTTGGGGTTCATGGAAATGTATCGGGTTCTAAATTGAAAAATCTTGCCGAAAAGTATTTGGGAGATTTGGCTTATAGTACGAGAGATCATAAAAGAATAGAACCCAAGATTGCTGCTAAAAATAATACGAAGGTTTTTAAAAGCATCAATCAAGCACATGTGATAATGGGTGTACAGAGTTATTCTTTGCATCATAAAAATAAAAAAGCGATGCTGCTGCTCAATAATTTTTTGGGTGGGCCTGGTTTGACTTCTCGGTTGAATCTTAATATTAGAGAAAAATTTGGCTTGACTTACACGATAGAATCTGGTTATTATCCGTATTCTGATTCTGGGATTTTTGAAATTTATTTTGGAACAGACCCTGAAAAAGTAAATAGATGTTTGCGATTGATTCATAAAGAACTGGATGCTTTGCGCAAGAAAAATCTTGGTGGTTTGATGCTTGATCAGGCAAAGAAAAAGTTTATTGGTCAGATTGCTTTGGCGGAAGAAGGAAGATTAAATGTATTGATAGGTTCGTGCAAGAGTTTGTTGGAACAGGATAAAGTGGAACCTTTGAAGCATTCTATTTCGCTTTTGAATAAAATAAGTGCGGATGAAATACGGGAAATTGCTAATGAGGTTTTTGATTTGGATTTAATGAGTACTTTACAGTTTTTACCTAAAGAATAAATGGAATTTATTGATCCACGACTAACAGAGTATTGTGAAAATCATACGACTGAAGAATCGGATTTATTGAAAAAAATAAATAGAGATACAAATGCAGAAGTGCTAATGCCTAGAATGATTTCGGGGCATATTCAAGGAGCATTTTTGAGTTTTATTTCTAAAATGATCAAACCTGATAGGATTCTGGAAATAGGAACTTTTACTGGATATTCGGCTATTTGTTTAGCAACTGGATTATCGGAAAAGGGAAAAATAATCACGATAGATATTAATGCTGAATTGCAAGAACGAGTTCAAACGTATTTTGATACAGCAGAAAATGGAAACAAGATTGATTATAGAATTGGAAATGCGATAGAAATAATACCTGAATTGAATGAGGTTTTTGATTTGGTTTTTATAGATGCTGATAAGGAGAACTATTCTAATTATTATCAAATAATTTTCGATAAAGTAAAAAAGGGCGGTTTCATACTTGCAGACAATGTTTTGTGGAGTGGCAAGGTGATTGCACAAGGCAGTAAAATTGACAAGGACACTAAAGCAATTCTAGATTTTAATTTAATGGTGCACCAGGACATAAGGGTTAAAAATATTTTACTACCAATTAGAGATGGAATTCTAATAGTTCAAAAAATATGATTAATCGTTTTTCTTATTATAACTATGAAAAAAGTAAACATTTATATTTTCTTTTTATTTCTCTCATTATTTTTTAAAGCCAATGCCCAAACTATTTCTGCAGATATTTATAAAGAAAAGTATGGAAAATTAGCTAGCTCGCTTTCAGAAAGTTCAGGAATTCCAGCAAGCATTATTTTAGGTGTAGCCATGCACGAATCAGCAAATGGAAATAGCAGAAATGCAAAATGGTTAAATAATCATTTTGGTATTAAAGGCCCGAATAATTTAAAAGCAAAAGGGGCTAAGTTTAAATCTTCCTACAAAGAATTTGATTCTGTAGAAGATTCGTATTCCTATTTTATAAAAATATTAAGCAATAGAAAAACGTACACCTCTCTGTGGAAGCACAAAAAAAATGATTACAAGGCATGGGCGATGGGATTGCAAAGAGTGGGATATGCAACGAGTAAAATCTATTCAGAACAATTAATCGCAACCATTAAAAAAAATAAACTTTACGAATTTGATAGCGTTGAAAAACAGAATGACAAAGCAGAAACTGTTGTAGATGCCAAAGAAGTTCAGAATTCTTTTGCCCCAAAGGGCATTACTTTATATAAAGTAAAAAAAGGAGATTCCTTATCTAAAATAGCAGTAAAATTTAGTACTTCTGTAAATAAATTAAAGGCATTGAATAATTTAAAAAACAATACTATTCTTGCAGGCACCAAAATTAAAGTCAAAGAATGAAGTATTTTATTTTTTTTATTTTAATTACCTTTTTTCTCAATTCTGCATTAGCACAAAATAAAGAGGCAGAAAGCTATTTAAATCAATATCGGGAAATTGCCATTTCTGAAATGAAAAGAAGTGGAATTCCTGCAAGCATTACACTTGCACAAGCTATGTTGGAATCGTCAAACGGAAATAGCAGATTGGCCAAAAAAGGAAAAAATCATTTTGGAATAAAATGCAATAATGGTTGGACAGGAAAACGAATCAGAAAAACGGATGATGCTCGCAGAGAGTGTTTTAGAAAATATAAACATAGCGAAGAATCTTTTAGAGACCATTCTGATTTTTTGAAGAATTCTGCTCGTTATTCATTTCTATTTTCATATTCTAAAAATGATTATTCTAAATGGGCTTATGGGTTAAAAAAAGCGGGTTATGCTACAAATCCTAAATATCCAGAATTATTGATTAATCTAATTGAAAAGTATCATTTAAATCAATATGATAACGGAAGTAAATCAGAAGTAGAAAATGATTCTAAAACTAATTACTACACCGTAAAAAAAGGCGATACATTTTATTCTATTTCCAAAAAGTTTAATGTAGAATTAGATAAGTTAAAAGAAATAAATAATAAAAAAGATAATTCTATTTCTTTGGGCGAAGTAATTAAAATCCAATAAATTATTTACTTATAGAGAGATTTACTTTCAATAAATTGTAAAACTTTTTCGGAAATAAAATATTGAACATTCTTTTTCTGCTGAATACTTTTTCTGATAAAAGTAGCTGAAATCTCCATTAAAGGCGCTTCCGTAATTGTCACAGATGGATTATCTTTCCATTTAGAAAGATCTATGCCTGGTCTTGGATATACCAGAATGGAATAATATTTTAAAATTTGTTCAAAATTTTTCCACTTATGAATAGTCGATAAATTGTCGGCTCCCATTATCAAGGAAAAATGATTTTCAGGGTATTTTTCTTGTAGATGCGTTAAAGTATCTATTGTATAAGAAGGGAGAGGTAATTTTAATTCAATATCAGAAACTTTAATTTTAGTACTTTCTTCGAAAGCCAATTTTGTCATTTCTAATCGATCGTAAACATTGATTAAATCGTTTTTGGTTTTCAATGGATTTTGTGGAGAAACTACCAACCATACTTGATCCAAATCGGTATAATTTGCCATATAATTAGCAATAATCTGATGGCCAATATGGATCGGATTAAATGAACCGAAAAACAATCCGATTTTCATTTTATATCATTAAATAAAAATCTTTTTACCAATTCTTCTACTTCAGCACAAGCGCGATCCAAATCATCATTTATTACTTGATGGTCAAAATTATGACTAAAAGTTAATTCACTTTTCGCTTTATTAATTCTGGTTTCAATGTCCCTGTCGTCGTTTGTTCCTCTGTGGGTTAGCCGTTCTTTTAATATTTCTAAAGAAGGAGGTGCTATAAAAATAGATAAAGAATTGTTTGGGTATTTTCTTTGAAGATGCAAGCCGCCTTGCACGTCTAAATCAAATATTATATGGCTGCCACTAGCCCAAATTCTGTTCATTTCTGAGCGTAAAGTTCCATAAAAATTACCTTGGTAAACTTCTTCAAATTCAATAAATTCTTTAGCAGCTATTTTATGTAGAAAATCTTCTTTATTTAAAAAATAATAATCTTTTCCATCTATTTCATTATCTCTAATGGGTCTAGTAGTAGCTGATACAGAAAATTGCAAAGGTAATTCCTTGGAAAGCAAATACTTCACAATAGTAGTTTTACCCGCCCCAGAGGGAGCACAAATAATAATTAATTTTCCTTCTGCCATTTTTCTGGTGGCTTAAAGAATATTTAATAATTGTTCCTTTATTTTTTCAAGTTCATCTTTCATATTCACCACTATTTTTTGAATATCAGCTTGATTTGCTTTGCTGCCAAGTGTGTTTATTTCCCGACCAATTTCCTGAGCTATAAAACCTAATTTTTTTCCATTAGATTCTTCTCCATCCATACCCTCTAAAAAATAATCGCAATGGCTTTTTAATCTCAGCTTCTCTTCTGTAATATCTAATTTTTCGATATAAAAAATTAATTCTTGTTCCAATCTATTAGTATCTACATTTTCCCCACCTACGGTTTCTATAAGCATACTTTCAATTTTTGATTTAATAGCAGTAATCCTGATAGATTCGTAAATTTCTATTTCTATTAATAAATTCAAAATATTATTAATTCTGGCTTTAAATTCTGCTGCTAATACAGCACCTTCATCCAATCGGAAAGTATTAAATTCATGCAAGGCTAAATGGAAAACCTCTAATGCTTCTTCCCATTTTGCATGGTCTGACACGGATTCTGTTACCTGATATACATCTGGCATTTGCATCGCTAATTGCAATAAATTAGTAGAATTTGAACCCAATTCTTCATTGAGGTTTTTTAAATCTAAATAATAAGATTTAACCAATTCCTTGTTGAAAACACTAGAATATTTTAAACCATCAAGTGATTCTAAACCCATTACCACGGTTACTTTTCCTCTTTCTAGCAAACGATTGCAATCGTTTCTAAAACTTAATTCTTTGTCAGCAAATGTTCTTGGAAGTTTTAAACTTAATTCTAAAAATTTGCTATTCAAAGATTTAATCTCCGCGCAAATTTTGTAATTTTCTTTCTCTTTTATTACCAGCCCAAAACCGGTCATCGATTTAATCATACTCCTTGATATTTTGCAAATATAGCCTTTTTAACTACTTTGATTCAGCCTTTAATTTTGTTATAATAGTAAATAAAAATATTTTCTGGAAAGCTAACTAAATACACACCTAAAAATATAAAAAGAGTATAAACTGTTTTTTCTACCGTAAGCATATCTTTGCCTAAATAAATGGCGATTAAACTTGCCAATACTGGCTGTAAATATATATAAGTTCCTACCACAGAAGAGTTCACATATTTCAATGCCCAGCCATTTAATAAATAGGTTAAAAAAGTGGCCATCACAATTAAAAAGACAATTGATAGCCAAATATTAGAAGGAATATTTGCCCCATTTATCATTTGTAAATCTGTGATACCAAATGGGATAACCAAAATTAAACCATATAGAAATGTCCATTTAATTACATTTAGTGCTTTGTATTTTGTTAACAATGGTTTTGCCAATATCAAATAAAAAGAATAGATAATAGCATTAAGCATAACGTAAACATCACCCAAAATGGTGGAAGAATTCACATTCATACCGGGCCTAAAAACTAAAACAAATGCACCTCCTAAACCGAGTATTAATCCTATAATTTTAAAAAACGTAATTTTTTCTTTTAAAAAAATAAAAGCTAGAAATGCTACAAAAAGCGGTGTAGTCACCATAATGACAGCCGCATTTATAGGGGTAGTGATAGATAAACCTTTAAAAAAAAATAACATATTGGCAGCCACACCAAAAACCGAACAAATCATTAAACGATAATGATCTTTTTTGGCAATTTTTTCTTTAGGATAAAAAGAATGTGTTAACCATAAAAGTAAAGTGGCTCCACTAACTCTGATTACAATTAAACCAAAAGGATGAATAAAGGCAGGCATTACTTCTTTGGCGATGGTAAATGTTGCACCATAAATAATTGCTACTAGAAACAAGGATAGATGAACGAAAAGTAGTTTTGATTGGGTCATAAATGAGAATTCAAAAAATAAGATGTTTAAATTTTTAATTCTAAACAAGCTTTTTCTGCAGCCATTTTTTCTGCATTCTTTTTATTAAAATCTGAACCTATTCCGTATGCTTTTCCATCTATTTGAGCCTCCATGGTAAATAGTTTTTTATTTCCATTTTCAGTAGTCTCTTTTAATTCAAAAACTAATATTTTACCTTCTCGTTGGCACCAAATCAATAATTTACTTTTAAAATTTGATTCGGTTATTTCTAATTGATTGATATCTACGTGAGGTTTTATGATAGTTTGGATGATAAAGTTGCGGGTGAAATCGAAACCATTATCTAAATAAATTGCACCAATTAAAGCTTCAAAAGCATCTCCTAAGAGAGAGCCAGTTCTTGCAGCCACGTTTATAGACTTCGTATCTAAAATAATTAAATCAGAAAGGCCTATTTTTTTAGCCAATTGATTCAGAAAAATTCTATTCACAATTTTGGATCTCAGTTCGGTGAGAAATCCTTCATCTTTGAAAGGAAATTTTTTGAATAAAACCTCAGCAACCACAGCACCTAGTACAGCATCACCAAGAAATTCTAAACGTTCGTTGCTATTTTTAACTCCAGTTTTTACTTCCTCGGCAGCAGATTTATGTCTAAATGCTAATTTGTAAAGGGCTAAATTGTTCGGAACAAAACCCAAAATGTTTTTTAGAGAGCGAATATATTTTCGATCTCCAGAAAAATAAAGTTTATAAATTTTGCTAATTGGCATGCCGAAAATTTAAAACTCTTCTCAAAAATTGCAAATTGAAGAGAAATAGAAAAGCATGAAATTTAAATGTTTTTATTGGAATTTTTATTAAGCCTCAAACTTTTTGAAGATAACAGATGCATTGTGACCACCAAAACCAAAGGTATTGGAAAGTGCTGCACGAACAGTTCTATGTTGAGCTTTATTAAATGTTAAATTTAATTTTGGATCAAACTCTGGATCATCTGTAAAATGATTAATGGTTGGAGGTATCACATCATTCTTGACAGCAAGAATACTAGCAATTGCTTCAATAGCACCTGCAGCACCTAACAAATGCCCAGTCATGGATTTTGTGGAACTAATATTTAATCGGTAAGCATCTTCTCCAAATGCTCGCATGATTGCTTTAATTTCCTGAGGATCACCAATTGGTGTAGAAGTACCATGAACATTAATGTAATCAATGTCAGTGGTTTTCAAATCTGCATCTCTCAATGCATTAAGCATTACTTGATATGCTCCTTCGCCATCTGGATGTGGAGCTGTGATATGATAAGCATCAGCACTCATTCCTGCTCCAACTAATTCTGCATATATTTTTGCTCCTCTTTTTTGAGCATGCTCCAAAGATTCAAGGATAATACATCCAGCTCCTTCACCAGTTACAAAACCATCTCGATCTAAATCAAAAGGTCTTGAAGCAGTTTTAGGATCATCGTTTCTAGTGGATAAAGCGTGCATGGAACTAAAGCCACCTAAACCTGCTTCATTAATAATGGCTTCTGAACCGCCCGAAATAATTACATCTGCATAATTTAATCGAATGTAATTGAAGCCATCTATCAATGCATTAGTAGAGGAAGCACATGCAGAAACAGTAGAAAAGTTTGGACCTCGGATTCCGTATTTGATAGAAATATGCCCTGGAGCAATATCAATGATCATTTTTGGAATAAAAAATGGATTGAAACGAGGTGTTCCATCTCCATTGGCAAATTCCGTAATTTCTTTTGTAAAAGTAGTTAAACCGCCAATTCCTGAACCCCAAATTACGCCGCAACGATTAATGTCGTGGTCTGAAAAAACTATTCCTGAATCCTTTACCGCCTCATCAGCAGCTACCAGCGCATACTGTACAAATGGATCAAGTTTTCTTGCTTCCTTTTTTTCTAAATAATTTTCTGGATTGAAATCTTTAACCTCACAAGCAAATTTTGTTTTGAATTTGCTTGCATCAAAACGAGTTATTGGCCCAGCGCCACTTACTCCATTCAACAATCCGTTCCAAAACTCGTCTACGGTATTGCCAAGTGGGGTAAGTGCACCTAAACCGGTAACTACAACACGTTTTAAATTCATTAAATATTCTTACTTAACGTTTTTCTCAAGGTAAGTGATAGCTTGTCCCACAGTTCCAATTGTTTCCGCCTGCTCATCAGGAATAGCAACATTGAATTCTTTTTCGAATTCCATAATCAGCTCAACAGTGTCTAACGAATCAGCTCCTAAATCATTGGTGAAACTCGCTTCTGGTGTAACTTCGTTCTCGTCAACTCCCAGTTTTTCAACAATAATCGCTTTAACTCTTGATGCAATATCTGACATAATCTTAAAATTTAAATTGTTTTAATTTTTTTGCAAATAAACTTAATTTATCATCAATTTCAAACATATTTTTGAACATATATTTGATGATAGAGTAAATATCTTTCGGTCAATAGTACCAATATTTTATATTTTTACAAATATTTATTCTTCGATTGGCAAAGAAAGTTTTAAAAGTCTCATACGACTATAATCTAATATTAATCGGCATCGTTACTACTTTGAGCGATTATAGGCTTTGTTGGTTTCTAAACAAACAATCTGGTTTTGAATTTATTAAAAAAGAAGATTTACTATTAGAAAATTCTTCAGGTCTGGATTCTTGGTTTACGCGTTATGAATTTGAAAATCAGCCGGGCGATCCTCACTATATTTTGATTGCAAACAAAGGAAACCCAAGCCATTTCTTGCCTGAGAAAAAGGAAATTGATTTTTTATTGGTAGTAAAAGAAGCACAAAAAGGGGATTTTCAATTTAAACTTATCAATAAATTAAGAAAAATAGAATTTGTTGACGCAGTTTTGGCTTTAGAAATGGGCACTTTAAAATCAAGAGAAAACTTTATTATTCTCTAAGAAAATTGCTCAATGGCAAATTATTAAAAAGCAGCTCATTATTCAACAACAAAATACAATTATTGAAATTAATGAAGTGTTTTGTTGATGATTTCATAATATAGACATTGTTCTATAATCAAACATTTTTAGTTTACTTTGTAAAATTATTAAAAATACAATTCATTAATATTTTATATGAAGACGACTTACAACAGGACCAAAATAATTGCCACCATGGGGCCGGCATCAAGTAGTAAAGAAATTTTAATTGAATTAGTAAAAGCTGGATTAGACGTATGCCGAGTTAACTTTTCTCACGGCGCTTATGAGCAACATCAAAAATTGATAGATACAGTACGGGAAATCAATACAGAATATAATACACACATCGGAATTTTAGTGGATTTGCAAGGACCAAAAATCAGAATTGGCGAAATGGAACCAGGAGTGATTTTGGAGAGCGGACAACATGTGACCATAACCACAAAAAAGCAAATTGGAAACAAAGACACCATTTATATAACCTATGATCATTTTCCTCAGGACGTAACGTTTGGAGAATTGATTTTGCTAGATGATGGCAAACTACAAATGCGCATTTTAGAAACCAATAATAAGGATACAGTAAAAGCGCAAGTGGTATATGGTGGATTGCTTTCTTCTAATAAAGGAGTAAATCTTCCAGACACAAAAATTAGTTCTTCAAGTTTAACAGAAAAGGACCTTGAAGATTTGGAATTTGCTCTTGAGAATGATGTGGAGTGGATAGGATTATCTTTTGTACGATCAGCGGAAGATATTATTGATTTGAAAAGAAGAATAGCAGAAAAAGGAAAGACCGCAAGAGTAGTTGCCAAAATAGAGAAACCAGAAGCCTTGGAAAATATAGATGCTATTATTTTAGAAAGTGATGCGTTGATGGTTGCAAGAGGAGATTTGGGTGTAGAAATTCCGATGGAACAAGTTCCAGTTATGCAAAAAATGATCGTTAAAAAGTGTATAGTAGCTGCAAAGCCCATAATTATCGCCACCCAAATGATGGAAAGCATGATTACAAATGCCCGACCAACTAGAGCAGAAGCAAATGATGTTGCTAATTCTGTTTTAGACGGTGCAGATGCAGTAATGCTAAGTGCAGAAACTTCTGTGGGAAGTTATCCAGTTTTAGTAGTTCAAGCTATGCACAAAATCATTTCATCTGTGGAAGCAACTGGATATAACTTTAACAAGGGATTTACTGCTGATAAAACTACTAAGACTTATTTATCTGATGCAATTTGTTATAATGCTTGCGTATTGGCAGAGCAGACAGACGCAGTAGGAATTGTTGCAATGAGTAATTCAGGCTATTCTGCCTTTAGAATTTCAAGCCA
>JBBQYA010000012.1:0-45172 GCA_038209155.1 Sphingobacteriales bacterium | reverse complement strand
CATATCACGAATGCTTGTGAGAATGTAAAAGTGATAGGATGTATTATAAAAGTTGACTCAACATCCAATAGAACTTCTTTTGCACCTATAACCGCTTCTGCTTTAGGTACTTTCAAAGACAAAGGAAAAAACGGAAACTTTATTACGATTAAAAATAATAATTTAAGTGGAGGATTTTACGGAATCAATATGAATGGTAAGGATGAGAGTAATCGAGATGTTAATGATTCTATTCTTAATAACAATATCCGACAAGTTTACTCTTACGGAATATTTACAAGCAGTACAGATGCAAGAATTGAATATAACACAATAACAGGCAGAAAGGTAATGAACACAACTGGAGGAACAGGAATTTTTGTAAGTTTCTCTAAATTTGGAACTATAAACGCAAACCAAATTTCTGCTATCACTTTTCAAGGAATTTCGGTATTAGATGTTGGGCAAGGTTCTAAACAATGGATTATTTCCAATAATTTTGTCGGAGCTGGATTTACTTATTTTTCTAATACCGCATCCGCTATTTCTGTAAGATCATCTACCAATGTAGGAGTTCATTTTAATTCTGTGAATTTTGATGGAGATACGATAAGTGCAGGAGCATTGAATGCTAATGATATTCCAAGCGGTAACTTGGTGATAACAAATAATATTTTTGCAACTATTAATGGAGCTAAAATATTAAATATCATAGATGCCAGTTCGGTCGCAAATTCAAATAACAATAATTTGTTTCAATCTGGTTTGTTGAAATCAAAATCTTTTGCTTTCTGGGGAAAAGGATATAGAAGTTTAAAAGCATTGCAGACCGCAACTGGAAAAGATAAAAACTCAATTAGTGTTTTACCGAATTTCAGAACAGAAACAGATTTGCATTCAAAGAATCCTGCAGTTGACAGAAAAGGTTCAACTATAAAGGATATACTGTTTGATGTAGATAAAGAAATAAGAAGAAAACTTCCGGGTAAGCCAGACATTGGCGCAGATGAATTTGTTAATACAGAATTTGATTTGGATGTAACTGCAGTTTTAAATAATGTAGTAAGACGTGGAAATAATTTTATTGCAGTAAAATTGACCAATGTTGGTTTAAAATCATTAGCTGGCTTAACTGCACAATTAGAGTTTTCAATAGATGGAGCGCCATTTACAGGTGCATCAACTGTAAGTTTAACACCTTTAGATAAAATATTTAAAACCTTTAATTTTGTGTTTCCAGTAGCATGGAACAATATAGATCGTTTAGATCATGATATCTGTGTTCGAGTAAAACCTGGATCTTTACCTTTAGATACAGTAAACAATAATGATTTTGCTTGTGATAGAGTTTGTACAGGATTAGATGGAAATAAAACTGTTGGTAATTTTTTAAATTATCCAAATGCAGATTTCCAAACCATACAAGAAGCTTTAGATAGCATCGGTTGTGGTATAGCAGGACCATTAAATATTCGTATATATCCAGGAGTATATGCTGAGAAGTTAATCATTCCGTTCTTAGAATTGTCTTATGAAAATCCTTTCATGACCATCACTTCTTTTGATAAGAATAATAAAGCTCAAATAAAAGTAGCTGGAAATAATATTACACGGAGTCACGCAGTTATACGATTAGATGGAACAAGAAATGTCAGAATTAGCAATTTATTAATTGAAAATCTTTCAAGTACATTTTCCTCTGCCATACAATTAACTAATAATGCAAAAAACAATATCATTGATAGTTGTGATATTAATGTAAATAAAACAAGCACTACCACTCAAAATATTGCGGGTATCGTTTCGTCTTCACCATTTAGTATATATGGTTCAGCTACCAATTCAAGTAAAAATATTATTAGCAATAATATCATAACTGGAGGCTACTATGGAATTTTTATGATCGGAAACGGAGAGGAAAATAGAGATCAAGGAAATATTATTAGAAATAATACGATAAAAGATTTCGTCTTAGCGGGAATCAGTACTAGATTTGTTGATCTTCCATTAATTCAAAAGAACCGTATTGCTGGTAGAACGCCTGGTTCTAATGCTTTAAGCAAAGGAATCTTTGTTTCTTTCAGCTATGGAGATCAGAAAATTGATGGAAATTTTATTGAAAAAGTTCAATATTCTGGCATTGAATTATTGAAAATCACAGGAACCAAAGAATTCATCATTTCAAATAATTTAATTACTTCTGGTTTCAAAGCAAATCTTTTGTCAGCTGGAATTATTGCAGATACCTGCAACTATGTGGGAGTTTATCATAACAATGTACGATTTGATGGAACAGGAATATATGGAAGTGCATTTAGAGCAACAGAAGCATCTGCCATTATGAATGTGAACAACAACATTTTTTCCAATTTTGGTTCAGGTGTGAGTGTCCATATTTCGAATATTCGTGAGTTTTTTCTTTCAAATAACAATGACCTTTATGTAGCAAATACTGCAAATAGATTTGCTATTTATAGTAATGGAATTGCTGGAATTACCTCAGCGGATGTTAGAGCGAATCTTTTAGGTTACCAAGATGCATCAGGTTTAGACGAGAATTCTTTTGCTTTACTACCTCCATTCAATAATATAAATGATATGGAATTAACTACTGCTATTGATTTTTATAAAAAAGGTAAAACAGTAGATAGTGTATTAAGAGATTATAAATTTAATAAAAGAAGTCCTAGATTACCTACCGTTGGAGCCTATGAATACTATCTAGAACCTACAGATATTTCTATTATTAAAGTTCGTCCTGATACTACTTTCTTAGGAAACAACGATGTAAAAGTAACTTTGCTAAATGAAGGAAATACCAGCATCATTGGTCAAAGCATTAATGTTCAATTTAAATTAGCTAGTGAAACGAATTGGAGAGCGCCAGAAGTTGTTACCTTGAGTACTTTAGACACAACTTATGATCGTGAAGTGTTCACTTTTACTGGAAAATTGAATTTAGCAAATTACAATACTGGAAGAATTTGCGTTAGAATTGTTCCTCCAGGATTGACGGGTGATAATATCAATAATCCAATAAATCTTCCTAACTACGAAGAACTTTGTCAAGATTTCTGTACAGCTATCAAAGGTGGTACTTATACTGTGGGGGGACCAACTGCAGATTTTTTAAATTTAGCTCAAGTGGCTAATGCTTTACAATGTGGTTATACCGATTCAGTTGTTTTTAATATTATTTCTGGTAGATACAACGAGCGTTTTACTTTACCAGCTTATTTTGAGAAAGGCCCAGAAAACTCTATAACTTTTCAATCAGTCACTGGAAATCCAGATGATGTAATAATTGATAGTGTAGGAAAAGGATTTGCTGATCATGCAATTATAAGATTGAACGGAACTGGTTATGTCAGATTTTTAAACTTAACTATCAAAAACACAGGAAGTAGTAGAGGTTCAGCTATTCATTTTTCTAATGGTGCAAATAATAATTTGATCAATAATTGTAAAATTTTATTAGATACTTTAAGTCCAGCAAATTCTTTAATGGGAGTAGTGATGTCTAGTAATAGCGGGCAAACAGATGCAACTGGTGCTTTTTTAAATAGGGTTTCTAATTCCTTTATCCAAGGTGGAGCGTATGGAATTCATTTTAAAGGTTTTGGAGGAGAATCAAATTCTTCAAATAATATCACAAACAACATTTTTAGAAATAACAATGTAACTGCGATTAAAGTAATTAACGCTAACGTGAATAACATTACCAAAAACAATATTATTATGAGAAAAAATAATAGAAACAGTTTCGGTATTGATTTAGACGGAATGGATGAAGATATAAATTTGAGTAATAATTATTTATATGGTGCAGGCGATAAAGGTTTTACCCTAAAAAACCTAGATGGATTATTCAAAAATGTAATATCAAATAATATGCTTGCAGGTGGTTTTATCAATAATAATGTTGGGGGTATAGGTATGGAAATGATAGAATGTGCTAATACAGATGTAATACATAACTCCGTAAGATACGATAGCCTTGGTGTGGACACTGGTAGTATTGCTTTTAATATTATGGGTGGAGATGGAAACAGAGTTTACAATAATATTTTTAGCAATTTTGGAGGAGGATATGGTTTCGTTGCTGATGATGAAGCTGCAAATTCTGAAATTTTATTAGATAGAAATCTACTTTGGACTAGTGGTAGTACATTGGGTTTCTGGGGTTCGGATATTGCTGCGACTTTGCCAATACTAATCACAAAAAGCAATCAAAACTTAAATTCAATTTCTAAAAAACCAGTATTCTTTAGTCCAACTGATTTGCATACGAGCGATGTAGCTTTAAATGGAAAAGGATTGGGTGGTACTACGGTAATATTTGATTATGATAATGAATTAAGAAATTTAACTACACCAGATATAGGAGCAGATGAATTTGTATCTTCTGTAGATGGAGGTGTGATAGAGATTGTTTCTCCAAATAATTCTGCACCATTAAGTGGTCTGGTAAATGTGATTGTAAAAGTTAAAAACTTTGGAACAATTGATTATGTGAATCCTAAAGTGGAATATCAAGTTACAGGAGAACTTCCAGTTTCACAAATTTTTACTACCAACAGTACAATTAAGCCAGATAGTGTGAAGACTTTTACTTTCTCAACAAAATGGCCTTCAAAGAATGTAGGAAACCTACAAATCTGTGCAAGAACCATTATAACTGATGATTTGAATACCTTAAATGATTCTTCATGTTTATTATTGTTTAATGTAGACACGATCGATTTATCAGTCAGTTACTTTGTGACTCCAATAGATGGAGCTAAAGTTTCGCCGAACACTCCTCAAAGTATAACTATTGTTGTAACAAACTTTAGTAATACAACGGTTAATAAATTTGATTTGAATTTGGATATTGACGGTAGTAATGTTTCGGTAATGCCAGTAACAAATGCCAATTTGGAAAAACTTAGTTCATTATCCTATACTTTTACTCCTTATACATTAAATACAGTACTTGGAAGCACTTATAATTTATGTGCTTATCCAACAGTAATCGGAGAGACTAATTTCGATAATGATACTGCCTGTATAACTGTTACTGGAGATTTTCCTAACATTATTGGTCAAACCAGCATTGGTAGTAATTTGATTAATGTTTTTCCAAACCCAGCCAATTCTATTTTGAATTTTGATTTGGACTTAGAGCAATCAGAAAATGTAAGAATAGAAATGTATGATATCATTGGTAAAATGATAAAGGCAGAAAATTTAGGATCTGTTCAAGCAGGAAAACAAATTATGCCAATTTCAATATCTGACTTGGCAAATGGAAATTATGTTTTCAGGGTTTTAATCGGAAATAAAAGTTTCAGAACCAACATCATTGTTTCCAAATAATACTCTCAAATAATTTATAACACTGTATAATACCATAATATGAATAAATTTTTAAAACCAATTTACCTTTTTGCACTTTTCTTTGCTTTTGCAATTATTGCAGTAAAACCAACATCAGTTTTTGCGCAAGCAATACCTACCTTGACTGGTTTGTACAAAATTGGTCCGAATGAAGTTCCACCGAATTTTAAAACAATAACCGCTGCGGCAATTGCAGTTTCAAATTCCAAAGTTTTAGGTAAAGTAATATTTGAAATCAAACCAGGAATTTATACAGAGAGACCAATATTTTTTCCATTTATCGGAGCTTCTGAAAAGAATCAAGTTACTTTCAGATCAGAAAATAAAGATCCAAATAGCGTAACAGTTAGATGGACTTCTGATAATAAAGCATATAGTCATCATGTTATAAAATTTCAAGGAGCAGTTTTTACAACTCTGGAAGCTATAACGGTTGTAAATCTGAATACCTTGCCAGCAGGTTATGCATCTGATATTCATTTAACACGAAACTCCCGAAACAACACCATTAAAAATTGTATACTAAAAGTTGATAGTAATGTGACAACAGCTAATTATGCTGCAATAGTAAGCACGGACGAAAGAATATTTTTAGGAAAAGATACTAATGCAAGTACTACAATTATTACAGGAAACCAAATTATCGGTGGTTATTGGGGAGTAAAATTATTAGGATTTAGTACGATTTATCGCGATAATAAAAATCAAATAATTGGAAACACTTTTCGAGGGCAATACAATGCTGCCATTTACATTGACAATAACGATATAGCTGCTATTAGCAATAATGATGTAAGGTTACGGGTTGCGTCATCCTCTCTTAGATATGGTATTTATTTAAATTATTGCAATGGTAATTTCAGTATCAATAACAATAAATTAGTTAATTGTGGAGCTTTTGGTATTTCTTTAAATAATATAAAAGGGGGTAGTAGGGCACTTATTTTCAACAATACCATTTATGGAAAATTTAATCAAAATGCTAATCAGTTGGCGTTTGGAATTAATTTACAAAATACCCAAAATGTAAAAATTTATTTCAATAGCATTAATTTTAATGGAGGTGATTTTAACAATAGCGGTTTTTTGTTTAATTCTGCCCTAAGCATTACAAGCACACCTTTAACTCAAATTCCTAGTTCCAAAAATTTTGTAAAAAACAATATTCTTAATAGTACCAATGGTGCTTATGCTTTATATTACGGTGCTGCGCCAGTTGTAGATTCATCTAATTACAATAATTACTTTGTAACAGGCGGTACTAAATTTGTTTTTAATGGTGCTGCAAGAGCAAACCTTGCTGCTCTAAAGGCAAGTGGAACCAGAGAAAAACAATCTGTAAGTGTAAATCCTAGTTTTGTAAGTAGTACAGACTTGCATTTGACAAATGATAATTTAGTAAGAAAAGGAGATTATATTCCTTTAGTACTTACCGATTTTGAAAAAACTCCTAGAGATAGAGAGTTTCCAGATATTGGGGCAGATGAGTTTATCAGAGATTCAACTGATTTAGAAGTATTTAGATTTCCTAATAATTATGTTCCTAGGGTTGGATCTAATCTTCTTAGAGTATTATTAAAAAATGATGGATTAAATCCAATTAATAATAGAATTGTAAGTCTTGCATATAGTATTAATGGAGGGGTATTTACACCTTATCGACAAGTTGCTCTTACTTCTTTAGCTTCTCCATATTCAACACAAGAAGTTGTTTTCAATGCAGATCCTTGGATTGTTCCTTCTGCAGGTGCTTATTTTGTTTGCGTAAAAATTAATCCTTTAGAAAGAATTAATGAAGATTCATACACAGCTAACGAGATTTTCTGTGATTCACTTAAAGTTGGTTTAGGCGGTGTTTATACTATTGGAGGTGTTGCTCCAGATTTTGTAAATGTAATATCTGCTGTAAGTATTTTAAATAATGTAGGAATTGGAGCCCCTGTGACTTTCAATATTAGACCAGGAACATATACTGGACAGGTTACTATTAATAAAATAAAAGGATCATCGGCTGTTAATACAGTAACTTTTAAATCTGAATTTAATAATGCAGGAGCTACTATAATTACTGCCGCTGGTTCTGGTGCAAACTTTCATACTATTCGTTTAAATGCTGCTGAAAACATTATTTTCAAAGATTTAAGTGTGATTAATACCTCTACAACAATAGGATCAGCAATCCATTTAACTAATAAAACTCAAAATATCCTTATTTCAGATTGTAATATTACAGTGAATGATCTTACAGCTTTAAACGAAAAGATTATTGGAATAGTGGCATCAGGCGCAACAATTACTCCGTTTTTTCTTAATGTACCCGGTGAAAATGCAAACAACATAACAATCAGAAACAACACGATCAGAGGTGGTTATGCGGGTATTCAAATAACTGGAAATACTATTAATCAAAAAACTAAAGGATTTATTATTGAAAATAATAATATTGATAGTTCTTTTTTCTTTGGAATTAATACTCAGTTTAATAATTCTAGGGCTATCAATAAAAATAGAATTACATTAAAATCCAACAGTTCTGTATCTAGTGTTGGAATTAATATTTCATATCTAATTGATTCTGCTTCCATTTCTGGAAATTATATCCGTAATGCAGGTCTTTATGGAATCAATCTTACTAATGCAGAAGGTTTAGGAAAATCAATTTTGGTTTCTAATAATATGATTGCTGGAGGATTCAAAACCCAAATAGCTCCAGCCTCTGGTGCAGGAATTTATTTTATTGATGTAAATAAAGTTGATTTGTATAGTAATTCAATAGTATTCAATCAACCAATAGGAGCTGCGTTTTTTATTGCAACTGCTGCGAATTTAAATTCTAAGAATAATATCTTCTCAAGTGTAGGTGGAGCGTATGCTTTTTATAATAATTCACCGGATGCAATCGTAAACGGAGATAATAATAATTTCTTCAATAATGCTGCGATTCCATTAGCTTTCTTCAAAGGAAATAAATCTAATTTGGCTTCATTACAATTTGAAACTAAACAAGAAGCAAAGTCTATTAGTATAGATCCTTTATTTGCCAGTAATATAGATTTACATACATTAAATCCAGGTTTAGATAGTAAAGGAGATACATTAAATACCGTTTTGGTAGACTATGATGGTGAAAAAAGAAATCCTAGAAATCCAGATATCGGAGCAGATGAATTTATTTTGAATGCAATAGATTTGGATATTATTGATATAAAGCCAGTTGTATTTAATTTAGGAAACAATGTAATATCTACAGAAATTGCAAATAGTGGCTTCAATAATTTAAATGGTTCTACTGTTTCACTTTCTTACCAAGTAAACTCTGGAGTTTGGTCAACACCAGAAACATTTACCGCTAATAATTTGAATTTATCATATAATACACAAAAGTTCAATTTCACCAATCAGTTTAATGCAGGAAATTCAGTAAATACAAATTATTCAATTTGTGTTCGAATTAATCCACCTGGATTAGCCGGCGATGCAGTAGCTTCAAATAACCAATTGTGCAAAGACATTTGTGTTGGATTAGCTCCTGGAACCTATTCAGTTGGACCAGGAAAAACCTATTCAACAATAGCAGCAGCAGCCGCGGCAATTTCTTGTGGTGTAGCAGGACCTGTAACCTTTGAAATAGAAAGTGGAACTTATAATGAAAAAGTAAGCGTTGGAAATCTTAAAAATACTTCTGTAGTTAATAAAGTAATTTTTAAATCTAAAACCAATAATGCAAGCGATGTAATCATTACTAGCGGAAACAATTTAACTGCAACAGATTTCTATACTTTCCAATTAAACGGTGCTAGTTTTATTACATTAGATCGTTTGACGATTAATAATACAGCAAATGGTTTTATAGAATCTGGAGCGGGAGTTCATTTTACTAATAATGCCAAGAAAAACACGATATCCAATTGTGTGATAAACGTAAATGGAATCGACTCTATTAGCTCAAATTTTGTTGGCATTGCCTCTTCTAAGGATAATGAAATTAATTTGGAAGGCAATTCTGCTTCAGAAAATTTAATTGAGAATAATACTATAAATGGTGGATATGCAGGAATAAGATTATTTGGAAAAAGCGCATTTGAGAGAGATAAGGGGAATGTTATTCGTAACAATCAAATTTTAAATTCTTTTAATAATGCGGTACTTACAAAATTTGTCGATTTAAAAGAAGTATCAAACAATACCATGATCTTAAGAGGAAATAATGGAACAAGTGTTGGACTTTCCTTAAATAATTCAAAAGGTGACACGAAAATTTCTAAGAATACCATTAATAAAGCAGGAATTATCGGTTTAAATATTGATAATGTATTAGGGTCAGATGGTGTAGAAATCAGCAATAATATGATAGGAGGAGGGTTTTTGGCTACGGAGTCAGGTTCTGCAGTTAATATCTTCGAGTCAAACAGAATTGCTATGACCTATAATTCTTTTTCTTTCGATGGAAAAGATCAAGCAAATGGTGCTTCCTTAATTCTTTCTGGTCCTAATAATAGAAATATTACCTTATTGAACAATATCATTTCTAATCAAGACACAGGTTTTGCGATTATTAATGAGTCTATTGTCGATACTGCAATCATTGTTGCTGATAATAATAATTTCTATAGTGATGGTGGAAGGATTGCTAAAACCCTAGCCAACATCTATGGAGATTTGGCTTCTTATCAAGAATTTACCAAATTGGATACCAATTCAATATCTGTTGATCCAGAATTTTTTGGCCCAACGAATCTTCATACTTCAAGTGAAGAATTGGATAAAGCAGCGAGACCTCTTTCTAATTTTACTACTGATATTGATGGAGAAAATAGAGATCTTACTTTCCCAGATATTGGTGCGGATGAATATACCGCTGTTGGAAACTTATCATTAGATAGTATTATTTCTCCCATACTTAATAGCCTAGTTAATGATTCTGTAGATGTAAGCGTAGTTATTTCAAATATTGGAAACAGCAGAATTTCAGATTTCCCTCTTATATATTCTACCAATGGAACTGACTCTGTATTTGGTTTCTACGATCGAATTTTACTACCTGGAGAGTCGGATGTGTTTACTTTTCCATTTAAATACATTCCACCTACTACTGGAAACTATCTATTATGTGTAGATGGTAAATTTGAAGATGATATAGATTTCACCAATAATAAAGTTTGTACCAACTTCACCTCCACTATTGACGATAGAGTTGATGGAGCAATTATCGATCTTGTTTCACCTGCTTCTACTTTCCTTGATGTTAATAGGAAATATCCAGTGAAGGTGACAATTAAGAACGTTGGATTTAAGAATATTACCAATTTTGAAGTTTCCTACAAAATTACTACTATTTCAGGAGGCGTTCCAAGTACATTTGTAAGAGCAGAAAACCCTGTTGGAATTACCATAGTAAAAGGTAATTTATACGAACATACTTTTGCTGATTCAATTTTTGCTTGTCAAAGACTTCAAGTTTTAGATGTCAAAATTGTAATTCCATCAGATACCAACCAAACTAATGATGAGTTAAAACCTGGATTTCAAATAGCGCCAGGTGTTGGAAATAAATTATGTTTAACCAGTGTAGGAATTAATGATATAATCCAATCAATTGGCTATTTTAACGTTTATCCAAACCCAACCAATGGTCTTATAAGTGTGGATGTTTCATTATTAGAATCTTCGGATACTAAAATTGAAATCTTAGATTTATTAGGTAAATCTTTGATTTCAGTAGAGAAATTTGTTCCAGTAAATCAAATTGTAACGATACCTTTAGATTTATCTGGCTTATCTAATGGTATGTATTTCATCAGAATAAGTGATAAACAGAGCTCTGAAATGAAGAGAATTTCATTAAGTATTAACTAAATACAAATCATAATGAATAAAATCCCGAAGCATTTACTGCTTCGGGATTTTTTTTGCTATAGAAATTTCAAAAAGGGGTTTTTATCGAAGGGACTTCATTTTAATTTAACAATAATCCAGCACCAACCTAAAATTATTGAAAACAATTACCCAGAAATTTTAATTTTGCAAAATGAAATTAGATATTTTGGTTTTTGCATCTCATCCAGATGATGCGGAATTAAGTTGTAGCGGAACCATCGCAAAACATATTTCCCTTGGTAAAAAAGTTGGAATTGTAGACTTAACAAGAGGGGAAAGAGGAACACGAGGAAGCGCCGATTTAAGAGATTTAGAATCAGCAAATTCGTCCAAAATTCTAGGTATTCATGCTAGAGAGAATTTAAGAATGGATGATTGTTTTTTCAAAAATGATAAAGAACATCAACTAAAAATAATTTCCATGATTCGGAAATACCAACCTAGTATTATTTTGGCAAATGCCGTTGATGACCGCCATCCAGATCATGCAAGAGGATCGCAATTAGTTAAAGATTCCGTTTTCTTTTCTGCTTTAGGAAAAATAGAAACCCAAATAAATGGAGAAATTCAAAATCCTTGGAAACCAGATTTACTTCTTCATTATATTCAAGATAAGTTTATTGCTCCAGATGTTGTAATTGATATTTCTGATTTCGTGGAAATAAAAATAGCTTCTATAAAAGCTTTTAGTAGTCAGTTTTATGATCCAAACTCAAATGAACCTGAAACTTATATTTCCAGACCTGACTTTTTCGAATCGGTAAATGCTAGACATATTGAATTTGGAAAATCCATAAACGCCAGATACGCTGAAGGTTTTACGTGCGACAAATTGCTAGGCGTAAACAGTCTTTTTGAATTAAAATAATTGGAGAAATGCAAAAAAAAATGCTAGAATTTCTCTAGCATTTTTCGTTTAACATTAAATTTTATACAATTAAAATTGGCTAATAATTTTATCTGCAATTGCCATTCCGTCGTCTATATGTTTTGAAGTTATTATTAGTGCGGGTCTGAACCGTATCGTATTATTTCCACAGCCTAAGAACATTACATTGTTTTCCATTCCCTTTTCTACAAATTTATTTCGCATTTCTTTGGTTGGAAAATCAAAAGCAACTAATAATCCTCTTCCTCTCACATTCGTTACTACTTTATATTTATCTGCCAACTTCTGAACTTGATCTTGTAAATATTTTCCAGATTTTTCGGCATTTTCCAACAAGTTGTCTTCTTCTATTATTTCCATAATTTTTGAAGATCTTACCATGTCCACCAAGTTTCCTCCCCAAGTAGAATTGATTCTTGAGCTTACTTTAAAAACATTATTTTCAACTTCATCAATTTTCTTTCCGGCTAAAATTCCACATACTTGCATTTTTTTACCAAAAGCTAAAATATCTGGTCGTGCATCTTTTCCAAAATGCTCATGTGCCCAAAATTTACCAGTTAGTCCAACTCCAGTCTGTATTTCATCGTAAATTAACAAGCATTCATGATGATCGGCTAGTTTTCTTAATTTCTCAAAAAATTCTTTTCTAAAATGATTATCTCCACCTTCTGATTGGATAGGTTCAATTAAAATTGAACAAATTTCATCTTTGTTTTCTTGAAAAGCAATTTCTATTTGTTTAAAAGTGTGTTCTTCTCTTAGCAAAAGATCATCATATTTTTCATCCGAATAAGGAAAAACCATTTTAGGATTAGATACTCTAGGCCAGTCAAATTTTGCAAACCATTTAGTTTTGTCTGCTAAAGTATTGGTCAAACTTAATGTATAACCAGATCTACCATGAAAGGCTTGTTCAAAATGTAAAACTTTATGACCTATTTCTTTCTGATAACCTTTAGCGTAATTTTTTTGAACTTTCCAATCCATAGCAACTTTCAAAGCATTTTCTATTGCCAAAGAACCTCCAGCAATGAAAAAAGCGTGTGGTAAATATTCAGGAATACCAACTCTCGAAAAGGTATCTACAAACTGAGCATACTGCGTAGTGTAAATATCAGAATTGGAAGGATTTGTTAAAGCTGCTAATAATAGATTTTTCTTAAACTCTTCATCACCAAGCATTTTTGGATGATTGTAACCAAGAGGTACAGAAGCAAAACAAGTGAAAAAGTCCAGCATGGTACGATTGTGCATTTGATCGTAAATGTGCACACCACTACTTTTTTCCATATCGAAGGTGAGGTCGTAACCGTCTGCTAAGATGTGTTTTTGCAATATTTCTTGAACTTGATTGGGTGATATATTTAGTTTGTACATAGTCAATTGGATTAATACAAATTTAATCATTGAAGCATGTAAAAACAACCTTTTTGCGATTTATTTTAATCTAGCTTTAAACAATTTAAAGTATGATTTCATGGATATTTTGGCTTTTTACCCATGATTCCGATCAATCCTCCTGTGTGTATAAACAGGATTTTCACTCTTTTTTTGAAGTAATTTTCTTTGCATAATTCTGAAATATGCTTTACTGCCTTGCCTGTGTAAACTGGATCTAGCAAAATTCCACTAGCAGATGAAAATCGAGTGCACCAAGCTAAATATTCAGAATTTGTTTTAGCATATCCACCCAAATGATGCTCTTGAAAATGGTATCTTTCATTCAATTCGAAATCAGGAATCAATTGATTAATTTGAATTTTTAATTCTTCCATTCCTTTGTGAATTACAATTCCTCTTACTTTTGTTTTTAGTGCTTTCTTAAGACAAGCATTAGCAATACCAGCAAAAGTTGTAGCTGTGCCTGACGCCAAAAAAATATAGTCATACTCAATGTCCAACTCATCTACCAATTCTTCACAACCTAAAATTCCATTCTTTCCAAAACCTCCTTCATCTATAAAATAAGCCGATTGGTCTTTTAAATAATTTTCATTAAAAAATTCCTTTTTGTTTAAATATGTTTCACGATCCAAATAGTTTAATTCCATTCCAAACTGTTGGCATAAAAATAAAGTGTCGTTTAGTTCAGAAGATTTCTCTCCTCTTACCAGACCTAAGGTTTTGAATCCAAAAAGTGCTCCTGCACATGCAGTTGCAAGCAAATGATTGGAATACGCTCCACCAAAAGTCACTAATTTATTTTTAGATTGAGATTTGGCTTCCTGTAAATTATATTTTAGTTTTCTCCATTTATTGCCAGAAATAAAAGGATGAATCATATCATCTCGTTTAAAATAAATTTCTACATCATTTCCAAAAAAAGACGTTTGATTGATTTTTTGAATCGGACTATGAATTGGAAAATCGAACATTTACAAATAAACAAGTTTTGAATTTGGGAATAAAGAAAAATTTCTGTGTAGGGAAGTTTATCTTTGGCGGTTATGGAAGAAGAAATAGTAGAAGCGGAAGAGCAAGAATTTTACGAACATTTTAGATTAGAAGTAGATAAAGGGCAATCGCTGCTTAGAATCGATAAATTTCTGATGAACCGAATGGAGAATGCATCAAGAAATAGAATTCAAAATGCTGCATTAGCTGGTAATATCTTGGTGAATGATAAGCCTGTAAAATCAAATTACCGAGTGAAACCGCAAGATGTTATTTCAATCGTTTTAGCTCACCCACCGAGAGATACCACCATTTACCCTGAAAATATTCCGATTAATATCGTTTTTGAAGATGATGACATTATTATTATCAACAAAGAACCTGGAATGGTAGTTCATCCCGGTTATAATAATTTTCATCATACACTAGTTCATGCTTTGGCTTATCATTTTGAGAATTTACCCAACTTAAAAGGAAATTTATCTCGACCTGGATTAGTTCATCGTATAGATAAAGACACTTCTGGATTGTTATTGGTAAGTAAAAATGAGTTAGCCATGACCTTTTTAGCAAAACAATTTTATGATCATTCTATCACAAGAAGATATGTTGCATTAGTTTGGGGCGATCTGGAAATACCTGGAACAATTGGAGGTTACATAGGCAGAAGTTTAAAAGATCGGAGAATAATGTCTATTTCTAATGATCCAGAAAAAGGAAAAGAAGCTATCACTCATTATGAAGTTTTAGAGAGATTCGGATTTTTAACTATGATAGCCTGTAAATTAGAAACGGGTAGAACCCATCAAATTAGAGCCCACATGAAATCTATCGGACATCCATTATTTAGCGATGAAAGTTATGGTGGAAATGTGGTTTTGAAACAAAATAGTGGAGCTAAATACAAACAATTTATTCAAAATTGTTTCAACATTATGCCACGACAGGCTTTACATGCTCAAAGTTTGGGTTTCATTCATCCGGGCACTAGGAAACCTATTCTGTTTGAAAGTGAATTACCAGAAGATTTTGCTACGGTTGTAGACAAATTGAGATCGTATGTAGCAGCACCAATTGAAGATTAAGAAAAAAATTGGATGTTTAAAAATTTGTATTTGTAATTGTCAAAAATTAATTTTTATCAATTAAAACGAAATCATTCTCCAATAGCGATACCCAATCCTGCATTTAAAGTACTATAATTTGCATAAGAGTAATCTGCATGAAGTGTGAATGCTGCCAGTTTTAATCTAAAACCAGCGGTAACTTTTGCACTATTAGCTCCATCTGTTTCTAAATTTGTAGGATCGGTAAAGTTTATAATTACTTCTTGAGCAAATTGTGAACTGGCAATATTATCTTCTATAATGGTTACCGGATAAATACCCTTTAACTTTGCAGTGGTAATTCCACCATTATATCCCAAACCACCATACAAAGTTATTACAGAGATTTTTTTGGAAATGATAGCTGCCACAGTATAATTGTTTGAATTAAACTCTAATAATTGAGAAGAATAATCTGGAGCAGAACCATTTCTTTGTGGTCTATTTGCCTCTGGCTTCAATCCTAATTTATACTCACTATTAAATCTCGAAAAAGCTCCCATTACTGCTAAATCAACTGGAAGATCGTCTTCATTTGGAAAATATTGATTTAAACTATGTTTCAATCCAAATCCAAATAAAGAAACTTTCCCTTTTTTATCATCAAATCTAACGGTTGGTAAAATTCTTAACATTACTTCAGTACCTAATCCTACACCAACAGCTCCTTGTAAAATTGGAGTTGGAACTGTGCCAACGTTTAAACCTTGAACTGCATTAAAATCGGTTACTACATATTCACCTCCTGGAAAAGGAAGGTTAGGATTTTTTATAAATACTTCTAAAATTGGCCCATCCTCATCTTTGCCCGCTACAGTTGGTGTAATACTGCTTTGACCATTTTTTATTCTTACAGATTGTAAATTCAGCGAATTTAAATCAAATGATTTGTCTGCCTGAGGAACAAAAGACCCAGAAACCGAAAAATTAATATTGAATTTTCCCGGTTCATGCGGTTTAGCAGTTTGATACCAACCACCATTCATATTATTAGAAAATGATTTAAAATAAGGATCCATATATTTTTGAACATAATTATTTGCATCTCTAGGTGCATTATCTATAAAAAACTGTGAAGTATTTTGTGCTATTAATGAAAAATTGACACTAAAAACAATAGATAAAATGAATAAAATTTGTTTCATATTTCGATGTAAGATTTTATTCTATAAAAGAAAGAATATTTTTCAATTTAAAATATTTAATAATCAATCTTTTGAAAGATAATTTCAGGAATTAACATTTTCTATGCTAAATTCTGAATGCTTATTAACAATTTTGCATTTGTAATTAATGAGCGAAAATTTTATCAATATAAACGGAAGAATAAAATCCAATTCAGATTTAGTACTGGGTTTAGAAAATCGTGCTTTCCGATATGGGGATGGTCTCTTTGAATCTATGAGGGTTATCAATGCTGAACTTATGTTTGCCGACCTCCATTCAAAAAGACTAATGCAGAGCATGCAACTCCTAAAAATGCAAGGATCTGAAATGTTCAACAAAAATTTCATTATTCAGAAAACAGAAGAGCTATTAAAATCGAATAAGATTTTCAAGGATGCAAGAATTAGATGGAGTGTTTTCAGAAAAGAAGGTGGATTTTACACACCAGAATCTAATGAGGTTTGCTATAGCATTGAGGTTGAAAAAATAAGCACATCAGGTTATCAATTAAATAAAAAAGGATTACTGCTGGGCGTATTTGATAAACTGAATAAATCCATTTCTTCTTATTCAGGTATAAAATCTAGTAATGCATTATTATATGTAATGGCTGGAATAGAGGCAAAAGAAACAGGATTTGATGATTTAATTATTTTAAATAACGAAGGAAACATTGCAGAAACCATTAGCAGTAATATTTTTTTAGTTAAAAATGATAAACTTTATACACCGTCCTTATCTGAAGGTGGGATAGATGGAGTGATGCGAAGAGCAATTTTATCTATTGCTAAAAAAAATAAAATTCAAATAACTGAAACAAGAATTGGCCTTCAAAATCTTGTTTTATCCGACGAAGTTTTTTTAACAAATGCTGTTCAAGGCTTGCAATGGGTAATGGGATTTGGAGAAAAAAGATTTTTTAGTAAAACTTCAAAATTGATTACCAATTTTCTAAACGAACAATAGCAAGAATTATAATAGAGTATCAATAAATCTAATAACTTTGTACCGCAAATAGTACCTACACTTATTTGCAATGAATACTGAAATTTCAAAATTTGTAGTCGATGGTTTAACCTACGACGACGTCCTTCTCATTCCGGCCTATTCCGAAGTTCTGCCAAGAGATGTAAACACCCAAACATTTATTACAAAAAAAATCCGATTAAATGTTCCAATTGTTTCAGCAGCAATGGATACCGTTACAGAATCAGGTTTAGCAATTGCTATTGCTCAGCTAGGAGGCATTGGCTTTTTGCACAAAAACATGTCGATTGAAAAGCAGGCCGACGAAGTGCGAAAAGTGAAAAGATCGGAAAGCGGCATGATTCAAGACCCAGTGACTTTGTTGGAAAATGAAACATTAGGAGAAGCTATGAAGCTCATGAAAGAGTTTAACATTGGTGGAATTCCGATAGTAAATAAGGAAAATTTATTAGTGGGAATTTTAACCAATCGCGATATACGATTTCAGAAAGATGCCAATAAACCTGTTCAAGAAATAATGACCAAAAATCATTTAATCACTGCGAAATTAGGAACAACTTTACTGCAGGCAGAGGAAATTTTGCAAGAGTATAAAATAGAAAAGCTTCCTGTAGTAGATGAATTAGGTATTTTAAAAGGATTAATTACGTTTAAAGATATTCAAAAATTCAAAGCCTATCCAGCAGCCTGCAAAGACGAACTCGGACGATTAAGAGTTGGAGCAGCAGTAGGTGTTACTTCTGATATTTTAGAAAGAGTAAAAGCTTTAAAGAATGCTGGTGTAGATGTAATTGCAATTGATACCGCACATGGACATTCCAAAGGCGTAATAGATGCAGTCAAATTAGTAAAAGGTACTTTTCCTGATTTGCAAATCATAGCTGGAAATGTGGCAACAGCAGAAGGTGCAAAAGCATTAGCCGATGCAGGTGCAGATGGTGTGAAAGTAGGAATTGGCCCAGGTTCAATTTGTACTACACGAATCATTGCAGGAGTAGGAGTTCCACAGTTATATGCTGTTTATGAATGTGCACAAGCACTTCTCGGAACTGGAATTCCTGTAATTGCAGATGGAGGAATTAAACATACTGGAGATATTCCCAAAGCTATTGCGGCTGGTGCAAGTTGTATAATGGCAGGTTCATTATTTGCAGGTGTAGAAGAATCGCCAGGTGAAACTATAATTTACGAAGGAAGAAAATTTAAATCATATAGAGGAATGGGATCCATAGAAGCAATGGAAACTGGTTCTAAGGATCGATATTTTCAAGATGCTGAAGATGATATCAAAAAATTAGTTCCAGAAGGTATTGTTGGTCGAGTCCCATTTAAAGGAACTTTAGCAGAAGTTATGTATCAGTATGTAGGAGGATTAAGAGCTGGAATGGGATATTGCGGTGCTGCCACAATTGAAGAATTACAAAAAGCTAGATTTATAAAAATAACAACTTCTGGCATTCGAGAAAGTCATCCACATGATATTACGATTACTAAAGAAGCTCCGAATTATACGAGGTGATGAAGATATTTATTAATGATTTTTTGTTTATAAAAAATATATTTTATCAATGCGATCTTTAAAAGGCTTTTCATTTTTTATTAATTTTATTCTTTTTGTAGTTCTTCCAATATATATAATTTGTGTTTTTATTTTTAAAAAGGAAGATAAATCCTATCAATATATTGAAACGGTTGAAAAAGAAGATTTGCACGGCGAAAAGTCCGTTTATGAAATCGGCTCTTACGAATTTAAATCTCAAACCGATTCTGATGCGTTCGAGAAAGCTTATGATATGTTCTTCTTTTCATTAGGAGATAATGTACCCAACCCAGAGTATGAAATTACAGAAACGATACTTCCGCTAAAGTTTAGATTATTAAATGAAAATGGAAGCGACATTACATCAATTGTTATGTTTGATGGAAGAAATAGTTTAGAAAAAAATGTTCCTAAATTAATTGAGGAAAGACGAAATTTCAAAGTGCTATACGAGTTTGATGATTTGTATCAAAAAATATTGAATTTTAAGAAAGAAACAAAACCAAATCCTTCAAAAGCAAAATCGTACGAAAAATATTTTGTTCAAAGTAAAGACGAATTTTCAAAAGAAAATATCGTTTTTTATGAACCTGTTTTGTTCAAAAAAAGAAATGAAAAAAATCGTTTATACTGTTATTTTTCAACAAATAATGGTAAAGCATGTGGTTTGAGATTCACTTTATACAACTTTTCCTTTGAAGTTTTAGATATTAAAAATCTCCAATTTTTGATTGACGACAAGCTTTTTGAATATAGACCTCAAAATGTAAATAATCGTTTTTTTGGTAATACTAGATTAGAATGGATGGATGATTTATTAACTCATAGAAATAAGGAATTAATTTATTCATTAGCTAATTCAAAGAGTGCTAAACTTAAAATTCAAGGAGAGAGTTTACATCTGGAGAGGAAAATCTCACAAAAAGAAATACAATCTATTTGCCAAACACTTGCATACTATAGAATGCTTGGAGGTAAATATTAAGAATAGCGTAAAAGATTTAGTTTTAATAAATTTTTTTTAATAATTGTGATCAGTAGAATTACCTTTTTAAAATTTATTATTGAATAATTACAGCCTACATACTTTCAGTCTTTTAAGATTTTTCAATAACCTTTTTTTTTGTTCCAACGATAATTAAAATAATTCCTATTATTATTAAAATTCCAGATCCCCACACATATCCTTTTCCATATTGAGTTAGAATATTGTAATTGGAAAAATATTTAAAGAATTGTAAAATACCTAGAAGTAAAAATAACGTACCAATTGCAACAATCCATTTTTTCATATAAATAGTATTAAAGAACAGGGATACCTATAAAAGATATTCCTGCCTTATTTATTTTATTACTTTCTTACTATAGTTGTCGTTGGTGTATAAATTCCGAAAGTTAGAGAATTTAATAATCCATCAATGAAAGTATGTGTAATTGTTACTTCATAATCTGCTGCTCCTCCAGCCAATTTAACGGGGTCTGAAGTATAAATAGGGGCTAAACCAAGGATTAAGTAATGATTTTTTTCTTTAAACTCTACTCCAGTTTGCGCACCTTTACCTACTGAATAAGTTAATGTATAGCAAGAAGACATTAAAATTGAGATAGATAAAATTAAGGCTAAATTTAATATTGATTTTTTCATTGTTTTTAGTTTTTCATATGTTTCCTACTCGTTAGGCTTTTCGGCTTCGCCCCGTTTTTCAAATGGTTGCTGGTCTCCAAATAAATTTATTCATGGTTTCTTTTGGATAGTCAGCCCGTTTATAACTCTTGTAATTTTAAAATTGTTAATAATAAAAGTCAAAGAAAATAATAATAATTAATTTAAATGAATTTAATTTATTAAAAATGCTTTAAAATTTTATTGGAAATAAAAAGAAGAATTATAATAATTCTACGGTGTTTAATTGAAAAATATCTATCCTATCATTACAAAGACCAAATCGTCCAATTCGCGGGCGATTTTTAATTAACGATAAAGTCTAATGCCACTATGAAACATGGATAAACTATTCAACATGTCTAATTCCTTATCTTTTGCTTTTGGTGTAGTTTCTAATATGTTGATATGACAAGTAGCACAAAGAGCCATTTCTTGAAAAGTAGATTAAATAAGAAAAAAATTTTAAATCAAAAAAGATTCATAGTTTTTAGTCATTTAACTATTTTCTGATTAATTATTTTATAACTTCAGATACCTATTTATGGGTATAGAATATTTGCTTTCTGATTCTAATTTTAAAGAAAATGAAAAAGCTATGAAACACTCAAAGAAGCTAATATTCGCATTAATTATTTCTTTAGTAATACCTGGTGCAAAAGCTCAACAAAATACCGTTTCTGGTGGCGGAGTTTACAATAACGCTAATGGATCCGTTACTTTTTCCTTAGGACAAATTGATTATCGTTCTCAAACAAGTAATGGCGGAACTATTACACAAGGTTTGCAACAACCTTATGAAATTTTTACAACAGGAATTTTATCCAATCAAAAACAACTCAATTTTTCTGTATTCCCAAACCCTGCAACTGATAGGATAACTATTGAATCTTCTGAACCTTTAGTTTATGAAATACATTTTGAACTTTTTGATGTAAAAGGGAAGATGTTGGAAAAGAGCAAAATTACTCAACAAAGTTCTTCGTTGGATTTAAGCCAATTTGCAGTGGGGATATATTTTCTTACTATTCGCAATAATAAATCAGCTATTAAAAATTTTAAAATAATTAAAAACTAACGACACATGAAAAACTCAATCTTAACCTTAATTTTTGCTTTTTGTACTGCGTTTGTAAACGCACAAGCTCCGCAAAAAATCAGCTATCAAGCAGTAATCAGAAATAGTAACAACCAAATCATTGCAAACGGACCTATTGGCATGAGGATTAGTATTTTACAGGGAACGCCAACAGGTTCAAATGTGTATGTAGAAACTCAATCAATAAATAGCAATGCAAATGGTTTAGTTTCTTTAGAAATTGGTGGTGGAGCTTTGATTTCAGGAAATTTTGGTTCTATAGATTGGTCAGCAGGTCCATTTTTTATAAAGACAGATACGGATCCATTAGGTGGAGCTAATTACACCATAACAGGAACTACCCAGTTTTTAAGTGTACCATATGCATTATATGCTGAACGATCTGGAACACCCGGAACACCAGGTCCAGCAGGGCCTCAAGGATTACCTGGATCAACAGGGATTCAAGGAAATGCTGGTCCTATTGGCCCACAAGGCCCTAGTGGTTTGACAGGACCCGCTGGAAATCAAGGCAGTGTAGGACCTATCGGCTCAACGGGCCCTCAAGGTAACACTGGAATAACAGGTCCTCAAGGTAGTATTGGTCCTGTAGGAGTTACAGGTTCTGCTGGTTCTTCAGGAATTTTAGTGTCTGGATCTTTTGGAGGCGCTTTAACTGGTTTTTCAATACCGGGTAATGGCACTGCTTATGCGTTTGCTGGACTCTCACAACTCATAACAATAACAAATACTGCTCAACGTATAATTGTGTTTGGAACTTTACCATTAGGGTCAAGCATTACAGGAACTGCAAATTTTAGAATTGATGCATGTTATCAAAGAGTGATCGCAGGTTCTTCTATTATAAATTTTAATGGAGTTAATGATATGATTTTTAGACCAAATTTTCAAACTTCAGAACGCAATTCTTTTTCTTTTTCTTCATCTGTAACAGGCTTAACACCAGGAAATTATCTTATTGGAGCTGGAATTATTAACTTTGGAACATTAGCTTTAGATAATAATGATTATGTTAATTATGTATACATGGTAGTAAATCAATAAAGTAATTTATAATTCTTCTCATTTTATTGCCATTTAAGTTTTTAATTTAAAATTTCAAAAAAAATTTAAGAAATCAAATTTTACCGAAAAACATTAAAGCCCGAAAAAGATCATCTATTCGGGCTTTAATGTTTTTAATCTATCCTATCATTTCAAAGACCAAATCGTCCAAATCTGGGGTGATTTTTAATTGGCAAAAAAGTTTAATCCATTGCTTTAAAAGTAGAAACACTAAAAAAATATCAAAAGAAGCTGTAACTGTTTCTGTAAGTGGCGGAGATAAGATTATTGAAATGGATAGAATGGCGTAAACTAATTACCGAGCACATGATAAATAGTGAGCAAACTTCACTTTGTGTAAGGCATTTTTTGACAATGATTTAAACAATAAGGTGTAATAAAGAAAAAAAGTTAAGGACAGTTTCGAACATTGATAATAGTAAATGTTCCGACTTTTACTTCATCAAGCTACAATTTATACTCGATGGTTCTATTGACAGAAATCTTTAAAGTATTTCGTTAGACCATTTAAATTTAATTGAGCTGAATTTCTTAGAATCAATACAATTATTTACCGCTAAATAAGGCGGCTTCTATAATTTTGATTCCTAAATATCTTTTTATCTGCGTAAAATGTTCCGAACGGAATTAATGAAGCCACAAAAGCCCAAAAAATAGTAAGTATTTTCCACTTTTTAAGATAAGCTACCTGCAATACCAAAAATATATAGAGTATAAATAGTAAGCCATGAAACATACCTACAATATAATTAGGTAATGGCATAGCAAATTTATACTTTAAAATCATGGTAATGCCTAACGCTAAAAAAGAACAACCTTCTAAAAAAGCTGTAATTCTTAATCTTCCAAGGGGAGTTTTTAAAAGTTCTGTAATCATTTGATTTTTTATAGCTGCAAAAATACTTCGTTAAACGATCATAAATGTCATATTTTGCTTCTCATCTAAAAATTTTAATCTTCAAGCAATTCATTAGTAAATAAATTCATATTCTTAATTGCTGGTGTTTCTAAGCCTTGCTTTACTAACCAATCTATAAATAACTGCACTCTTTCTTTATTCATTTTACCCCAATTATCCGCTTTGCCGTAGTGCGGATTTATAAATAGCTGACTTTTTAACAAATCAATTTTTTGTAAGTCCTTTTCTATGACATATTCGGAAAGTATTTCGGAAGCTTTTTCTGGTTGTTCTATTGCAAATTGAAATCCTTTTTTAGTTGCATTTAAAAAAGATTTAAAGATTGATTTATTTTCTTCAATTTTTGATTGAACACTTAAAATAACAGGCGAGTATCCGTAAGGAATTTGATAATCTGCTAAAGAAAATTTGGTTAAGTTGATTCCATTTTGTTCAGCCTCAACACCTTCCCAATTATTAAAAATCCAAGTGGCATCAGCAGAATTATTGAGAATGGTATCCCAAATCCCTAATTTTTCTGGAAATATAATTTCTATTTCTCCTTTTCCACCATCGTTAATAATCATTTGTTTCACAATATCATCTTCATACCTTGCTTTGTAGGAAGCATAAATTTTATGATCTAAATCTTTAGGGCTTTTAATACCCTTATCAGTTAAACAAGCTATGGTGCTAATATCTTTTTGTAAAATGGTTGCAATAGCAATTGCTTTAACTGGGTCGACTTTGGTGTTTAAGCTAATTACACTTTCAAATGGAGCAATGGCAAAATCAACTTGGCTTAAGCTTAATTTCTTAGCAGGAGTAGAGGCATAATTGTCTTTATCTGGGGTTATGATGGTCAACTCGATTCCTAAATCAGTGTAAAAACCTAATTTTTTAGCAATAAAAAAACCTGTGTGGTTGGTGTTTGCTGTCCAATCTAATGCAATGCTTAAATTTTTTATAGTCATGTTTTTGAAAGATAAATTATTTAAGAAAAAATAAATTAGGGATCAAATTTTACCAAAAAACATTAAAGCCCGAAAAATCATCTTTTCGGGCTTTAATGTTTTTAATCTATCCAATTATTTCAAAGACCAAACCGTCCAAATCGGGGGTGATTTTTAATTGGCAAGAAAGTCTACTTCCACTATGCAGCATGGGTAAACTATCCAGCATATCTAATTCGTCATCTTTTGCTTCTGGTAAATTGGGCGTGTTTTCCAATATGTTGATATGACAAGTAGCACAAAGAGCCATTCCACCGCAAGTAGCTTGAATATCATAGCCACTTCCTTTCAGAACCTCCATCAAATTTAATGTGATTCCATCAGGAATTAAAATTGGAGTATAATCTCCATTAGGTTCTTTGACAGTTAATTTTATATCCATCAAAATGCTTCAATTCCGTTTACAGTGGTGTATTTTAAGTTTACTCTTTTGTCTGGATACATATATTTATACGCTCCATGTGCCATCAAAGCCGCTTCGTGAAATCCAGATAGAATTAATTTTAGTTTTCCAGGATACGTATTTATATCTCCAATAGCAAAAATTCCAGGAATATCTGTACTGTAATCGTGAACATTTACAGTGATTGCATTATTATCTAAATTCAAATTCCAATGCTCAATTGGACCTAACTTTGGACTCAGACCAAATAGTGGAATAAAATGATCAGTTTTTATTTCATGTTTTTCGCCTGTAGTAGACACAACTGTTAAATTCTCTAAAACTCCATTTCCACCTAAAGCAGAAACATGAGAATTCAAAATCAATTTCAACTTTCCTTCCTCATTTAATTTTACCACTTTTTCGGCAGAATCTGCAGCTCCTCTAAATGTATTTCCTCTATGAACTAATGTAATATTAGAACCCAAACCAGATAAATGAATCGCCCAATCCAAAGCCGAATCTCCACCACCAGCAATCACTACATTTTTTCCAATGAAATCATCTGGATTTCTAACCATGTAATGAACACCTTTTCCTTCGTAAACTTCTAAATCGTCTACAGCAGGTTTTCTAGGCTCAAAACATCCCAATCCTGCAGCGATTACCACAGCTTTGGCTTTAATTATATTTTTATCAGAAGTTTCTAATTGGAACGTTCCGTCTTCCATTTTTTGTAAAGATTCTACTCGTTCACCAAGTGTATAAGTAGGGTGGAAGGGTTCTATTTGTTTTAATAAATTATCAATTAAATCTTGAGCCAAAACCATTGGATAGCCTGGAATATCATAAATTGGTTTTTTAGGATAAATCTCTGTTAATTGACCTCCAGTTTGCGGCATTACATCTATTACATGACAACGAAGTCGTAAAAGTCCTGCTTCAAAAACTGCAAATAATCCAACTGGACCAGCTCCTATTATACAAATATCTGTTTCTGTCATTCTAAGTAAATGTTTATTTTATCTATGAACAGGTTTTTTGAGAGATGGTTTTCAAAATCTATTCCTGTAAAAGCTTTTTCTTATTTTGCGCAAAAGTAGATAATTGCTTTGATAATAAAAATTTATCAAATTATAATTTCGATTCGTTGAAAAGAAGTAATCAAATAGCTTTTTATTATAATTAGGCTTAGATTTTGAATTAAAAATACAAATTGAATAAAATGCTTGAAACCCAAATTGCTTATCTTTTTATTCTTGCCACACCCATAGCTTGTATTTCATGGACGGTCACTCACGAAGAAGTTTTTAGAGAACCTAGAGAATATTGTGAAGATTGTAGCAAAAACGCAAAAAGTTTAATTGTTCGAAAGTTTTTTTATTTGTTCACGTGCGAATATTGCTTTAGTCATTATGTGACTGTTATTTTTCTGATTATTACTAATTTTCAATTATTATATTCTGGCTGGAGGGGATATTTGATTGCTGGATTTGCTCTAGTTTGGATTGCCAATATTTACATGAGCTTATATAATAGAATTAAAATAGTGACCAAAGCAGATAATGTGAATATTAAAATAAAAGAAGAAGTTTTAAATAAAAATATAGAGGTAGATTCTAAAATTGATTTATTAAAATAAATTTTCTATTTCTCCTTTTCCTTCCCTAATTATTTCTGGAAAACCACTGGTGCAGTCAATTACCGTACTTGCCAAAAGTCCTCCCGTTCCGCCGTCAATTACGATGTCAACATCATTTTCATATTTTTCATGAATTAATTCTGGGTCGGTAGAATATTCCATAAAGTCGTCGCTATCATGTATAGAAGTAGATAAGATTGGGTTTCCTAATTCTTTTACAATACATCTGGCAATTATATTATCTGGAACTCGAATTCCGACTGTTTTCTTTTTGCTGTTTAAAAGTTTTGGAACATTGTTATTAGCATTTAGAATAAAGGTATACGCACCCGGCAAAGCTTTTTTTAATAATCTAAAAATTACAGAATCAATAGGTTTAGTGTAATCGGCGATGTGACTAAGATCATAACAAATAAAAGAAAAGTTGGCTTTTTCAGGTTTAATTTTTTTTAAACGGCAGATGGCCTCAATTGCTTTTTGGTTGGTAATGTCACATCCTAGTCCGTAAACAGTATCCGTTGGATAAATTATGATCCCGCCTTTTTTTAGCACTTCTACCACTCGAGTAATTTCTTTCTCCTGCGGGTTTTCTTCGTAAATCTTAATTAGCACAAACAAAATTAGCAATTATGCTGCCTTAGTTTATGAGATTTTAGAATAATAAAAAAGTCCACAAAATTATTTGCAGACTTTTTTAAGAAAAAAATATGTTTTATTGATTAATTATTTTGATAAAACATGGGAAACCAAATCAGCTGCTTCTTTTAATTCAATGGCAGAAAAAACTTTTAAACCACTTTCGTCTATTAATTTTTTAGCTTCCACTGCATTAGTACCTTGCAATCTCACAATAATTGGAACTTTTATTTCACCAATATTATTATATGCATCAATTACTCCTTGTGCTACACGGTCGCAACGAACGATTCCCCCAAAAATATTAATTAGAATAGCTTCTACTTTAGGATCTTTCAAGATAATGTGAAAAGCTGCTTCTACAGTTTGGGCATTTGCACTTCCTCCTACGTCCAAAAAGTTGGCAGGTTCTCCACCAGCTAACTTAATTATATCCATAGTTGCCATTGCTAAACCAGCTCCGTTTACCATACAACCCACATTTCCATCTAGGTTTACGTAATTTAAATTGGATTTTCCAGCTTCTACTTCTGTTGGATCTTCTTCACTTTCATCTCTTAAATCTGCATAATTTGGATGACGATAAAGTGCATTATCATCCAAACTTACTTTGGCATCTACAGCCAAAATTTTATTATCAGATGTTTTCAATACTGGATTTATTTCAAACATAGAAGAATCAGTTTCGTCGTATGCTTTATATAAAGCAGTGATGAATTTTGTCATTTCTTTAAATGCTTCGCCACTTAAACCCAAATTAAAAGCAATTTTTCTTGTTTGAAAAGACTGCAAACCTACGATTGGATCTATTTCTTCTTTGAAAATTAAATGCGGAGTTTTTTCTGCTACTTCTTCAATGTCCATTCCTCCTTCTGTGCTATACATGATAATATTTTTTCCGGTCTGACGATTCAAAAGTACGCTTACGTACATTTCACTCACTTCAGAAACTCCAGGATAATAAACATCTTCTGCAATCAGAACTTTATGAACTTTTTTTCCTTCTGGTCCGGTTTGCTTAGTAATTAATTGCATACCAATGATTTGAGAAGATTTTTCTAATACCTCATCAATACTTTTTGCCAACTTTACTCCACCACCTTTTCCACGGCCACCTGCATGAATTTGTGCTTTCACCACCCACCAACTGGTTCCAGTTTGACCTTTCAATTGTTTTGCAGCTTCTACAGCTCTTTCAGCAGTATCTGCTACAATTCCTTCTTGAACGCGAACGCCAAAACTTTTTAGAATCGCTTTACCTTGATATTCGTGAATGTTCATATTTTATTTATAATTTTTTGGTGTTGGTTTAAAATTTTAATTAGAAAATGCGATAAAAGTAAGCTTTATCAGCAGAAAATAAAATGAATAATCGTTCTAGTTTAAAATTCTTGTTTTAATTTAGCCTATGCTTAAAGTTGAAGAAGTTTACAAATCTTACGGAAGTTTGCAAATTTTAAATAATGTAAATCTGGAGGTCAAAAAGGGGGAATTGGTAGCTATTACTGGGGCATCTGGCGCCGGAAAAAGCACATTAATGCACATTATAGGATCACTTGACAAACCAGATAAAGGGAAAGTTTATATAGAAAACAAGCTGATTAGCGATTTAAAAGACAAAGAATTAAGTGCATTTAGAAACCAAAACATAGGATTTGTTTTTCAATTTCACCATTTGTTGCCAGAATTTACAGCTTTAGAAAATATTTGTATTCCTGCTTTTATCAATCGTATGGATAAAAAAACTGCGGAAATACGTGCGAAAGAATTACTTCAAGAACTGAAATTAGAACATCGTATTCATCATAAACCAAACGAACTTTCTGGTGGAGAGCAACAAAGAGTTGCAGTTGCAAGAGCTTTAATGAATAATCCAGCTTTGATTTTAGCGGATGAACCATCAGGTAATTTGGATTCTGCAAATGCAAAACAACTTCACGAATTGTTCCTCGAATTGCGCAATAAATACCAACAAACTTTCATCATCATTACACATAATGAAGAATTAGGAAAACTAGCCGATCGGAAATTAATTATTAAAGATGGAACTTTTAATCAAAGTAATGATTGAGAGATTGCATTTCCTTTTCAGATGAAATTTGGTATAAACTCATTCCTAAATAAGTTTCTGTTTTAAAAAAATTAGATAAATAATTTATTTCTTCACTTTCTTTTAATGGATAAGTTGAAATTAATTTCCCATTAATTCTGTCTTCTCTATGTTTTAAATAATACACTTTAGCATAATCCTTAAAATTATATTTTCTAGTTCCATAAGTTAAAGTATAATTTATTTTATTATTTCTCATAGAATAAAAAAGTCCAACTGGAGCTCCAATAATCAATATTTTATCTTCTTTAGATTGAATGGTAGCGTCCAACCAATCATATAATTTTTTAGTAGATCGTTGATCGTATTGTAAAATTGAAACAATATTTCTGGCGAAAAACGGAAAACTAATTATAATCAGAAGAAAAACTATTGCAATAGATTTCACTGTTTTATTAATCACAAATTGATAATTATAATCCTTGATTTTACTTTTTAAATAATTGATAAAATCTGGAATTAATAAAACTGATAAAAAAACCAAAACTGAAGTATATCTAAAAAATGCAGCTAGAGTTAACATCCAAAAAATATAGGTTCCAATAAATAAAACAGAAATAAACGAAGGAACAGTATTTCTAAATTTTACAATTTGATAAATAGAAAAAGCAAAAATTAACCAAATAAAAACAATTGAATAAGGTTGAATAGCATAGATTGGCAGATAAAAATCATAAAAATAAGCTATCAAGAAATTATCTTGATTTTGTGATGATGTATGTTCAGCTGCATGAATAAATAATTGATCTTGGTAGTTTAAAATATTTTTCCCGACAAATAGTAGGAAAATCAGAACAGGTATGATTAAAGAAAATGAAAAATATAGTTTAAACTTTATTTCAGATTTCCCAAACATTATCCAAATTCCAGAAATCAATCCAATCATCCACATGGATGGGTGGGTAAGACACAAAAGAATTAAAAAAAGTCCACTGAGAATTGCATTTTTCTTTACTAAATAAAAAAAAAGAAAAGCGGACAAAAACAATAATTCGGGAATTTCTGCTCTTCCACTTCGCATAGAATTAGTAATTCCTTCTAAATTTATGTAGATGAATATGATCAAATAGATAAATTCTTTTTTAATATTTTGATGTAAAAGTAGTCTGTATAAAAACCAAATATGCAGGGCAAATAAAATAATCCAAGCAATTCTAGTTGTGAAAATAGAATTAGATCCAATTGACAATGCTATTGTATACAACAACGAAGTCAGGGGAAGATAAGCTGCAAAAAAACCCTCAGTGCCTTCAAAAGGCCATATTTTACTAAAAAATTCGCCTGATTTCAACAATTGAAAACCTGGATCAATCATCATTACCTCATCTACCCAAGCTACTGGAATTAAAGAGGCGTTGAAAACAATCAGTAGAAAATATAAAACCAGATAAGCCGGGAAGAATTTTGCAAGCTTTGCCATTAATTCTGTAATATTACGCAACTAATAACGGAGTTTTTATGATGTTTAAGTCTGTGAAGCAAAAAATTCTTGTGTTGGCGCCCCACACAGATGATGGAGAATTGGGTTGTGGTGGTGCAATTCATAAATTTTTGAATGACGGTCACGAAGTTTTTTACGCTGCTTTCTCTGCCTGCGAGCTTTCTGTTCCATCTCATCTACCCAAAGATATTTTGATTAAAGAAGTAAAATTGGCAACGGCATCTTTAGGTATCATCCCCGAAAATCTTTTTTTATATAATTACGAAGTTCGAACTTTTAGTTTTCATCGCCAAGATATCTTGCAAGATATGATTAATCTAAAAAATAAAATTGAACCCGACTTAGTTTTTGCACCGAGTTTAAATGATCTTCATCAAGATCATTCTACCATCGCAAGTGAGGCTTTACGTGCTTTTAAAACCACTTCCATACTTTCTTATGAATTACCTTGGAATAATTTATCTTTTACAACTACCTGTTTTATAAAACTATCTGATTTGGATATTGCTGCTAAAGTTACTGCAATGGAACATTATGAATCTCAAAGTCATCGGCAATATGCAAATGAATTTTTTTTAAAAGGATTAGCCAGAACTCGTGGTGTGCAAATTAATAGCGAATATGCAGAAGTCTTTGAAGTAGTAAGATGGATTATTATTTAAGATTTATTTTATTTAACTAATTTTTTTGAATTGGTTTATTGTGAATAATTCATTTTAAGATTCATTTTTTTCAATCAATTGCAAGACAAACATTTTTAGCTTCTGTACAAAATCTCAGTGCATCATCACCGCCTTCTCTACCAACTCCAGAATCTTTAACTCCACCAAAAGGTGTTCTTAAATCTCTGATCATCCAAGTATTTACCCAAACTATTCCAGAATCAATTGCAGCAGAAACTCTATGGGCTTTTGCCAAATTGCTCGTCCAAATTGTAGCAGCCAAACCATAGGAAGTGCTGTTTGCTAATTGAATAGCGTCTTTTTCGTTTTCAAAAGGCATAATGGTAACCACTGGACCAAAAATTTCTTCTTGATTTGTTCTGCAGTTTTCTGGTAAGTTTTCTATAATAGTTGGAAGAATGAAATAACCATTTTCACATCTCCCATTTACTTTTACCGCTTCTCCTCCACAAAGGATTACACCACCTTCTTTTTTTGCTAAATCTATACAAGCCAATACTTTATCATATTGTAATTTAGAAACAATAGCTCCTTGCCTAGAATTTTCTAAAAGTGGGTCTCCAATCGTTAAAAGTTTTACAGCGTTTACAAATGCGGATTTAAATTTTGTATAAATACTTTTTTCTATCAATATTCTTGATCCGCATAAGCAAATTTGACCTTGATTTTGAAAAGAAGACCTAACAGTTGTTGCAATCATTTTTTCGAAATCGCAATCAGCGAAAATTATATTTGGATTTTTTCCACCCAATTCCAAAGAAAGTTTTTTAAATAATGGCGCAGCAGTGGCAGCAACTTTTCTGCCTGTAACTGTACCACCAGTGAAAGATACCGCTTTGATAGCTGGATGAGAAGAAATTGCTTCACCAACTTTTTGCCCTAATCCATGCACTATGTTCAAAACTCCAGCGGGTATTCCAGCTTCGGTTGCCAATTCACAAAGTAAAAAAGCCGTCATTGGCGTAATTTCTGAAGGTTTTGCAATTACACAATTTCCAGTAGCTAATGCCGGTGCAATTTTCCAAGTGATTAGGTATAATGGTAAATTCCAAGGGGAAATGCACCCGATTATTCCTACAGGTTGTCGGAGAGTATAATTTAAAAATTTACCATCTACTCCTGATGATTCATTAGTAAATGTTTGAGCCGCAGATGCGAAAAATCTAAAATTACTTATTGCTCTTGGAATATCTGTTTCTCGAGTTAGCCAAATTGGTTTTCCATTGTCTACACATTCCGCTAAGGCAAACTTTTCTAAATCCCTTTCTAATAAATCAGCTAATTTGTTAATTAATTTTGCACGTTGTTCAACAGGGGTTTTTGACCATTCAGGTAATGCTTTTTGGGCAGCAATAACTGCCATTTCCACATCTTGCTCATCAGAATCTGGTAAAGTTGCATAAGCTTTTCCAATGGATGGATCTATTGATTCTAATTTTTTTTCTGAGATAGAATGTTGAAATTTCCCATTAATGTAATTTAAAATTTGAAACATATTTTAATTTATTTTTACTTTGTTTTTATTTTATTTAATTAATTATTTAAAACAATAAATTACGTTTTTGTCAAAGATTATTTCTTTCCTATTTGTAAAAAATATTTATAGGATTTAATTAGAAATAAATTAAAATGCCATGGTTCTTCCACCGTCTACAGCTATACTTTGACCAGTAATGTAAGCTGCTGAAGGCGAAGCAAGAAAAGCAATTAAAGCTGCAATTTCTTGAGGTTCACCAAATCTGCCAGCAGGTATTTCTGAAAGCATTTCAGCAGTAATTTCCTCTGTTTCAAGTGATTTTTTTTCTGCTTTTGCTTCTATGATGGAGTGCAATCTACCAGTTGCTGTAGCCCCAGGAAGTACACTATTCACAGTAATTCCAAATTTTGCAACTTCAAATGATAAAGTTTTTGCCCAAGATGCTACCGATCCTCTGATAGTATTAGAAACTCCTAATCCGTAAAGCGGTTGTTTTACAGAAGTGGAAACCACATTTATAATTCTACCGAATTCTGCTGCTTTCATAGAAGGCAAAACTGCTTGAGTTAGAATGTGATTGCAAATTAAATGTTGTGAAAATGCTTTTTGAAATTCCTCAATTTTAGCTTCTACAATTGATCCACTTGGCGGCCCTCCTGTATTATTAACTAAAATATGAATAGGTCTTTTTTTTACGAATTCATTAATCTTTTGCTTCACATCATCTATATCATCGAAATCTGTTCTTAAATAATTATGGTTTTGTTTATAAGGCATTGCTAGAATTTTAACTGTCTCATTTAAAGACATTTCATTTCGAGCAACTAAGGTTATAGAAGCTCCAAGTAAAGCCAACTCTATGGCTGCTGCTCTCCCGATTCCTTGAGTACTTCCACATACCAATGCATTTTTTCCTTCTAAGTTGGTATTCATTTAATTTAATTTTAGGCTGTGAAGTTAACATATATTTAATTTTTGCACGATGTTCATTTTGTTTTACCTTCACACCCATAATTTAATATTCAGCTACTTTAATTAATTTTATTATGGCAATTACAAAAGCATTTAATTTCAAAAAATGGATAGATGAAAACAGACATCTATTAAAACCCCCTGTCGGAAATCGTTGTGTTTACACCGAAGCTGAGGATTTTATAGTGATGGTAGTTGGAGGTCCAAATGCCAGAAAAGATTATCATTATAATGAAACAGAGGAATTTTATTTTCAATTAGAAGGCAATATTGTTTTGAAAATAATGGAAGATGGAAAACCTGTTGATATTCCGATTAATGAAGGAGAGATTTTTTTGTTGCCAGCAAGAACTCCCCATTCACCACAAAGACCTGAAAATACAATTGGGTTGGTAATGGAAGTGGTAAGAAAAGGGGAGAAAGATGGGTTTATTTGGTTTTGCGAAAATTGTGGCAATCTACTCCACGAAGATTATTTAGAAGTTACTGACATAGTAAGTCAACTACCACCAGTGATGAATGCTTTTTATTCTTCTGATGAGTTCAGAACCTGTAAAAATTGTGGATCTAAAATGGAAGCTCCAATAAGAAAATAGAATAAACTCTTTATTTTAATTAAAATTAAATATGCATTTATGTCATTGGGAAATAATTTATGAAAATTGATATTCATACCCATATTATTCCGAAAAATATACCAAATTGGGCTACTAAATTCGGTTATTCTGGCTTTATCCATTTAGATCATCATAAACCTTGTTGTGCCAAAATGATGATTGGAGACAAGTTTTTCAGAGAAATTGAAGATAATTGTTGGGACGATTCAGTTCGAATAAAAGATTGTGATCATGCTGGAATTCATTTGCAAGTTTTATCTACTATTCCTGTTTTATTTAATTATTGGGCAAAAGCCAAAGACTGTTTACAAACAAGTGAATATTTAAATGATCATATTGCAGAAATTGTAAGTAGAAATCCTGAAAGATTTCAGGGTTTAGGTACAATTCCTATGCAAGATATAGATTTTGCCATTCAGGAATTAAGAAGATGTATCTTAGAATTAGGAATGAAAGGGGTTCAAATTGGTTCTCATATTAATGAATACAACTTGAATGCAAAACATTTTTTTTCTTTTTATGAGGAAGCTGAAAAACTCGGAGCTTCTATTTTTGTTCACCCATGGGATATGATGGGAAAAGAAAAAATGACTGATTATTGGTTACCTTGGTTAGTGGGTATGCCAGCAGAATCATCCTTAGCAATTTGCTCTATGATTTTTGGAGGAATTTTCGAAAAATTTCCAAAGCTAAGAGTGGCTTTTGCTCATGGTGGAGGCTCTTTTCCAGCCACGATTGGAAGAATTGAGCATGGATTTAATGTTCGCCCAGATCTGGTAGCAGTAGATAATGCAATAAATCCGCGAAACTATTTAGGTAAATTTTATATAGATTCTTTAGTTCATGATCCATTGATGTTGGAATATTTAATTAAAGTAATGGGTTCAAACTCTATTGCATTAGGTTCAGATTATCCTTTTCCTTTAGGTGAGCATGAGCCTGGAAAATTAATTGAATCTTTGAATTTAGATCATAAAACAAAAAACAGACTAATGCATGGAACAGCCCTCGAATGGCTAGGGATGGATAATTTTTAATCAATCAATGAACGAAAAAAATAATTTGCAATACGCTATTGAATGTGATAAAAATGATCCTTTAAAATACTTTAGAGATCAATATCATATTCCGCTTCACAACGGAAAAAATTGTATCTATTTTTGTGGAAACTCGCTGGGTTTACAGCCTAAAATAGTTAGAGAATATATTGAAATAGAACTATTGCAATGGGAAAAATATGGAGTTGAAGGGCATTTCACTGGAAACAATCCTTGGGTTTCTTATCATGAACCTATTACTCCCTTGTTGACTCCATTATTAGGTGCACAGACTATTGAAGTTGTTTCAATGAATCAACTTACTGTAAATCTGCACTTGATGATGGTCTCTTTTTATAGACCTACTCAGAAAAGGAATAAAATATTAATGGAAGCCAGTGCTTTTCCTTCTGATCAATATGCAGTAGAAAGTCAAGTAAAATTTCACGGATACACAACTGATTCAATTATAGAAGTAAATGCTGATAAAGGGGTTTTAATTAGTACAGAAAAAATTATCAATACGATTTTACAGAATAAAGATGAAATCGCTTTAGTTTTATTAAGTGGTGTAAATTACTACACAGGTCAGGTTTTTGATTTAAAAACTATTGCAAAAGTTTGTAAAGAAAATGGAATTACGATCGGTGTAGATTTAGCTCATGCAATTGGAAATATTCCGCTTCAACTGCATGATTGGGAAATAGATTTTGCAACTTGGTGTTCGTATAAATATTTAAATTCTGGACCAGGCGGTGTAAGTGGTGTTTTTATTCATGAGAAGTATTCAAAAAATAAAGACTTACCTCGTTTCGCAGGTTGGTGGGGATACGAGGCTGCTTCAAGGTTCAAAATGCAAAAAGGATTTATCCCTCAAGATGGTGCAGAAGGATGGCAATTAAGTAATGCTCCTGTGTTATCAATGGCCGCACATAAAGCAGCATTATCATTATTTCAGGAAGCAGGAATTGAAAAATTAAGAGTTAAGAGTATCGCTTTAACAGAATTTTGTATTTTTTTGATTGATGAATTAAACAATGATCGAGGAGAAATTGTATTTGAAATAATAAGTCCTAGAAATAGTTCTGAAAGAGGATCACAATTGTCAATAGTTGCTAAAAAGAATGGAAAAATGATTTTTAAAGCATTGTCCGAAAGAGGTGTTATTTGTGATTGGAGAGAACCAGATGTAATTAGGATAGCCACTATTCCTATGTATAACACATTTGAAGAGGTTTATCTATTTGTTGAAATTTTAAAAGAAATAATTAAATGAGTACAAAAAATATAACAATTGCAGGCGCAGGATTAGTAGGTTCTTTACTTTCAATTTTTTTAGCAAGAAAAGGTTATCAAGTACAGGTATTTGAACGTAGACCAGATTTAAGAACTGCAATAATTCCACCTGGCAGATCTATAAATTTAGCAATGAGTGAGAGAGGATGGACGGCCTTAAAAAAAGTTGGACTAGAAGATGAAATCAGAAAAGTTGGAATAGCAATGACCGGCAGAATGATTCACTTATCTAATGGAGAAAAAGTTTATCAAGATTACGGAAAAGATGGAGAGGCTATTTTTTCTGTATCTAGAAATGGACTAAACAAAAAACTTTTGGAAATAGCTGCAAATGAGCCAAATGTTACTTTCCATTTTAATCAAAAGTGCACAGATGTAGATTTAAATAACGCGACTTTAGAAGTAGAAAATATAGTTACTAATCAAAAAAATAGAGTTGAAGCTGATTTACTTTTTGGAACTGATGGAGCTTTTTCTGTAATAAGAGGAGCCATTCAAAAAACTGATTTATTCAATTATTCCCAAAGTTATTTAGAACATGGTTATAAAGAATTATCCATTCCGGCTGCTAAGGATGGAAGCGCACAATTGGAATTAAATGCACTCCATATTTGGCCGAGAAATAGTTACATGATGATTGCATTACCTAACACAGATAATAGTTTTACTTGCACTCTTTTTATTCCGTATAAAGGAGAAAATTCATTTGAGAATTTAAAAACTACAGAAGAATGGGATAAATTTGTTAAAAATTCTTTTCCATCTGCTTATAATTTAATTCCAAATTTAGCTGAGCAAACAGAAAATAACCCAGTTTCATCTTTAATTACTATCCATACTAGTCCTTGGAATTATAAAGATAAAGTTTGTTTGTTAGGCGATTCTGCTCATGCAATAGTTCCATTTTTTGGTCAAGGTATGAATTCTGGTTTTGAAGATTGTACTCTGTTAAATAATTTATTAGAAAATTCCGATGTTGATATTTCTGAATTAATATCAGAGTTTAGCAAGCAAAGAATTCCTGATGCAGATGCTATCGCTGAAATGGCATATGAGAATTTCATAGAAATGCGAGACAAAGTTTCAGACCCAGTCTTTTTATTAAGAAAGAAAATTGAAAAATGGATTGCTGAGACTTATCCAGAGCATTATTTGCCTAAATATTCTATGGTGAGTTTCTCTAACGTACCCTACAAAGAAGCTTTAGAAGTAGGTAAAAATCAAGATAAATTATTTCAGCAATTATTAATTTTACCTGATATTGAGAATAATTATACAACTGGTAAATCAAAAGAAATTATTGAAAAATATTTGAATGTTTAATTTTAATCAAAAATAAATTTTTAGAATAATTTACTGCTATCTGTTTAAAAACAGATAAATTATTAAAAAAATTAAAAGAAATAATTCCATCAATTCTTTATTAAATAGAGATTAGAAATAAAAAGAAATTAAATATAAAAACTAAATTTTAACTTAAAAAGAAATTTGGCTTTTTAAAAAGGAAATAAATAAGTCAATTATTTTATCGCATAATTTAATATTGATTCAGGTGCACTTTTTAATCAATATTTTATTAAAAACATTATCTTATTCTATCTAAATTTTAGGTTTGTATCTTCGCAGCATCATGGTTCAAGATATAAAGAAAGTTAAGGCAGCATTAAAAGGAGATTCTGAGAATCTCAAAAATTTGCTTGCTAAATACCATGCATCCGAATTAGCAATTATTTTAGAGCAGCTTTCTCAATCTGCTCGAGAGCAAATCATCAATATTTTGCCTGTTGAAATAGCTTCTGAGGTGATTGCAGAAATGGAAGCTGAATCTCATCCAGAAAGATTATTTGAAAATTTGGATGATAAATTGGTCAGTAATATTGTGGAAGAGTTGGATGCTGATGATGCAACTGACCTAATTTCACAATTATCTATAGAAAGAAGAGAGAAAATTCTAAAAGGAATTTCTCCTGAAGATGCATCAAGTATAAGGCAATTACTAAGTTATGCGGCTGATAGTGCAGGTGGAATCATGAATAGCCAAATGATAAGATTGCATTATAGTCTTACCAAAAAAGATGCAATTGAAGAAATAATTCGTCAGTCAGAAGAGATGGAGGAATTCTACACTATTTATGTGGTCGATAATGTAAATAGATTATTAGGATCTATATCTTTAAAAAACATTATTAAAGCCAAGCAAAATTCTGTGTTGGAGAATTTAATGCAAACGGATTTAATTTTTGTTTTGCCAGAAACAGATCAAGAAGAAGTAGCCGCATTATTATCTCAATACAATTTGCCTGGAATTCCAGTTGTAGATAGCAATCACATTTTATTAGGAAAAGTTACTTTCGATGATATTATTGATGTAATGGAGGAAGAAACCACCGAAGATATTTTGAAAATAGCGGGAGTTTCAGACGATGAAGAATTAACAGGAAACTGGAAAAAAGCAGTAAAAAGTAGATTGCCTTGGTTGATTGTAAATCTTGGAACAGCATTTTTGGCTGGCTTAGTTGTACTTGCTTTTTCGTCTACAATTAAAAGTTTAACCATCCTTGCCGTATTTATGCCAATAATTGCTGGCATGGGCGGAAATGCTGGTACACAAGCACTTGCAGTAACAGTTCGTAGGATATCACTTTCCTCTCTACCTGATTCTGCTATTTTTAAAACGGTATTAAAAGAATTTTTAGTCGGACTATTTAATGGAGTGATTGTAGGTTTCATTGCTTGTATTGTTGCAATAATTTTTAATCAAACTTGGATGCTTGGCTTTGTCGTTTTTCTGGCGATGTCAGGTAATTTGATTATTGCCGGAATAGCTGGTGTTTCAGTCCCTATTATATTAGAAAAACTCGGTTTTGATCCAGCTGTTGCGTCTTCTATTTTTATTACCACCTGCACAGATACTTTAGGATTTACCTTGCTTTTGGGAATAGGATCTTGGTTGTTGTTGTAAGATTTTTTTTAATTGTATTTCTAACTATCATAAACAATATAAATTTTATTTAAGAATATTAATTTTAAAAAAACCTTTAATTACAGAAAGTAATTCTTTTCGATTTTTATTTAATCATAATATTTTATAAATGCTCTTTCAATGTTTTTCTAATAAAAAAAACACTTGCAATACTCAGAACAGAACCTAACAAAAAAGGTGCTCCCGGTAAATATATTCCATTAGATTTCGTGGTAAAATAAGCAAAAAGGTTTGTCATAATTAATGGACCAATGATGCTTGTAATACTGATCATACTGGTTAAGCCACCCTGTAATTCTCCTTGCTCATTGGCAGGAACTTGCGAACTCATTAATGCTTGCATGGTAGGAACCGCAATTCCACCAAAAGCATACGGAATCATAAATGCAAACATCATCCAACCTTTATTAGCGAATGCAAATAAGAAAAAACCAATTGCATATAAACTTAAACCAATATAAATTGAATTTTTTTGACCAAGTTTCGGGACAATTATTCGGATTAATCCCCCTTGAACTATAGCAACTGTAAGCCCTACAAATCCTAATGAATAACCAATCCAGTTTTCATTCCAATTAAATCGCTCAATTGTGTAATAAGTCCAAACACTTTGAGTGGCTTGTCCAGCAATGTAAATTAACATTAGAGAAACAATAAAGCCAGATATTATCGGATATTTTTTTAATTGCAATAATACTCCTATTGGATTGGCACGTTTCCAATCAAAAACTCTTCGATTTTTAATTGATAGTGATTCTGGTAAAATAAAATATCCATAAATACAATTAATAAAAGCCAAAAATGCAGCAAACAAAAACGGGTATTTAGGATTAATACTTCCTAATAATCCTCCAATTACAGGACCTAAAATAAATCCAATTCCGAATGCGGCACCGATTAATCCAAAATTTTGTGCTCGCGTTTTTTCTGTACTTATGTCTGCAATGTAGGCAGTAGCTGTAGTCAAACTTCCTCCTAAAATACCTGCTATAATTCTTCCGATAAAGAGCCAAATTATACTTGGTGCAAAAGCCATAAATATATAATCGATGCCGAACCCAAATAAAGAAAATAATAAAATGGGTCTTCTTCCGTAAAAATCACTTAATGAACCTATTATTGGAGCAAAAAGAAATTGCATAATCGCGTAAGAAAACATCAACCAGCCACCATATTGTGATATTTCACTGATAGAATTGTTATGTAACAAATTTTCTAAAAGTTTTGGAAGAACCGGAATTATGATTCCAATTCCAGTAATATCTATCAATAAGGTTACGAATATAAATCCGATAGCGGCAGTTCTTTTGTTCTTAATCATATTTTAAAATCGGACAAAAGTAGTGCATTTACACGATCAGCCTATATATTTTATAAATAATTGCCTGTCAGAACCAATTTGATTCATTTGTGTTTCCTTTAAAATCTCAGAAATATGATTGATATTTTAATTATAGGTGCAGGTCCAATTGGTTTAGCTTGTGGATTGGCTGCAAAAAAAAAGCAATTTCAATTTGTTATTATTGATAAAGGTTGTATAACGAATTCAATATATAATTATCCGTTAAATATGACTTTCTTTTCAACTTCTGAAAAGTTAGAAATCGGAGAAATACCTTTTGTTTCCATTTCAAGTAAACCAAATAGGAGTGAAGCATTAGAATATTATCGTCGTGTTGCACAATTAATAAATGGATCTTTAAAATTATTTGAAGAAGTTTTGAGTATAGAAAAAGTAGAAAATAACTTTATCGTTCAGACTACAAAAGGAAAATACGAAGCAAAAAATATTATTATTTCCACTGGATTTTATGATAAACCTGTGATGTTAAATGTGGTTGGAGAAGAATTAGAAAAAGTCAAACATTATTTTTTTGATCCACATTATTACGCATTCCAAAAAGTTTTGGTGGTTGGTTCAAATAATTCTGCAGTTGATGCAGCTTTGGAATGCTTTAGAAAAGGTGCAGAAGTTACGATGGTAATTAAAGACAGTAAATTTACAGATAGAGTAAAATATTGGGCAAAACCAGATATTGAAAATAGATGTAAAGAAGGTTCTATCAAAGCCTATTTTAATTCTAAAATAGAATTCATTGCAGAAAAAAGCGTAAAAATTACTACTCCAGATGGGTTATTAGATATTGAAAATGATTTTGTACTTAGCATGACAGGTTATAAACCAGACACTCAGTTTTTGAAAAGTGTCGGAATAGAGCTGGAATTAGAATATCCTTTTAAACCTATTTATCATTCAGATACAATGGAATCTTCTGTTTCTAATATTTTTTTGGCAGGCGTTATTTGCGGAGGAATGAACACGCGTGAGTGGTTTATAGAAAACTCTAGAGAGCACGCAGATTTAATTATTGATGAAATTCAAAAACGTAAATCTATTAAAAGTTTAATTTTTGATAATTAATAAAAGATTTTAAAATATAAATTCGATTTTTGCTTTTGAACAATTAAGCAACTATAGCGTACACGCTGTTCCAATATTTTTCGTTTAATTTTTATTTTTTATATGATTTATTTTACAAAAGTTCAAAAGAAATTAATGAAAAGCCTATTTCTGCCTTTATTATTAATACTTATTTGTTTACAAAGTATTGCTCAACCATTCAAATTCGAGATCGATGGAGTGGTAAGAGAAGGAGATAAAAATCTAAGTGGAGCATCCATTACCGTTTTTAAAAACTCGGCTTATGTTTCAGGAACTTATACCGCAGGTAATGGAAGGTTTTTTTTCTCTTTAGATCCTGATGCTAAATATCTAATTGAAGTTTCTAAACCAGGTTTTGTAAGTAAAAAAATATCATTTATTACAAATACTGAAGGAGAATCAGGTCCATACCGCGATTTTATTTTCAATATTGTTATTTTTAAATATGTAAATGGATTAAATACTTCCATGTTTAAAGATCCAATTGCAGAAATATTTTTTGATAAAAGAGAATCTAGTCTTGATTTTGATACTGAATTAAGTAACAGAAATAAGGAGGCTGAGAAAGAAATTTTTGATGAATTAAAAAGATTACGATCGGAAGAAACGATAGAAAGCGAAGAAAAATTAGCAAAAAATACAGAGAATTTTAATTCAACGGAAGCCTCATTAGAAGCTAAAAGAGAAAAAGCGAAATTGGCATTTGACTCTCAAAGTGGAGGAGGATCTTTGGTAATAGCATCTGATGCTAAGGCAAAAGCAGAAGCTGAAAGATTGGCAAAATTAGATGCTGCAAAAGCGGCAAAAGCTGTTCAAGACCGATTAGCAACAGAAGCAAAAGCGAAAGTAGAAACAGATCGATTGGCTAAAATAGATGCTGATAAAAATGCAAAAGCTGTTCAAGATCGACTCGCAGCGGAAACAAAAGCGAAATTGGAAACAGATCGATTGGCTAAAATAGATGCTGATAAAAATGCAAAAGCAGAATCTGATCGATTAGCAGCGGAAGCAAAAGCAAAAGCAGAAGCAGATAGATTGGCAGCCATTGAGAAGGATAAAAATGCAAAAGCAGAATCTGATCGATTAGCAGCAGAAGCAAAAGCAAAAGTGGAAGCAGAACGATTGGCAGCCATTGAAAAAGATAAAAATGCAAAAGCAGAATCTGATCGATTAGCGGCAGAAGCAAAAGCAAAAATGGAAGCAGATAGATTGGCAGCTATCGAGAAAGATAAAAATGCAAAAGCAGAATCTGATCGATTGGCAGCAGAAGCAAAAGCAAAAGTGGATGCAGACCGATTGGCAGCTATTGAGAAAGATAAAAATGCAAAAGCAGAATCTGATCGACTGGCAGCAGAAGCAAAAGCAAAAGTGGAAGCAGATAGATTGGCAGCCATTGAGAAAGATAAAAATGCAAAAGCAGAATCTGATCGATTAGCAGCAGAAGCAAAAGCAAAAGTGGAAGCAGATAGATTGGCAGCTATCGATAAAGATAAAAATGCAAAAGCAGAATCTGATAGATTAGCAGCAGAAGCAAAAGCGAAAGTGGAAGCAGATAGATTGGCAGCTATCGAGAAAGATAAAATTGCAAAAGCAGAATCTGATCGATTAGCAGCAGAAGCAAAAGCAAAAGTGGAAGCAGATAGATTGGCAGCTATCGAGAAAGATAAAATTGCAAAAGCAGAATCTGATCGATTGGCGGCAGAAGCAAAAGCAAAAGTGGATGCAGATAGATTGGCAGCTATCGAGAAAGATAAAAATGCAAAAGCAGAATCTGATCGATTGGCGGCAGAAGCAAAAGCAAAAGCGGATGCAGACCGATTGGCAGCTATCGAGAAAGATAAAAATGCAAAAGCAGAATCTGATCGATTGGCGGCAGAAGCAAAAGCAAAAGTGGATGCAGATCGATTGGCAGCTATCGAGAAAGATAAAAATGCAAAAGCAGAATCTGATCGATTGGCAGCAGAAGCAAAAGCGAAAGTGGATGCAGATAGATTGGCAGCAATTGAAAAGGAAAATGTAAGGAAGGCTGAGGAAGCTGAAAAGATTAAATTGGCAGAAGCCAAACGAGTATCAGACCAACAAGCTGCAATTGATCAAGCAAATAAGGAGAAGAAAGAAATTGAATTAGCTAGTTTAGAATTAGAAAGAAAAAAACAGGACGATGCTCGAAGATTAGCTCAAGAAAAATTAGATGCAGAAGATGCGCTAAAGAAAAGTTCGCAGTCAGATTATATAATTCAAAGACCACCGCACCACCGGGTACATCGGCAACCTCAAGACCACCAGCCTGCGCGACCTGCTGGCATCGCACCCCGAGCGCGTGATCGAAATCGCGGTCAAGGGCATGCTGCCGAAGAATCCGCTCGGCCGCGCGATGTTCAAGAAGCTCAAGGT
>JBBQYA010000011.1:0-47507 GCA_038209155.1 Sphingobacteriales bacterium | reverse complement strand
GGAATTAATTATAGAAATGACCAATCATTTTATAGTTACTAATTCGACACAAACTTGTATTCCGAACCAATTGATTCGCGGAGAAGCAGATTTTAATCATATTGGGCAATCTACTTATAGAGAGGCAAAAGATAGATGGTTGGAAATTATTGGAAATGTTGATTGAAATAATTCTAATCTAGAACTTTTAAATTAATTTTTACAAGCTTTATCCTTAAGTTATATTGAAAATCGGTTAGTTTAATTCTAAATGTTGTTTTCTTTATTTTTAAAAAAATTATAAAACAGATGTTTTATATAGCAATTGTTGCAGAATTCAAACTTTAGATAAATTTCAAAATATCCAAAACAATAAGTGAGAATATAAATAGCTTTTATAGTTTAAAAATTGTGAATCCAGAACAAATTAATTCTTTTAGATCGGCTGGTTTTGGAATAGAAAATAAGATAGAGAAATTTGGTCTATTAAAATTCAAGTTGGAATATGTTTATCAAACCAAAGCATATTTTTCTTATCAGACTATTGATAAAAACGTTCTTCCTAATATAGCATTAGTAGAAAATTCTAAACCATTCAGACCAAACTACATGATGTTAGGCATAACCTATTGTCCAGCATTTTTTAAATAGAAAGCTAATTTTTAAATCTTTATTATTTAAATAATTATTAAAAAATTAATTAACCTAACAAAATCATTGCCTCTTTCTCTTCCTTTTATTCAGCAATTTATCCAATTCATTTAATAATTTAAGACGCTCGAAGTCTAATTTTATCAAAGTAAACTCTTCCCTCATTTGTTTATTTTCCAATTGCAAAACGTCTGTTCGTAATTGGTTATCTGGTTTTATCGTTTTACTTTCGGCATACTTTACAGAATCTAATTTCATTCTTTCTTCAAAACTTAATACTGTTTTCTCCATTCTACTACCCGAATCTAAGGAATTTCTATTTTTAAAAATAGAATCTTGATAGTTTTTTATTGAATCTTCTTTATTAAGTATAGCTCGTTTTTCTTTTAAGTTAAAAATTGATTTTGCCTGTTCTCTTTTAAATTTTGCAATAACAGAATCTATAATTTGAATTTCTCGATTGAGAATTTTTATCATTTTTCGTCTACCAGGCTTTGCATCTGCATATAAGCTATTAGCTATGCAAATAAACATAAAGATGTAAAGGCAGACTTTTTTCATTAATAAAAAAATAAATTGCAAAAATCGTAGACTATTTTAAATTATGATTAAGTTTATTAAAAAATAATAAACCTTTAAAACATAAAAATCATGCTTGAAAATTTTTTACAACTGGTGAAAGATAATGCAAATGATGATATTATTAACAATATAGAAATTCCAAATGAAAAAAATGAAATGGCAGTAAATGAAACTGCAAATTCTCTTTTTGAAGGATTAAAACAACAAGTTAATGGTGGAAACCTTCAAGACGTATTGCAAATGTTTAATTCTGGTGGCAATTTAGGCACTTCCGGAAATCCGATAATGAATAATTTAACCTCTGGTGTTGCTGGAAAATTAATGCAAAAATTAGGAATATCCAATGAAGCCGCTATGTCTGTAGTTTCAGGAATTCTTCCAAAGGTGATGAATAGTTTTGTGAATAAAACCAACGATCCCAACGATTCTAGCTTCAATCTAGGAGAAATCATAAACTCTTTAACTGGAGGAAAAGCTGGGGGTTTTGACTTATCTACTATTGGATACATGATTTCTGGAAACTCCACTGATAATACCACCGAGAATAAAGACCAAAATGAATTAGATGGAATAGGAAGTATTCTCGGAAAATTATTCAAATAAATCTTACATTAAATTTAATTCAAAAGCTTTATGAAATTGAAGCTTTTTTTATACATATGAAGAAAAAAATCATTTTACTCTCTTTACTTTTATTTATTTTTTGTTCAGTAAGCTATTCTCAAAATAGATTTATTGAAGACAGTTTAGATAATTATATCAATAAAGCTTTGCAAGATTGGAATGTTCCTGGACTTGCCATTGCAATTGTAAAAGATGGAAAAATAGTTGTGAGTAAAGGCTATGGTGTTCGCTCTATTACTACCAAAGAAAAAGTGGATGGAAACACACTTTTTCAAATTGCATCTAACAGTAAAGCCTTTACAGGAACTGCATTAGCAATACTTGAATCTGAAAAAAGAATTTCTTTAGATGATAAAGTAATTAAATACATCCCTTATTTCAAATTGAAAGACCCACTGGCGAATGCAAATGTTACTATCCGTGATTTGCTCACTCATCGTATTGGTTTTCAAACTTTTCAAGGTGATTTTTTAAATTGGGCATCTAATTTAAGCAGAAAAGAAATTATTGAAAAAATGGCTTTAACAGATGCAACACAACCATTCCGTTATAAATTCGGGTATTGCAATTCTGCTTATTTAACAGCAGGTGAGGTTATTTTGGCTGCTACAGATACTAGCTGGAATGATTTTGTTTTGAAAAGATTTTTAAAACCATTAGAAATGAACAGAACAACCACCTATTTTTCTGGAATTTTAGAAGATCCAAATGCGTGCAAACCCTACACTATTTTAGATCAAAAACTTATAGAATTACCTTATAACAATATGGATAATATTGGACCAGCTGCTTCCATAAATTCTTGTGTGAATGACTTATCTAATTGGTTGATTATGCAATTAGATTCTGGAAAATTTAAAGGAAAGCAAGTAATTCCTTATTCAGCTTTAGCTCAAACTCGAACTTCGCAAACGATAGTCAATGATGTAAATTCAAAAACATTTCCACAGAAACATTTTAGCACTTATGGACTGGGTTGGTTTTTAGGAGATTACTATGGTAAAAAAATAATTGAACATACTGGAGGCGCCAATGGATTTGTAACCGTCACTTGTTTTATTCCAGAATTAAAATTAGGAATAGTAGTACTTACCAATACCGATGTCAATGATTTGTTTACTTCTTTGAAACAGCAAATTGTAGATATTTATGTAAATGCTCCCTACAGAAATTACAGTAATTTAAATTTGGCAAGAAGTAAAAGCGGGCTTATTGCAGATCAAAATGATTTGAATAAATTAAAAAAACAAGCCGATACTAAACCGAAAGCGAGTTTCGAAAATAGAAATTATGTTGGATCATACAACAATGATTTTTATGGAAATATTGTCATTAGCGAAACCGATAAAAAGTCAAAAAATCAAAATCAGTTATTAAAGATAAATTTTGAGCACCATCCACAAATCATTGGTTATTTATCTCCTTTGGGCGAAAATAAATTCTTGTGCAACTATTCCGATCCTGTTTGGGGAATTCAAGTGATAGATTTTAATACAAAAGATGGTATGATAACTTCTGTGAAAATAAAAGTGAATGATTATATCGATTATTTAAGTTATGATTTTGTGAAAAATTAGGTTTTTTAATTCCCGCTTAGGAAATTATTTAAACCGAATAGCTTTAACTGGAGTAATAGAACTTACTAAGGATGATGGAATTATTAACATTATAAGTGAAACTAATAATGTGCCTAAATTTAAAAACAAAACTGTTTTAAAGTCTAAATCTATTGGTACGGAACTTAAATAATAAGACTGCTGATCGAGTTTTAAAAACTGAAATTGCTGTTGCAAAAAACATATTCCCAAACCCAAAATATTTCCTAAAATCATTCCATAGCCAATAAGATAAATGGCATTATAAATAAAAATTTTACGAATACTCACATTTCCAGCACCTAGAGCTTTTAGAATACCGATCATATTGGTACGTTCCAAAATCATGATTAGTAATGCAGAAATCATGTTTATTCCAGCTACAAGCAACATTAAAACTAAAATTACATCTGCATTTACATCTAATAAATTTAGCCATTCGAATAATTGAGGATACCTTTCCAGAATAGAAATTGAATTTAACTCTGGCCCAACTTCTGACCGAACCAAATCTGAAATTTCCAAAATGTTAGCATTAGAATTAGCAACTATTTCAAACCCTCCAATCTGGTCTGGCTGCCAATCATTCAATTTTTGAATCTGTTTAATATCTGAGATTACAAATACTTTATCTAAATCTTCCATTCCGATAGAATAGATACCCGAAATAGTAAATTTTCTTTTCCTGATAGGTTCTTGAACGAAAAACATGGTGAAAGAATCTCCAGTTTTAAGCGATAAACGATTAGCTGTGAAAGCAGAAATCAAAACTTGATTACTCGAAATGGAATCTTGATACACCGGAAGTTTACCATTTATGATTTTATTTTTGAAAAAACTCCAATCAAAATCAAAATCTACACCCTTAAGAACAACACCTTCTATATCGCCGTTTGAACTAATAATTCCAGCTTTATAAGCATAAGGATTCACCTTTTCTATGGATTTAAATTTCGCTAAAGAATTTAAAAAGCCTTGTTTCCGATTTATGGGTGTACTTTCGTAGGATGAATTTAGATCGTAAGCAGTTATTTGTGCAACTCCTGCAAAACCAGTAACCTTTTGTTCAATCTCTTTTTTAAAACCAGTAATGATAGCAAAGGAAATAATCATGACCGCCAGACCAAGCATAATTCCAGTAATGGCAATTCCTACAATTAATTTAGAAAAAGTTCTTTCGGAAGAGTTGACAATCCTTTTGGCTATAAAACGTTCGAAATTCAATATTTTTATTTTACTTGCAAGATGAGATTTTGGCAAAAATCAAAAGTAGTATTTCTACTTAGAGTGCAGAAACATTGGCGGTTTTTAATTGGTTTAATTTTTCTTCTAGTTTTACAATCAACAAATTTATTTGCAATTAAAGATCATAATCTACCTATTATTCCTGGTGCAGAGCAAACAGAAAAGTACTTTCCCTATTTAAAAAACAAACGGGTTTCTCTAGTAGTCAATCAAACTTCCTTGGTTGGAAAATCTCATTTGGTGGACACTCTTTTAAATTCCGGAATTACAATTATTAATATTTTTTCGCCAGAACATGGATTTCGAGGTGATGTAGATGCTGGTGAATTTTTTGATAATACAAAAGACAAAAAAACGGGTCTTCCTTTGATTTCTTTGTACGGATCTAAAAAGAAACCAACAAATCAAGATCTTTCGGAAACCGATATTTTAATTTTTGATATTCAAGATGTGGGTGCTCGCTTCTACACCTATATTTCAACTTTACATTATGTGATGGAAGCTTGTGCAGAAAATAAAATTGAACTTATGTTGCTTGATCGCCCCAATCCAAACATGGCATTTGTAGATGGTCCAATTATGGAACCTGAATTTAAATCTTTTGTAGGTATGCATCCTGTTCCCATTTTGTACGGTATGAGTATTGGAGAATATGCAAAAATGATAAATGGAGAATACTGGTTATCGGATAGTTTAAAGTGTAAATTAAAAATTATAAAACTCAAAAATCTTACTTCGCGATCAAAGGAATATGTACTTCCGGTTCCTCCTTCTCCAAATTTACCAAATCAATTAGCAATCAAATTATATGCTTCTTTATGTCTTTTTGAAGGTACAACAATCAGCGTGGGAAGAGGTACTTATTTTCCTTTTCAGGTGATCGGCCATCCAGATTTAAAATCAAAAGATTTTGAATTTACTCCGATAAGTATTGTAGGAATGAGTAAGAATCCACCTTATGAAAACAAGCTTTGTTATGGTACAGATTTAAGGATAGAAGAAAAAAACACCGGAGCCGTAAAATCAGGATTAGATTTGCGTTGGCTTCTTTATTACTATTCTATTTACCCAAACAATGAAAAATTCTTTAATAATTATTTTGAGAAACTTGCTGGAAATTCTCAATTAAGAATTCAAATAATAAAAGGAACACCAATAGAAGAAATTAAGAAAAGCTGGGCTTTTGGCTTAGAACGTTTTTCTGCAATCAGAGAAAAATACTTACTATATTTACCTAGAGAAACCCTATCATCTGAAAAGGATTTGATTGTAAAATCAAACAAAAAAACCTCCAAATCATTTTTCTCTAAAATCTTTAGCAATTCAAATTTATGAAAATTGTATTTATGGGAACTCCAGCCTTTGCTGTAGAATCTCTAAAAGCTGTATTAAATGATGGACATGAAGTGCTAGCTGTAATTACAGTTCCAGATAAACCAGCTGGAAGAGGTCAAAAACTGAGTAATTCGGCAGTAAAAGAATATGCTATTGAAAATAATCTCAATCTTCTACAACCAGAAAAATTGAAAGATGAAGTTTTTATTGCAAAATTAAAAAGTTTAAAAGCAGACTTGTTTGTGGTAGTGGCTTTCAGAATGTTGCCAGAAAATGTTTGGAAAATCCCAAACTTAGGTACTATAAATGTTCATGGATCACTCTTGCCACAATACAGAGGTGCAGCACCTATCAATCATGCAATTATGAATGGTGAAACTGAAACGGGTGTCACTACATTTTTTATCACCAAGGACATTGATACTGGACCTATTTTACTTCAAGATAAATTACCAATTAAGAGAAATGAAAATGCTGGCGAAATCCACGATAAACTTATGGTTTTAGGGGCCAAATTGTTAGTCAAAACCTTGAAAGGATTGGAAGATAAAACCTTGAAATCTGAAGCTCAAAGTTTTGCGGGAAGTTTGCTTTCTGCACCAAAAATATTTAAAGAAGATTGTGAGATAGATTGGGAAACGCCAGGGGAGGAAATTCATAATTTTATTCGTGGCTTGAGTCCTTATCCGGGAGCTTTTACCAATTTGAGAAATTCCAAATTAAAAATTTATAATGCTGAATTTATTAAAGAAAATCATGAAAGCGAATACGGAACATACGAATCTGATGGAGCTAATGAATTAAGGTTTGCTTGTTCAGGTGGTTATATTTTAGTGAATGAATTACAAATTGAAGGAAAAAAAAGAATGCATATTTCAGAATTTCTTAGAGGTTTGAGAATAAATTAATCTTAATTTTCTAAGTGAGTTGATTAACAATCTTTAAAGTAAAGAAATGGTTTGCCTACAAATAATCCGCTTTCCAAAACAATACATTCCTTTTGCATTTATATCTATGGCGATTCACCGATTGCCATTAAGTTTAAATGATGGAATTTCCTTTTGGAAATTAATGGGAAGTGGTAAAGGAGGAACTTTTTCCAAAGATCCGGATTGGCAACAATGGTCAATTTTAACTGTTTGGAAAAATGAAAAATCCTTAAAAAACTATTTATCAAGCGGTTTTGTGTTTCAGTTCAACAAAATTTTTGCTCAAGAAACTTTAGTTTTAATTCTAGATCCCATTGCTGGTCATGGATTATGGGATGGAAAAAATCCTTTCACGACAAAAAATGAAGTAGACAAAAATCAGGAATCTAAAACAAAGATTGCCATTTTAACCCGTGCAAGTATTCGATGGAAAAAGGCAAAATCATTTTGGGATGCAGTTCCCGATGTTGAAAAATTGATGAATACATCCAAAGGTTATCTATTTTCCATTGGAGTTGGAGAGGTTCCTTATTTACGCCAAGCCACCATTTCTATTTGGGAATCATTGGAAGATGCAAAAACCTTTGCCTACAAATCCAAAGAACACCGCGAAGTAATAGATAGAACACGGAAAGAAGATTGGTATTCAGAGGAATTGTTTATGCGGTTCAATATTCTGCATCAAAGTGGAACGATAAATGGAAAACAGGCTTTGAACAATTTCAATAATTCAATAGAGATTTTATAAAATTTAAAACTATAAAATGAGAGTCATAGCAGATATTACGCATCCAGATTTCAAAATCACAATTATGGCAATGAACCAGAAATTCATTATTAGATTGGAACAGGGAAACTTGGAACAAATTTATAAAGTATCGGAAATGGATGTTCCGAATTTGAAAGCAGTGCAAGAAATATTGACAGAAAATTTTTTGAACTCTTGTATGGCTACCTTTCAAATAATGCGAAAAGATTTGCATCAAGCATCAGAAGAATTTTAAATTCTTAAAAAAAACAATTCAATTTTTTAACATTTTCATATTTCTTGTGAATCGTTGAATTTTTTGAAGATTCAACGTTCAAGCTATAATCGTATTTAGATAATTATTATTACAATTTGATTTATAAGTAGTTATTTGTTAAACAGAATATTATTTGGCGATCAATTTTCTTAAATTTCTTTCTAATTTCTAATTTTAAGACTACAAAAATATTGGTTTTAAAAAATGATAGAATAAAGAATTACGATTTCTTTCAGATGCTATAATATTGTTTATTTTTGCCACATGAATAAAAATCAAAACAACCTAACTATACTTACAATTGCAAGCTTAATTTTGGTTGGAGCTTTTTCTAGGCTTCTCCCCCACCCTCCAAATTTTACAGCAATCGGTGCTATTGCACTTTTTGCTGGAATGAATCTTCAAGATAAACGACTATCATTTTTGATCCCCATTTCATCTTTGGCCATTACTGATCTAATTATTGGAAGAGGATTTGATTCGTATGTTTACATCAGTTTTGCTATTATCGTTTTGTTAGGGATTTTAATCCAGAGTAAAAAAACGATTCTTCCGGTTTTAGCAACTTCAATTTTAGGTTCGGTTTTGTTTTTTCTAATTACCAACTTTTCAGTTTTCATAGGCTCTAATATGTATCCGCATACTATTTCTGGACTTATGATGTGCTATGCAGCAGGAATACCTTTTAGTTATAATAATCTATTAGCAGATCTTTTTTTCAATAGCATTTTCTTTTATGCTTGGACTTTGGTTGTAAAAAGTTTCCCAGTTTTATCTAGATAATAAAAAATTACTTTTTGTCAGAAGGCGATTCTTTTATTAGTATCGCCTTTTTTATGTTCTAATTTTTTTGCTTAAATTAAATTTTCAGAACGCTTTTTGTGCTAAAGTCAGTGATACTTATGTCAAAGAAAAATATTCTAAAATCAATTTTACTTTTCAAGGTTTTCTGTTGGCATTTGTAGGACTTTTTGAAATTGTATGTATAGTTATGGGAAATGAACAATCTTCTTCGCCTTTTATTTGCGAAGTTTTATAAATTTCAAAATCTTATTAGATAGATATTGGCTAGATAAATTAATAACTACGTAGTTTATCTATTCAAAATTGAATTTACAATTACACTAAATTCATCTTAAATGAAAATTTATTTAAGCTTTGCTTTTTGTTCAATCATCCATTGTTCAAATTCACTTGCTTTTCTAAGTTCCCAAAAAGCACCTTTATTTACTTTAATTGGGTTTGCGTAAATAGAAATATACACAGAGCCAGAAATAAAAGAGTTTCCATGCCAATTCTTTATGGTATTACTAATATTTATAGGCACATCGCAAACGAAACTATTGACCATTATGTAAGAAAGATCATTTAGATTTTGATCCGTTATTGGTTTAACATTTAATCCTTTTTGTTCTAAATAAACGTATTTTGAAGGATTATAAACGGGTGCAAAAGTATAAACTTCATTGCCCTTTGTCATTTGAATTACTTTTTCTTGAAGAATAAAATAGCTACGGTAAGCAAGAGTTGCATCTCCCATACATTTGCCTGGATAATTTAAAAAATTTCCAGCTAGCAATAAAAAACTGATTCCTGAAACGAATAAATAGATTCTTTTTAGATCCCATCTTTTGATTAAATCAATAATTCCGATACAAATTAATACTTGCAATGGTAAGAAATAACGATGCGCTATTGAATTGCTCAAAAACAAAGAAATACTTAGTATTAGGAACAATCCAGATATCATAATAATTGTCCAAATTGTATTGGGTTTGAATGTAAATTTCTTTTTAATTAAAATAAACCCAGAAAAAAACAAAACTACAAATCCATAATCAGCTATACGCCAAATTGATAACAAGATATTTTTCAATAATTCTACGAAAGTAGATAATGTTCTGTGCTCACTGTAATTGGGTGAACTTACCAACCAGCCCGTTTTTTGAAAATGAAAAAACAACCATAAAACAAAAAATATTGATGGAATTAAATATAATGTCAGAAAATGTTTAAATTCTCTAACAATATTTCTTTTATGAATAACAATATCTATTAAAAATAAAATTATAAATAAAAAGACACCTTCTAAATGCATTAATAAAAGCAAAGAAGAATTGAAAACGAACCATTTTCTATTTTTTATCAATAGAGAATGAAGAGCAAAAAGAAAAAATGCTGTTAATGCCATGTGAGTAAGTATCATGGCAGATTGAGCTAAGAAAACTGAATAACAAGAAATTAAAAGGAGAGGCAAATCACGAATCTGTTTTGGTAAAAAAAATCCAGAAACTTTTCTTAATGCAATTAATGCGGCTAAAACAAAGGTTAAATTAAATAAATGACTAATCCATAAACTCTTTCCAAATACAGTCCAAATCAATGCTAAAAACCATGGAAACAAAGTCGGATGACCTGGATCGTGCTCGGGTAGATAAAATATAGTTTGTAAATTTTGATCAAATATAGTGACCGCTGCTCTAGAAACAGTAGATATTCCATCCCCAAAAAAAGGATCATTTCTTACAATGAACCAAAAAATTAATTGAAAAAATATGATGATTAAAAATAAACCATGATTTGAAATGAAATCAATTCCCCTTTTATTTTTCAAATAATCCATGGTTTCAAACAAACTATTCAGCTAATCTATGCGAATTTTTCTAATTCTTTCATTAGGTGATCAATGCCTATAGTTGCAGGAAATTTCAAATGCTTCAAATTTTTATATCCTGTTACAGGTGGATTTCCCGGATCTAAAATAAATTTCGGAAGAATAGGTTCTACAAAATGCAAAAGAGAAGAAGCCGGATATACTGCCAAAGAAGTACCGATTACAACAAAAATATCTGCTAATGAGGCTTGCAAAATTGCTTCTTCCATTTTAGGTACAGCTTCACCAAACCAGACTACATGTGGTCGAAGTTGGGAGCCTAATTCACACAAATCTCCTTGGTTTATATCCTCATAGTCAATCATATAAGTTAACTCTGGGTTCTTACTGCTTTGCGAATGAGTGATTACACCGTGTAAATGAATTACATTTTTAGAACCGGCACGTTCATGCAAATCATCAATGTTTTGCGTGATAATATTAACGTTGAATTTATTTTGCATTTCTGCTAATAAAATATGCGCTTTATTAGGTTGAGATTTCTGAATATCTCTTCTTCTTTCATTGTAAAACTTCTGAACTAATGTTGGATTTCTTTCCCAAGCCTCTGGTGTAGCCACATCATAAATACTGTGATTTTCCCAAAGTCCATCACTATCTCTGAATGTTCTTAAACCACTTTCTGCACTTATTCCTGCACCTGTCAAAATCACTATATTATTCATTATTATCAATTTTAAAATAAAATAAAGTTAAATTCATTTAAATACGGTAAAGTATTTTTTGAAATAATTAAGTTTTTAAAAAGTAAAACTAAAAATTGTTACTAATAATTTAAAAAATAATAGTTAAACAGAAATAAAAATATTATATCCTAAATAATAGTTTCTACTTTCAAAATAAAAAAAGCCCATTCTATTTCTAAAATGGACTTTTTACAAAAATAAAATAGTAAGCTATTGCTCAATCTGAATTCCAATTGGAGAAATTCCACAAGCAATTTTATTAATAAGTTTACCATCAGAAATATTAAATCTATTAAATTCTCCTTTTTGGCTAAAGTTTTTTGCATCTCCAGCAAACAAAACATTAGTCTTTTTATCAATACCTAAAGAATAAAAATTGCCATTTATAAATGCAGTATCAACTAAAGCATTTGCAGAAATATTATGTTTACGAATTCCAAAACCAAATTCGTATGATCCGGTGTAAAATAAAGTTTTTCCAGTAGCATCTATTGCTAAGCGATCTGGATGATTCGATTTAATTCCAATATCAAAAGATTTTTCAACCTCATAATTAGATCCATTTAATTTATACAATTTTCCTTGTGTGTCATCATCGGTTGTAGTAAAATCATTTGCATTTCCAGAGCATAAAACCCAAATTTTTCCATCTGCGTCTTTCTGAATTGCAGTTGGTTTATCACTCAATTCTTTACTTCCAATTACAGTATTTGTTGTATAATTTATAATACTGATTTTTGTATCGTTTATAAATCCACCTGAATTTGCCACTAAAACTACATTATCTAACAATAACATTTGTTCTGGTCCCTTACCCGTTGGAATACTTGATTCAATTTTATTTGTTTTTAAATTCACTACTTGTATACTATTAGTTCCCCAATCAGAAACATAGGCTTTCTCTTCATTAATTAATGTAATGTATCGTGGAGATGAGAAACCTGTAATCTCAGCTATGATTTTAAAATCTTTCAAAGAAACTACTTTTACTACGGCAGTACCATTCAAAACCATATAGCCCTTTCCTTTATAGGTTGTAAAAGATTGTAAAGATGATCCAACTTTCAACGGTGTATTTGCTATGTTAAATATATCTTCAATAACCTTATTATCAGAGGTTTGAAAATAATCTATGGTAGAATTACTCGTTCCAAAATTGCCTTCTGAAATCATAAATACGCCCTTTCCTTCATATCCTGTATCAATTGGAATTGGAACTTCCGTCTCTGGGTCGCAAGAGCTAAAAATTGAAACACTAAAGATTGTAATCGCTAATAAAAAATAATTGTTTGTTTTCATGTTGTTTATTTGTATTTTAAGTTAAATTGAATTAAGAAATTTCTACCAGGTTGAGCACGATCTGGTAGGTTTTGATAGGTTTTATTAAATAGATTATAAATTCCTGCATCTATTTCTATTTGGTATTTTTTATAACCAAAACTTTTTTGAAAATTAATTTGGCTTAATACATAAGATGGTAAAAAATCAGAATGGTCTGATGTTGTGAATCGATATCCATAATAATTAGTTCCATATCGAATTTGAAATGTTTTTAATTGATATTTTATTTGAGCTAAACCAGAATTTAATGGAATATAAATTAATTGTTTTCCTACAGATTGATCATTTTCTGTAGTACTTTTTGTATTAATTGCTTGCGTATAAGAATAATTTAAACGAAAAGAAAACGAATCTTTTGATCGAGTCCATTTAATTTCATTTGTACTTTCTATACCAGAAGTTCTTACTCTTTTCAGATTTTGTGGCGACCAATTTCCATTATATTCCAAAGATGGTTGCCATAATATCCAATCGTTAACTTTAGACCAATAAGCTGTTATTGAATTATTTATAGAAATATTGTTTAAAATTATTTTCTTTTCCAACGCGATATCTACATTAAATGATTTTTCTGCATTTAAATTTATATTACCACCTGGTTTCCAGTACAAATCATTTAAAGTAGGTAAAGCATAATTAGTACTTACAGAATTTAAAAGCTTTATTCCTCTTTTTCCAAACAAATTAAATTCTGAATGTATTGAACCAATAAAAGGAGAAGCCAAATCATTAAATTCTTTTCTTGCATTTGCACTAATAATTCCTTTATTAAAAAAATATCTAGAAACACTTACCGCAATAGAATATCTATTTCTCGCTTTTAAACCACCATATTCTTTTATTTTTGCACTTTCTTTAAATCCTTCTGCAATAAATTGGAAATTGTATTGATCAGATGGCTTAAAGTTTAATTTTGAACTTAACGTGTATATTTCCGATATGCTTTGGCTACTCAATAACTCAGCAATAGAATCAGCAAGTTTCAATCTGTTTTTAAACAACAAAAAATCTCTTACATACCCAATATTCGTTTGAATATTTACTTTAGAATTGATAATTTCTCGATATTCTAATGAATTTCTAAAGCTTCTGTCTACTATAGTTGAAACATTGTTGGCATTTCCAATCTGGGGAGCTAGATTTCGATTATTGTATTGAAACCAAGAATTTAATGAAAAAATTCTTTTACTATTTGGTCTCCAATCAAAAGATTGCCTTACGCCTTCTTGTATAGTTGAAGCATTTTCTAATTTTACTTTAGGTCTGCTAAACTTTTGATAATCAACAAACAAAAAATCATTTTTTGCAATTAGTCTATTCAGAAAAGTTGAGCTTTGAAATTTATTATTTCCAAATTGTAAATTAAAACTGTTCCCGCTTCTACCAAAAGATCCCATTTGCTGAGAAAAAGAAAGTTTAAATCTTGATCCATAATCTGCTTCATCGTCCACATTTATAACACCTCCAATAGCACCAGCCCCAAATTCTGCGCTTTGACCTCCAGAAATTATTGATATTTTTGAATTAGAAAATACAGGAAAGGTTGAATAATCAAAAAGACCCAACATAGGGGAATTTAATGAAATTCCATTCCAGATCAATTTTGTATGGGATGCGTTTGTACCTCTTAAACTTATTGTTGCAATTCCTCCAGCTCCATAATTTTTTATTGTAACTAGAGTTTGCTCATTTAATAAATCTGTAAGCGATCGATTTTGATAAGATACTAGAATTGAGCTATCTATTTTTTGAATACTCTTGAAAAATAATTTGTTTCTTAAAAATTCGGTAATTTGAATTTCTTTTAAAAGCGTAGTATCACCTATGCAAAATGCTTGAGTGCAATTAAAAAAAGTAAATAAAATAATGATAACCCAAAAATTGCGCATAACATTTTTTTTGCAGCAAACAGGGAAATACAATGGCAGATAAAACCAAAATTAGGTTGCATCTTCAAGCTTCAATCCCCGAAAGCTGTGAATTTTTATGTTGCAAAAGGCAGGTCTTCTGACTTACTCCCACTTGTTTGGTCTTCCCATTTTTTTAAAAACAGTGACCTTAAAATAAACAAATGTTAATAGAGCTTACAGCAGCGGGACTGTTCATGAATCTCACATGATTCCCTTTTAATCTTGGAACTTACATTCCAAAAACCAATAGCGTTGCAAATGTAGGATTGTTTTTATGATATTTTGAAATAATTTTTTTTTAATACTTTAACTATAATTATCTTAAAATAAAAAAATAGATTTTATGACTGATGTCTTTAGAGTTCAATTACAAATTGAAGAAATATACAGCATATTAGTTTATAGATTCTTAAAAACAAAACACTTTTCATTATTACTTTGCATCATCAATATTTTTAAACATCTTCGTTTAATAAAAAGAAATATCATTAACATAGATAAAAGACTGATATGCTAAAACGAAATATTAAACTCAAACAAATTCTATTACTGATATTAAGTTTTTATTTAATTTCATGTGTTCAACGAGTTAATACAACAAAGGAGCAAGAAAATTTATTAAAAACAGATATTAAGTTTTCTGAGATGAGTAAAGATTTAGGATTAGCAGATGCCTACCTAAAATTCGCTGATAGCAATGCTGTTTGGTTATTATCAAACTCATTACCTGTAAAAGGAATTATTGCTTTAAAAGATAAACTATCAAAAACAAATTTAAATGATGGGATTTATACTTGGAGACCATTATTTGCAGAGGTTAGTTTATCTGGAGATTTAGGATATACTTATGGCAGTTTCGAATATAATTCAGTAGCTAATCCAGATAGTATTATTTCCATAGGAACTTATGTTTCTGTTTGGAAAAAAAAGAAAAAAGAAGATTGGAAATGGGTTTTAAACTCTACTAATAAGGGTTTATAATAAAAAATGAAAGTGTTTTATTTTGATTAAATATGGCTTTTAATCAATTGAATGTTGAAAGCAAATTGATGATTTTATTGTCAAAATCTGAACTTAATTCAGAAAAGATAATAGAAATTGAAAGACTTTGTAATTCTTTATCAGATTGGAAATTTTTTATTCAGCAATCAAATAATAATTATATATCTCAATTATATACTTTACATTTTTCAAATAAAATAATAGCAAATTCAATCCCAATTACCATTCAAAATGAGTGTTGGAAAGTTTACCATAAAATATTAGCTGAAAACATTCGATTTTTAGTTGCTTTTGACGAAATTTTATTAAACGCTAAAAAATATAATATTTCAATAATTCCATTGAAAGGAATTTTTTTAACTGAGAAAATTTATAAAAATCAAGGTTTAAGGCATTTAAGTGATATCGATTTTTTAGTGAATGATCATGATTTAGAAGCTGTTAGGAAAATGATGATAGAATGTAGTTGGGTTTTATCAAATACTCCTCAAACAAATACTTACATCGCAAAACAATTATTAACTGCACATCCTTATACTTTTTCTAAAAATAAAATATTTGTAGAAGTTCATAATAGAATTCATTCTGGTGGACAAACTTTTGAGATAAATTCAAAAGATTATATTTCTAGATCTATTGAAATTAATTTTTTAAAACACAAGATCTTTATTCTATCTCCAACCGATTTACTACAACATACTCTCATTCATATAGTCAAACATTTATTCCATGGCCATTTAAAAATTGCTTCTTTTTGTGATGTTCGTGAAGTAATAAAAAAACATGAATCACAAATAGATTGGCAATTATTATTAGAATCATCTGAAAAGTACAATGCAAAAAAAGAAATAATTGCAATTTTGTTTATCTCAAAAGCATATTGGAATTGTGATATCCCTGACTTACTATTTTTAGATTTCAAAAAAGATGAATATTACTTAAAGGCTGAAAAAAGATTTTTGAATTATTTAAATGGTGATTATCAAAAATTAAAAGATTTAGATCTTCAAAATGAACCTACAAATCTTATTTATTTAAAAAAGCAAAAGGGTATTTTAAATAAAATAAATTATTTAAGTAATGATTTATTTCCAAGTCAAGATTACATGCGAAATCGTTATCATTTAAGTTCAACATTTTTAATATTTCCTTTTTATTTTTATCGATGGGGTTTAGGAATAAGAAAACTTTTTAGAAATTTATTCTTTAAAAAATCATAAATTAAAAGAATAAAATATGGTTTTATATGAAATTGAACGTATTTTAATTTTAAAAAAATAAAACTAAATGATTTTAAAACTATTTATAAAAAAAGTTTTTAAATTGAATAAAATTAAAAATAATTCAATATATCCAATAAAAAAAGTCAATTCTTAAAATTAATTTGAAAACATTATAATTAAATGCAGATTTTTTTCATCAACTAAAGCTTCTCTAAAAACAAGTTAACTTTAAAAAACGGCATGTTTTTAACCCACATTCTAAATTAACTTGATTTAAGTAAAACAAAAATATTAAGCTTTTTTTTCAATATAAATTACAAAGTTTTCAATCTAAATTATAAAATAATAAATTTGATTTGTAATAAATAATTAAATTGTGTGTATTTTAACGATAATTTAAAATCATATCATTCTTTTACATTAATAATAAAAAACGAAATGAAAAAATCTAAAGTAATAGAAACAATTAATGACTTTCCACAAGAATTCGAATTAGAGGAATTTATAGAAAAGCTCCTTTTTATTGATAAAGTTGAACTTGGAATAGTCGATTTGAAAAATAAGAAAACTATTAAACATGAAGATGTAAAAAATTCAATAAAAAAGTGGTGAAAATAATTTGGACAGAAATTGCTATTGAAGATTTAAAAATAATTTATAGCTATATATCAAGAGACTCCAAAAAATACGCTGAAAAACTAACCAATAAGATTATTGAAAGAATTGAACAGTTAGAGAATTTCCCTAATTCTGGTCGGATAGTTCCAGAATTTAATAATATTCAAATTAGAGAGTTAATTGAAGGAAATATTAGAATTGTATATTTTTATCAAACAATAATAATTGCAATTTTGAGAATACATCATTCTTCTCAACTATTAAATAAATAAAAAACTCACATTTAATTTAAAATATATCCTTCCGAGTTAATTAATTATAAATATTCTATTGTTGCACAATTTCTTATTCAGGATTTTTAAAATAATTAAAAATTTTACTAATTTTTTCTAATACCATATACTATTGGAATAACATTATCTATTTATTTTACACAAAATTATTTATTTTACATTCTGAAATAATGTTGGGCTTTGACCATAAAGTGGTGTATGACCATCCCATTTTTCAATAAACATTTGTTGAATTAACATAGGTGTTAAAGAACTTTGTTTTAAATCATTAGCTCTTTTTTCAGCCTCAGCTTGAACTATTAATTTCTTAGCTTGAGCTTCTGCGACACGCAATTGATTCTCAACCATCATTGCTTCTTGAACAGCTTTATTTTTGTTATTTACAGCATCAACAATAGTTTGAGGATATTTTAAACCACTGGTTAATTGCTCTAGTTTAAATCCCTCTTTTTGTAAAACATCCGCCAATGTTTTTTGAACATCGTTTTCAAATTTCTCTCTATTGCTTACAATTTCATCTGTAGAATATTTATTCATTTGTAACCTGAACGCATCTTTTACATAATTTAAAATAGTCGTTCTCCCTACTTCATCTAATGTTTTTCTGTATTTACTATAAATAGTTGGGGAGTTTCCACTCACTATATTAAAAGACAATGTAGGATCTACCAAAAACTCACTTCCATCTTTTGCATTAACATTAAAAGCTTCGTAATCAACTGTCTGCACGAATGTAGCATATTGTTCTACTGTCTCCATCCAAGGATTATACCATACCATTCCAGTCACAAGTGAAACATCCTGCACTCCTTTATCGCTTCCATATTGCTTTATTAAAATTCCTTCATGTCCAGCATCTATTCTTGTACAACTTGCAGATAAGGCAAATACTATAACTGCAAATGCAAATCCTGATAAGGTCAAAGTTTTTTTCATAAGGGAAATTAGATTTAAGATTGCAAATATGCTGTTTTAAAGACAAATTATTTTGATTTTAATTTAAAAGAGTGTATCATTTTGCGTATAGAAATAACCAAAAGACAATAATTAAATCTTTGGTGAAACTCTCCGAAAATAAATAAAACTTCATTCGCAAATGACAAAGACATAATTTTTGAATTTTGTAGATATTAAATTCTCTTCAAATAAATTTATATTTGGTGAATGAAAAAAATCACATCTATCATAATAGGTTTATTAAGCTCTTTATCTGTATTCGCTCAATCTACTTACCAGCCGATGCAAACAGAAACCTATCACATTATAGATCGCTTAGAAATTAAATCTGGAAAATTGAGTGATTCTGTTTTTACAACCGTTAAACCATTTAATAGAAAAGCTTTACAAAATTACAGCCATCAAATAAGTTTAGATACTACTATTGAATTGTCTAAAACTGATAAAGAACTAATTAACTATATTGATAGAGACAATTGGATGTATACTGGAAATGGATTTGAAAAAAGTAAAAATCCAATATTTAAAAATATATACAAAAGCAAATCCGATTTTTTTGCAGTAAATGTTCCTGATTTTAGCTTACGATTTAATCCTGTATTATATAATGTGATTGGAAAAGAAAACAACAATGATAAAAATATTTACACGAATACTAGGGGGGTAGAAATAGAAGGAATTATTAGTAAAAAACTAGCTTTCTATACTTATGTAACTGAAAATCAATTAAGAGCTCCAGGTTATGTGCAAAATAATTTAGATTCAAATTTTAGAATATTAGCCGGTTCGGGATTGACCAAGCCATATTCAAATGGAACTGCAATAGATTTTAGTGAAGCAAGAGGCTACATTTCATTCAGTCCTATTCGGCATATTTCTGTACAATTTGGTAGCGATCGTAATTTTATAGGAAATGGTTTTCGATCGATGATTTTGTCTGATGTTGGTAATAATAATTTATTTTTAAAATTTAATACTAACGTTTGGAAATTAAATTATACTAATTTATTTTTTGAATTAACGGATGTGAATGGGGCATTAAATTCTAAAACTTTTCCTAAAAAGTATGCTGCCTTCCACCATTTAAGTGTTAATTTGACTAAAAATTTAAATATTGGATTATTTGAAAATATAGTTTTTGCGGGGGATTCAAATGGTTTTGATTTAAATTATTTAAATCCTTTAATATTTTACCGAACAGTTGAATTTTATTTGGGTAGCCCACATAATGCTTCATTAGGTGCCGATTTTAAATACAATTTCTTAAATCGTTTTTCTGCTTACGGGCAAATTTTTGTTGATGAATTTAAATTTTCCGAAGTAGTAGCAGGAGATGGTTGGTGGGCGAATAAGTTTGGGTATCAATTAGGATTAAAGTACATTGATGTAGCTTCAATTAATAATCTTGATTTGCAATTAGAATATAATGCCGCCCGGCCTTACACATATACACATTTTAATACTAGACAATCGTATTCTCATTATTCACAATCACTTGCACACCCTTTGGGCGCAAATTTTAAGGAAATTCTTGCAATTATTAGGTATCAACCTATTCAAAAACTTAGTATGCAATTAAGATTGATTCATGCAAATTTTGGTGCAGATAGCGGATCAGTAAATTACGGAAGTAATATTTTATTGAATTATTCTACAAGAAAAAGTGAGTACGGAAACAAAACTTTGCAAGGAGTGGCCACTAGTTTAAATTCTATTTCTGGAAATATTTCCTACCAAGTAAAACACAATTTATATTTGGATTTAAATGCCGTTTACAGAAAATTAGATAGTGGAATTGATGTAAGAGATACCCAATCAATGATTGTTAGCGCAGGTCTTAGACTTAATATTGCTCCAAGAAATTATGACTTTTAATTTAATCAAACTTCTCTAACAACTTAATTAACGTAGCAAAATCTTTAGGATAAGGAGCAGTTACCCTAATCGATTCATTATCAGTAATTTTAAAAGCAATTTGATATGCATGCAAAGCAAATCGTTTCATGATGGGTTGCTCTTCTTGATCTTTACCCAATTTAAATTTCTTTTTTAAATCTGATAAAAATACTGGTTTGCCTTGGTACATATCATCTCCTACAATTGCAGCTCTTTGCGAGGCAAGATGAACTCTAATTTGATGCATTCTTCCAGTAATAGGTTTGCAAGCAAGCAGTGTATAATGCTTGTAAAAATGAATCGAATTAATAATAGTTGTTGCTTTTTTACCTTCTTTACGGTCAATTTTTACTCTTCCTTGACCTAAATTCAAAATTGGTAAATTTATTTCTAAATCTTTAAAATCAAAAAGTCCATCTGCAATTGCATGATACGTTTTATCTACTTCTCTATGCTCAAACTGCATGCTTACAAATCGGTAAGTTTCTGGATTTTTTGCAATTATAATGCATCCAGAAGTTTCTTTATCCAATCGATGGCAGATTTGAGCCTCAGCATTCCACGCTTTTGCTAATTGTTGCAAACTTTTTCCTTCTAAAGATCGATCTTCCAAAGTTGGAAGCATAGCTGGCTTATTTATCACCACTAAATTTTCATTTTCAAAAAGTATTAAATCGGAAAGGGAAGGAAATTTCATTAAAAATTAATTCAAAAACAGAATGCGAAATTATCTGTAATGGCAAAAATAAGGAAATTAAAAAGAATGTGCTATTTGAAATTTAGAAACCTTAACGAAACAGGTGTTTTTTTAAAATTTCTAAGCTTTTTTTAGGGTAAAACCAAAAGTAGTTCCCACGCCCATACTACTTCTTACATTGATGGTTTGTTTATGTGCTTCTATTAAATGTTTCACAATGGATAATCCTAAACCCGTGCCTCCTTCTTCCCTAGATCTACTTTTATCTACCCGATAGAAACGTTCAAACAATCTGGAAAGATGCTCTTGTTCTATTCCTAAACCATTATCCGTAACTTCTATTAAAATATTTTCGTCCATATCATAAAACCCAATTACTGTCTTCCCTCCTACTTTTCCATATTTTATTGAATTGGTTAATAGGTTAATTAAAATTTGCTGAACTCTGTCTTTATCTGCTTCTACAATAAAAGGATATTTTGTTCCTTCTTTAATATCAAAAGAAACTTTTTTTTCATTTGCTCTACTTTCCAATGAATCAAAAACGTCCTGAACCAAATCGAGAATGTCGAAAGTTTCCATTTCCATGGTCAACTCTCCAGATTCTAATTGGGTAATAGCTTCTAAATCCTCTACCAAAGTTGCAATACGGTCAATACTTTTAGCTGCTTTCTTTAGAAAATGTACATGCACTTCTTTATCGTCCAATGCCCCATCTAATAACGTAAGAATATATCCCTGAATATTAAAAATTGGTGTTTTTAACTCATGCGATACATTACCCAAAAATTCTTTCCTGAATTTTTCTAGCTTTTTTAATTGATCAATTTCCGTTTTTTTATCATCTGCCCAATCCATTACTTCCTTACTTACATTTGCAATTGGATCGTTTGTAAGAATTGGATTTAAATTGCCATCTGCCTTTTGAGTTTTTAGACTATGTATGTTTTTATATACCAATTTTATTTTTCGGTAAATAAAAAATTCTAAAGCATATAAAAAAACAAAGTAAGATGCTCCAAAAACAAGAACAATACTTGCTAAAAATTCTATCCAGTTTGTTTTGAAAAGTAAGGTGATAACGCCAACTATGGCACTAACCAACAATGCAGTATAAAGGGCAATTTCTTTTGGTGTTAAATTTTTGGTCATATTTCGAATTTATACCCCACACCTTTCACAGTGGTGATATAATCTTCGCCAAGTTTTTCACGTAATTTACGAATGTGAACATCAATAGTACGATTGGTAACTACCACAGAATCCTCCCAAATATTTTTCAGAATTACATCTCTGGTAAAAACCTTTCCTGGCTTGGAGGCTAATAAATATAATAATTCAAATTCTTTTTTGGCAAGCATTATTTTTTCTCCTTTTTGATAAACCAAATAGGATTCTCTATCTATCACTAAATCACCAATTTCCAATTTGTTTTCTGTTACAGAATCACTGTAAGTATTCCTTCTTAGAATTGCGTTTATTCTTGAAATTAAGGCTCTAGGCTTTATTGGTTTTGCAATATAATCATCAGCACCAACATTAAAACCTGCAATTTCTGAATATTCTTCGCTCCTTGCAGTCAGAAAGACCATAAAAGTGTTTTTAAATTCTTGCATGTTTCTAATTTGCCGACAAGCTTCTATCCCATCCATTTTCGGCATCATTATGTCCATTACAATGAGGTCTGGAATATATCTTTTTGCTTGAACTAGTGCCTCTTGACCATTGCTAGCAAGATAAACGATATATCCTTCCTTTTTCAAATTATACTCAATCAATTCTAAAATATCAGGTTCGTCATCTACAATAAGAATCTTTTGTTTTAAGGTTGTCATTAGTATAATTTTGCGATAAAAGTAAAGTCTATAATCGGTTTGAAGGTTAATTATATGTTAAGCTATTGTTAATTATTCACATTAAATTGATGTAAAACAACCTTTAATTAAATAATTTCTTTAAATACTCTTCTAATTCTTCTCCTCTAAGATTTTTCGCTAAAATTTTTCCTTCTCTATCTATTAATAATGTTGAAGGAATAGATTCGATTTTAAAAGATTTCACAATAGATGTTTGCCATCCAGCCAATTCAGAAATATGTGGCCATGTAAGCTTATCGTCGGCAATCGCTTTTTCCCAATTCTCCTTTTTCGTATCTAGGGAAACACCTAATATTTCAAACCCTTTATCATGGTACGTATTATACATTTTTACTACATTAGGATTTTCTTTTCTGCACGGGCCGCACCAAGATGCCCAAAAATCTACCATCACATATTTACCTTTTAAAGAGGATAATGAAAGTGTTTTACCTTCAGGAGTTTTCATGCTAATATCAGGCACAGGCTGTCCTATTGCCAATCTTTTCATGTCTTGCACTTTGTTTTTTATTCCTAAAAACATCAAATTGCTACCGAAGTTTTTATCGCTTTTTGCAATGAAATTTATAAAATAATCCATTTCCTGTTCAAGATTGAGAAAGTTAATTACATACAAAGCACCATATGACTGAACATTTGTTTCAATAATTTTTTTCAATTCAGTATTCAATTTTAAAACAGCTATATCATTTCTACTATTTAAAATTGCAATTACAGAATCCATATTAACCGTTTTTGCAGTTATATTTTCTTGGTAAATTGAATTTAATTCCATCGCAGATTTTTCATATTCAGTAGCCAGATTTTTCGCTTTCCTAATCGTTTCAGAATCGGCTGAACCAGAAATTTCATAAGATTTTTTATCTTTTGATTGATCTGCCTTTATTTTTATTTGATCACCATTTTTTGCAACTAAATCTACGGCCATATCCTTTGTTACAATTCTGTAAAAAGTAGGTTCGGCTTCAGAAATTTTAAAGGTAAAAGTGCCATCTGATGCCAATAAACTAGAATCTTTCACTATTGGATCTTTATCAGTAATTAAAAAAAGATAGACTTTCTTATCACTTGCATTGGCAAAAGTTCCAGAGATTTTAATCTCGCTGCTCTGAGAACAAGAAATATAGAGAAAAGTAAAAAGAAGATAAAAACTTATTTTTTTCATGTTTTATTTATAGTTGAATTCGATTTATTATTATTATTTGGATAAAAAAAAATATAAATTAAAGATTTGAAAGCTCTGTATTTACTGCTAAATTTACAATCTTAGGATCTATTTTACCTTTTGTCAATTTCATTACCTCTCCAATAAACAAGCCAGTAAGGGATTTTTTTCCGGCTTTATATTCTATTAATTTATCTGGAAAACGATTAAAAACTTCCTTTATGTATTCTTGTAATTCGTTGGTATTGTTTTCTAAAATTAGTTGATTCTTCTCTGCGAGTATCAAAGGTGTTTCCTCTGGATGTGCTAAAACCAAATCGAAAAGTTGTTTACTAGCAACAGATTGGCTTATTTTTCCACTATCAATAAGATCTATTATTTGAGCAATTTTTATTGCTTGCAATGGAAAAGAAGATATATCAACTGCTTTTTCATTTAAATAACTTTTTACAGAGCCCATAAGCCAATTAGCGGCAGCTTTGTAATTTTCGGTATGTAGTATAATAGAATCAAAATATGCTGCCAATTCTTTTTGATCAGCAATATTTCCTGCGTCATATGAAGATAATCCATAATTTTCGATGTATATTTTTAACAATTCTGCAGGTAAACGAGGCATTTCTGATTTTGCCCTTTCTATCATTTTTTCACTAATTATGACTGGCGGCAAATCTGGTTCTGGAAAATATCGATAATCATTCGCCATTTCTTTAGATCGCAAGACAGAAGTAGTTCCTTTGGCAGCATCAAAATTCAACGTATTTTGATCTATAAATCCACCTGCCTCCAGCTCTTTTATTTGTCTTTGCATTTCAAAATCTATTGCTCTCTGCACATTACGAATACTATTTAGATTTTTTACTTCGCATCTATTCCCCAATTTTGTTTCACCTTTTTTCCTTACAGAAATATTTGCGTCGCATCTCATACTGCCTTCTTCCATATTTCCATCGCATATATCTAAATATCTCAATAGTTTTCTTACTTCTGTTAAGTATTGATAAGCCTCTTCTGAACTTCTTAAATCTGGTTCAGAAACTATTTCGATCAATGGAACTCCAGCCCTGTTTAGGTCGATTAATGAATCATACATATCCTGATCGTGCAAACTTTTTCCTGCATCTTCCTCCATGTGGATTCTAGTTATTCCAATTATTTTTCTAGTTCCATCTTTTAATGTAATATGAATATTACCTCCAAAACAAATCGGCGTTGTATCTTGAGTAATCTGATAACCTTTCGGTAAATCGGCATAGAAATAATTTTTTCTAGCATATTCATTATATTCTCGAATGGAGCATCCAGTTGCCAAACCCATTTTTATAGCATAATTTATTACCTTTTCATTTACTCTAGGCAAAGTTCCAGGATGACCTAAAGTTATGACACTGACATGGTTGTTTGGGCTTGCTCCAAATTCAGCAGAATCAGACGCATACGCTTTACTCAAAGTTGAAAGTTGAGCGTGGACTTCTAAACCTATTACTACTTCGTAATCATTCATTCGAAAAAATATTTTGTAATCCCGTAAATATAGATTTTTTGCTCTATTATGATGACATACTTTTGGAACAAAATCAGAAATTAAAATGTTCAATTGGAAAAATTATTAATTATTTAAACCAATCCAGTATACTTGCTGAGAATATGAAAGGATTGTTTTTCTTCAAACTAATCTACCCAAATTAATCTGCATGCTTGAATACTGGGAAATTATTAAGGGTGTTTTTAATCCTGAATACATCATTTCGCACGGAGGTTTACTTTTTGTGCTTTTGGTGGTTTTTGTAGAATCTGGCTTATTTTTTGGATTTTTTTTGCCAGGGGATTCTCTTTTATTTACAGCAGGATTATTAAGTGCCACTAAAATACTTCCAGAACCTTTCAGCATTATTATTTCTTCTATATTTTTTACGGCAGTTATCGGAAATATTGTAGGTTACTATTTCGGAATGAAGGCGGGAGAAAACTTATACGACAAAAAAGATTCTATATTCTTCAGAAAAGCTCATTTAATAACAGCCGAACAATTTTTTGAAAAATACGGTTCCAAAACGCTTGTAATTGCTCGTTTCCTTCCGATTATAAGAACATTCGCACCTATTTTTGCTGGAATCAGCCGTATGGATTTCAAACGATTTCTTTTAGCAAACATAATTGGTGCAGGTTTATGGGTTGGAATTTTGGTAAATGCTGGTTATTTTATTGGTACCACTTTTCCAAAAGCACAAAATTATTTACATTTCATTATTTTAGGATTAGTAATCCTTACAGCTATTCCGGTAATTACAGCCTATTTTAAAGCTAGAAAAAAACTTGAAAAAGATTCAAATTTGTAATTAAGCGACTTTTTTAGAAGGTGATAATAATGCAAAAATATCACTCCATTCACTTTTTCCCCCAGAGTTGATCACCATAATTCTTAAGTATTTCCCAGGTCTATCAAAAATTCCTTCTAATCGTATCATGTTGTTTTTAGAAACTTTAAGAGTATACCAAGAATCTGAATATTCTGGATTTTCTGTTTGCTGAATAAGGTACCTATTATTATGACCATGTGCATCAAAATGAATTCTTATTCCATTATTTTTTACGCCTTTTATAATTTCAAAATTGAAAATTACAGAAGGTTTCTCCTGACTAAAAACACGATTATACAATGTAAATCCAGATGTTGAGGCAATATTAGAATCTCCGTTGGCTATTTGTTCTATGTAATTTGCAAATTTTGTAAGTACTAATATCAAATTATTTCTCTCTGCTGCTAGTGCAGAAGTTTGCCTTTTAAGTTTTGTATGTAAGGAATTTAATCGATCACTTATTTCTTTTATTTCTGATAAATACGTTTCCTTTTCATGGAAATTATCATTTTCAAAATTGGATTCTTGAATTCTTTCACTGAGGGCAATTAAATTTTCTGCCGATTGATTGGCAAAATTGATTTTTATTAAATTAATTTTTTTTGCTCCTATTTGCATGCTTAAAATGAAATTACAACTCATTGTATTCGCATTAGAAAAAATAAGGTTGCAAACATTTTCTAAATCTGGCCAAATTTGGTATAAAATTAAATGAAAAACATTCATTCAAATTATGAAACAAACCATTTTGGTGTTCCCAAAATATCAATTTTGATTTGTTGAAAATGAAAACTTTTACCGTGATAATTGGATCGAGAGATTTGCTACATCTTTTTGTAAAAAACAAAAAAAATACTAAACATTAATGAGCAAAATCCCTTATGCATGGACGTTGGAAAGCATTTTGATCATAAATAAAATTTAGAAAAATTGTAAAAAATAAAGGTAAAACCAAATTTAAATTAATACAATAATCAATTTAACTTAGAATTTAAACGATCGGAATGTGAATGGAAACTACGGTTCCTCTGCCTAAAGCAGAATCCCATTCAACTTCGCCTTTTAAAAAATCAACTCTTGATTTAATATTTTTCAATCCAATTCCTTCAGCATTTTTTACTAAATCCGTATTGAATCCATTACCATTATCTTCAATAGTCACATTTATTTCATTTTCATCCTTTGAAATTTGAATATCCAATTGGCTGGCTTTTGCATGTTTTATTACGTTATTTACAGACTCCTGAATAACTCGATAAAGCACCATCTCGACTTTACTATCTAGTCGTTCGTTCAATCCATTAGTTTCCAAATTAACGTTTAATTTTTTCACGTCAATTCTACTTACAAATTCTCTCATAGCAGAAGCTAAACCAGCTTTTAGTAAAACATTCGGCATCATATTATGTGAAATAGTTCTTACTTCCGAGCAAGCATCGTCTACTAAATCCAATGTTTTAGCATACAGATGTTGAGAATACTCACTTTTAAATTCTACATCCGAACTCATTCCAGAAAGATTTAATTTAACTGCCGCAAACAATTGCCCAATACCATCGTGTAAGTCACCAGCTATTCGTTTACTTTCTCTTTCTTCGGCATCAACAATTGCTGTCGAGGCTTGGTCTTGCTGCAGAATTATTGCTGCTTGAAATTTACTTTCTTGTTTTAATTTTATCCTATTATGAATCAAAATTCCCATTATTCCAGAGCCAATTAAAAATAGGGCAATCATAAATAAATATAAATTTCTACTTTTCAATTCCAATTTTTGAATTGTGTTTATTTGATTTAAATCATTGATTTTTAAGTCTTTTTTTTCTGACTCATATTTAGTTTGTAGTTCAGCAATTTGGTTTAAATTTTCACTGTTCAAAAGACTATCAGCATATTCAAATTGAATTGTCTTCATCTCTAGAGCCTTTTTATAATTTCCTAAAGCAGAATAAGATCTACTTAACAAATATGAAGCATCTCTCATTCCGATCAAATTATTGATTTCTTTAAATTGGATTAAAGCATCGTTTAACCAATTTTCTGCCAGATTAAATTGCCCATTCTCCAAATAAGCATTCCCAATATTAAAATAGGAATCTGCAATCAATTGCTTATCTCCTTGAAGTCTATCAATTTTTAATACTTGTTTATGGTAAAAAATCGATTTATCCAATTGCTTTAAATACAAATAACAGTTAGCCATATTGCTGTATATCATAGCTTTACCTATTGTATAATTTTGCTTTTCACAAATTAAAAGAGCTTCTTCATCTATTTCTAGCGCTTTATTATATTTTTCAGTTTGTCCATAAATATTAGCTAATGATTGTAAAGAATTAACCAGCAATCTGTTTTCATTAAGTTTTTTTAAAATTTCGATTGAAATTAAAGCATGTTTTTCTGCTAATTCCAATTTACCACTCATTTGGTATACCCGACATAATCCAATATTGGAAACCGCAATTCCTACGGAATCGTTTATTTTTTCTCGAATTCTCAAGGAAGCCAAATAATTTTCTAAACTCAAACTTATTTGTTCTGTTTGTAAAAATATATTTGCTTTCGCTGCATAAGCATGGGCAATCGCAAACTCATTGTTACATTTTTTTGCCAAACTCATTGCGGAATCTGCACACATTTTAGCTTTTTCAACTTCATTGTTCCTAATGAAATAATCTGACAATCGAGAAATTGATATAGATTCCAAATTTTGAATCTTTTTTTCTTTTGCCAATTTATTTGCTGCCAAAGCTGTTTCAAAAGTCTTTTCTAAATTTATTCCTTTGTATTCTGAGGATAATTTTAATAGAGTTTCAACCCGGAGTGAATCAGACATTGTTTGTAAGAGCTTATTCTCTAAAATTTTGGATAATGTGTTTTCTTGAGCTTTAACGATGCTATTTTGGAAAAAGAAAAAAAGCATTACAGTCAATATTATTATTCTGATCATAGGTAATGAGGAGATTTGTAACTTGATGAAGTCAATATTAGATGTAAAGTAATGTTTCCGTTTTGAAATTGGAAACATAAAAAACGAAAATTTAATTTTTTGGTTTTACAAGATAAATTATTTCGCAAAAGTCATTGTTTACTATTCTAATCGATCAAGAATATTTATTAAACTTTTGGCAGTTAAATATTGATTATATTGAAATAAAATTTCATAATTAGAATTCAAAAAACATAGGGTTGGAAAGGTAATATTTTTATTTACAATAGCTAATTCAATAGCCAAATCGTGGATATCAGGGTTAAATTTAGTAGAATTAGATTTAAAATATTTTTCTTTAAAGTAAATATCCTTTTGGCTTTCGGCATTAAAATCGATAAAATAAAATTTTGAGTTTATTCTTTTAATTAGAATAGAGTCTGTAAATGTTTTTGATTTCATAGCTTGACAAAATTTACACCAGTCTGTATGAATAAAAACAATAATTGTTCTACTTTCTACATTTTGCAAACTATCAAGCTGTTCGAATTGATAAATTTTTAATTGTCCATAAGTTATAGTAAAACTTAGAAAAATTAATAAAAACAAAAGAAAAATTCGTTTAAAAATAATTTTCATAAAAACTTATAAAGTCCATCTAACTCCAAAAAAACCTCTTATTCCTTGCAATGGAGCGTAGTTATAATTGGGATCAAATGTATATCCGTTTGGATTATTGATTGGATCATTCACATTTTTATCAAATGGATCAAAAGGACGTAAAATCGGATTGGACGGGGTGAAATTTAAAATATTTTTTATTCCAGAATACAATTCCAAATTTTGCTTTATTTTTTTGGTAAATTGAATATTCATAATGTTGTAAATCGGTGATTTTTCTGGTCTAAAATCATTTGGCAAAACAGGTAAATACATTGGTCCATTTACTCTTCCAGTAAAATCTATGGCCAATCCAATTTTGCTAATAGTATAACTTATGGCATAATTTGCTGATACTTTTGGAGCAAACTGCTGTTCTATTCTTATATTTTTATTATTGGAATCTTTTTCAATTTGATAGACTTCCATTATAGTAGTTCCGGCTATTATTTTCAAACCATTATTAAAGGCGAAATCTGTATTTAGTGTTATACCTTTTGAAATCGCATATCCATTTAAATTATCATAAATAATCTTGTTAGGATCAATATTATAGTCTCCTATAATCTTGTTAGAGAAATAAGTGTAAAATATACTTGCATCTAACCCAACAAAACCGATTTTATGATTTATTTGCTTCACGTAGTTTAAATTCACGTTCCATGTTTGCTCTGGTTTCAGTTCTTCGCGAATAATTACCTCTCTTGCTCCTGTCAAGGCGGCATGATCCTCAGTAAATAAATTAACAACTCTATATCCATTTCCTGCACTCAATCTTAGTATATTTTGTTTTTTATCTTTAAACTTAAAACTTATTCTTGGAGTGAAAATACTACCATGAATATTATTATGATCATACCTTATGCCTACTAAAGAAGTCATTTTCTCTGTCCATTTCCATTCGTCTTGAATAAAGAACCCAGGTAAATAAATATTTTGAGGACTATTTAGTGGGTTAATTGAATCAGAAGAAGCAGTTGCTGGAGAATTATCATCATAATAGTTAAACCTAAAAGGTATTCCAAAAAGTAGATCATGATTGGCAATTTTTTTATCATATAATAATTGGGCAAAAGCTGTATGCTGGTTTGCAAAATATTTGGTAGTTCCATAATAACTATCTTGCAAATGGTAATTATAAGAATATTGAAATCTTACTTTTTCTTTCTTAATTAAAAATCCATAATTACCGATTAATTCAAATCTATTGGTAAAAATAGTTTCTGCATAAATACTATCGGTGCCTCTAAATTTAGGTAAATAATTTGTTTGACCTCCCCATCTATCTTCGTAAATATACCTTAATGCAATTGTTGAAATTTGATTATTTTTCTTTATAAAATTCCATTTATTAAATATAGAAATACGTTTTTGAAGAGTAATATCAGTAAATCCGTCATTATTTTTATCTTTAATATCATTATAGTAAAAAGAATTTATGCCAATTAATGAGGTAGCCTTTTTCAATTTAAATTTAGCTGTTACGTCTGCATTTATTTCATTCCATGTGGTAGTAGAAAGATCAATGTTTAGTAATGGAGCGGAAACAGGGTTTTTTGTAATGATATTAATTAAACCGCCAACAGCCTCACTACCATACAAAGTAGAGGCTGGACCTTTTACTATTTCTATTCGTTGAACTAAACTATTTGGTATTCCTGATAAGCCATAAACAGATGAAAGTGAGGAAACTATTGGCATTCCATCTATCAAAATCATGGTATAAGGCCCTTCCATTCCATTTATATGAATATCGCCAGTGTTGCAAACATTACAATTTAATTGAGGCATCACCCCATTTACCATATTTAAAGATTCAAAAATACTTGGTGTGGGATTTTTTTTGAAAAAAGAAGGATTATAAACTTCTACCGGAATGGGACTATCCAATTTCGACATTTCTTTCATCGTTCCAGAAACAACCACTTCTTTTATATTTCCAGAACTTGGATTTAAATTAAACCGATAAAAACTTTTATTCGGCAACAAATTAATGGAGCTCTGCAAATATCCAATTAGAGAACTAATTAAAATTCCATTTTCATTCTCCTTGGGTAAATCTAATTTAAAGAATCCATTTACATCTGAAGATGTACCAATTGTAGTTCCTTGAATAATAATACTACAATATGCCAAAGCTTCCGTGCTTTGTCTATCATACACATATCCAGAAATCTGACGGTTTTGAGCTACAGTAATCTTAGTAATACCTACTAACAATAAGAAAAACAAGAGCTTTTGAAACATTAAATTATAAATTTATGTTACAAAATTAATATATTAGACTAATCTAACAAATTTATTTTTTATTATTTTTTTACTTTAACGAACAGTATTTATAAACATCAAAAATTTAAATTTTTTTCAATTTAAATGAGTTCATTGGTGTTAAGTTGTGTTTTAAATAATTATAGATCAATAAAGTCAAAATATATAATTACTGTTTCAAAAAAAACTAATAAATTATAAGTAATTACCTAAATAATTTAAGTTTTTAAAAGTGTTTTATAAGGTTTAAATTAATTTTTTAATGATTTAATAACAAAGTTTTTTAAGGCACTTACTTTCCGATACAAAAATTCAAAAATATTGAATCTAATAAATCGTCTGATGCGATCGTGCCTGTAATTTCACCTAAATGATACAATGCTCTGCGAATATCTGTGGCTACAAAATCCCCAGAAATATTAGAAGCCAATCCCAACTTTGTAGCTTTAAGAGCTTCATTTGTAGCTTTTAAAGCTTCTGCATGTCGTAAGTTTGAAACTATAACGTTATTATCTGAAATTGATAAAAGATTCACTTGCTTTACCAATCTTTGTTTTAGATCTTCTATTCCAACTTTATCTTTTGCAGAAATAAAAACAGGGTTCAATTCTTCAAAAATTTCTCTTTTATCGTTTGAAATTAAATCTGATTTATTAATGACAATTATTGTTTTTTCCTCAACTTCTTCCAATTCATTTAACTGTTTTTTAATTTCCTCGACTTCTTGTACTGATGAACAAATCATCATAACAATATCAGCCTGTTTGATTTTTTCTAAACTTCTTGCTACCCCAATTACTTCAATTTCATCTGTGGTATGGCGAAGTCCAGCAGTATCAATAAATCGGTATAAAACTCCATCTATTATAAGATCATCTTCAATTGTATCTCTTGTTGTGCCTGCTATGGATGAAACTATTGCTCTTTCCTCATTTAATAATGCATTAAGCAAGGTAGATTTTCCAACATTAGGTTTTCCGGCAATTACTACTGGAATTCCATTTTTTATGGCATTACCAGTTTCAAATGTTTTTAATAAATTATTTACTTTAATTGATATCTTATCAACCAGCTTATTTAATTCTGATCGATCTGCAAATTCTACATCTTCTTCCGAAAAATCTAATTCCAATTCGATGAGTGCAGCAAAATCAATTAATTGCTTTCGCAAAACAGTTAGTTCTTGAGAGAAACCTCCTCTCATTTGATTTATAGCTATTTTGTGTGCGGATGCTGATTTAGAGGCTATTAAATCTGCAACTGCTTCTGCTTGAGAAAGATCTAATTTACCATTTAAATATGCCCGCATGGTGAATTCTCCTGGCGAAGCTAATTTTACACCGTTATATAAAAATATTGAAATAATCTTAGAGATAATATAAGGTGATGCATGGCAAGAAATTTCGACACAATTTTCTGATGTATAGGATTTCGGTGCTAGATAAATACCTACCACTACTTCGTCTATAATTTCGTTTTCGTGTACAATTTTTCCAAAATGTAACGTATGAGAAGCTTGTTCCAAAAGATTTTTCCCTTTAAAAAATTCATTTACTTGCTGAACTGCTCCTACACCAGAAAGTCTAATTAATGCAATAGCACCTACACCTTGTGGAGTTGATAATGCTATTATTGTTGGAAAAATAGTGGGGTTCAAAATAAATTTTTAATTTTTTAAAGATAAAATAAAGATCTATGCATTACCATTATTCCTTGCATTTCTAATCATTGCTCCAAAATCTAGATTGTTTTCTAGTGAATGTAAGATCATAATTATTCTTTTTGTTCTAGTGGATTCCGTTTTGGCAGTATTCAACCAGTTAAAATAATAATACTGATGAGATCGAGGCATTAAATTGAACTTTTTAAATAAATCAATTTCATCTTTTAAACAGGAAAATAAATCTTCTGGCATATCTATTTTAAAATCAACATGTTCTTCTAATTGCACTTCAATCCATTGCCCTTCCGATTTATTTATTTTTTTTAATAATGGTTTATTGATCGCTAAAATAAATTCTCCTTCACCCATCGGAACTAAAGCAATTCCTTCAATTAATACATTATCCAATTTTCCTTTTACTCTAAAACTTACCTTGCATTCTGGTTTTAAAGAAGATGCAATTAGTGGAGAAATTTCAATGTAAGTCCAACCTGTTTTCTCTCCTTTTTTATCAAATTTTTCAATAATTGCTTTAAATTCAATCATTATATTTTTTTATTTTAATTAATAAATGTAAATAATCTTCCAAAAAAAAATGTGAGTTTTAAAATTTAAATAAGGTTATTTTGCTTGTTTCTTATAACTTTGACATCGATGAGTAATAATGATATTTTAAAAAAATTAAGAGTAGCACTTCAACTTAGAAATGATGATATTATAGAAATCATGGCTTTAGTTGATTTTAGAGTAACGCCTACAGAGCTTTCTGCTTTTTTCAGAGCTGAAGATCATACCAATTTCAAAAAATGTGGAGATCAAGTTTTGAGAAATTTTTTGAATGGATTGGTTATTTATAAAAGAGGTCCAAAACCTTTGGATTCTGAAAAACAAATTGAAAATGAAAAGAAAGCTGAATAAAATAATTATCGTTTATATTGGAATAGTGTTTTCATTATTCATTATTTCTAGCTGTGATCTATGCGGTGGTAATGACGGTTATCGTTCTTATGAATTTATCGGTTTTACTACTAATCCTGTGAAATATAACTCTGAAAACCGAAATGATTTTATTGTATTATTAGATAGTGCAAATGCTAAAAGTGATAGTACTTCTTTTCTAATAAATTACATAAAATCAAAATACGTTTCTACAGGCTCAATAAATAAATACAGTTTTTTCAATTCGGCTATTGCTTGTGATCTTGCTTCTCCTCGATCAAGAAATAATGTTACTTCATTTGTATTAATTGCTCAAAATAACTTTAGCGATACAATTCTTCAAAATGACACAATAAGTTTAGAAGATTACTCAATAGATGGAGTAAAAGCTTCATTGTTCACAAATAGATATGATTATCATGAACAAAATGTGATAAAACTGCTTACAAAACCTACTCCTAATACCTATCAATCTTTTAAATTCATTTTAAGAACAGACAATGGATTGATTTTAGAAAACACAACACCAATATTGTTTTTTACTGAATAAAATTTAAAAACGAATAAAATGAATGTTTCCAAAGCACCAGAACCAGTTGGCGCCTATCCTTATACTCGCAAAGTTGGAGATTTATTATTTATTTCCGGCGTTGGACCTAGAGAACGAGGCAATAAAGAAATACCGGGTGTAACGCTTAATGAAAAAGGAGAAATAGAATCGTATGATATTGCTTTACAATGCCATAGCGTATTCAAAAATGTAAAAATAATTTTAGAAGAAGCTGGCAGTAAATGGGAAAATTTGGTAGATGTAACTGTTTTTCTAACTAATATGAAAGATGATTTTAAAATTTATAATGCACTCTATGCAGAATATTTTAAAGATTGTATGCCTTGCAGAACTACTGTAGAAATTAACTGCTTACCTACGCCAATTGGAATTGAATTAAAATGTATTGCAACTATTTAGCTTTTGAAGCATATTGATTGTTTAATATTCTAAATCTCCAAGGTATTAATTTATAAGGTCCTTCAAAATTCATCCCCACTCGTGGTGAGGCAATAATATCTGTGTCAGCAATTGGATTGGCATCTTCAATCCAAATTTCATCATTCAACAACGAAACACCATTTTGATTTTTTTTAATTCCCATAGCCACCACAACTAAACCTGGACCTGCGGCAATGTTTTTGTTTAATTTTTCCTGATTTCTTCTTTGCAACATCAAATCAATACCTTCAATTGGCTCAACTCCACGAATTAAGATAGGATGAGCAAAACCCTCTTCTCCACTGATAATATTAAAAAGTTGGTGAATTCCATAACAGGTATAAACGTAAGCAATGCCACCAGCGCGATACATGTTTACAGTTCTAGGAGTTAATTTATTTCCGTGTGCATGGCAAGCTCGATCTTCTGGAGCTTTATAGGCTTCTGTTTCTACTATAATTGCTTTGGTAATTTGTCCATCTACACTGGTGCAAAGTATTTTACCTAACAATTCTCTACTTAAATTTACTACATCATTCCGCAAATAGAAATCCAATCCTAATTTTTTCATCATTAGGTATTTTTAATTTCTTCTACTATTAATTCAGACAAAATTTTCGCTTTTGTAATGAGCATTACATGGGTTCCACCATTTATGGTTACGAATTTACTTTTCTGATATCTTATTGGAAATACCAAATCTTTATCTCCATGATAATGTGTGATATTTTCTGGAATTGTGTAATTTTTCCATCCTAAAGCAGCATTCATACTCCAAATAAGAAAATCAGGATCGGTATCTTTTAACATTCCTGTAAATAAATCATGTGCTTTTTTGTTTACTCTACCTTTAAAAACTATAGGTCTTAGTATATTTCTTAAAGCTACAATTACCCTTCCTGGAATTAATTTTTGCAATGGGAAAATTCTAAACAGATTTAATTGAGGTGGCATTTCTGAACTAGTTTTTACAGTAGAAATCAAAATCGTTTTCTCAATATTGAATTTTTTAGCTATTTCAACTGCCAGCATTCCACCTAAAGAAGTACCAATTAAAATAACCTTTTTAGTAAAATCTATTTGTTCAGCTAATTTAATGGCATAATCAGATAAAGAATCTGATTTTAAAGGTTTAATCCATTTTATATGGACTATTTTTTCTTCTTTAAAGTCCATCAAATAATAAGCTCTATCATCAGCCCCCATCCCTGATAATAAATAAATTACTTTTTCATTTGATTTCATTCTTTTAATTTAATGATTAAATTTATTGTTTTCCATTATTTTCAATAATTCATTTAAATAAAAATGATCTATTTGATCAAATTCAGCAATATTTATACTATCCAAATCTAATACTCCCATAATTTTATCTTTGAAATAAAATGGAAGAACAATTTCTGATTTCGACAGACTACTACAAGCAATATGCCCAGGAAATAAATCTACATCGTCTACAATAATTATTTTATTTTCTTGCCAAGCTCTTCCACATACTCCTTTTCCAAATGCAATTCTAGTACAAGCTATGGGACCTTGAAATGGACCTAAAACCAGTTCTTGGTCTTCGATTATATAAAACCCGACCCATAAAGGATTGAAGACTTCTTTTAGAAGAGCGCAAAAGTTCGCCATATTAGAAATTTCATTTTTTTCACCTTCTATTAAAAATTTAAATTGCGATACTATATTTTTGTATTGCTCTTCTTTACTTACATTTTCAAGTATTTGAATAGATTCCGACATATTATTAAAAAGCTATAAAATTAACGAAGAGTCTCCATAATTATCACTACTTTCAAAAATAATTCAAGTTTAATTTATTATGAAAAAATCAATTCTTTTAATCATTCTATTATCTTTTAATTTATCGAGTTATTCTTTACAAGATGAAGAAATAGTTCCTAAAACTGTCTTGGATGCTTTTAAAACGAAATACGGTGACATAAGATCAGTAAAATGGGAAAAAGATGAAGAAGGATATGAAGCGGAATTTAAATTAAATTCAAAAAAAACTAGTGCTGTATTTAATAGTTTAGGAGAATTTATTCATCAAGAAACACAAATAAAAACCAAAGATTTACCTATTGAAGCAGATCAAGCACTTCAAAATCTTTATCCTGGATATAGAATTGATGAAATAGAAAAAGTAATAACAGCGTCTGGAGGTGAGTTTTTTGAATTAGAAATTGAAGTGGGTGATGAAACGTATGAAGTGGAAGTAAATAAGGATGGGAAGATTTTAGACTTAAAAAAGACTTCTGATTTAGAAAGCAAAAAAAAAGATTCTAAATAAATTCAAAATCAATTTTCACATTTAAATCAATTTTCGAAACTTACGAATATCGCTTGTAGTTTTCGGCTTAATTCAGAAATTGCAGGAGGTTTTATTAAAAAATCTTGAGCTCCTTCTTTCATTGCAGAAACGACTGTTTCTGGATTAGAGGATGTTGAATAAATAATAATGGGAACATTGATTAATCTTTTAATTTTTCGTATTTCTATTAAACATTGCAAGCCATTTATTTTAGGCATATTCATGTCGATAAAAATAATATCCGGTAAATAATTTGAATTATCTGATAATTTCTTAACTGCTTCTATCCCGTTTGAAGCCATATTACATTGAATATTTTTGTTAAAATCTTGGAGAGCCATGCAGAAAATCTCTTGATCATCTGTATCATCATCTATTAAAAAACAATGCTCTATCGAATTCATAAATTTGAAGGCTAATTTAAGATTCTTTTTAAAATCAATTATACAATTTTTTAATCAAATAAAATTTAAAATTAATTATTTGAATAGTTTGAATGGCGTACTAGAAATTCTACATTTGAAATTACGAAAAATTTTATGAAAAAATATATTTTTATCACACTAACTGGAATTTTTATGAGTTCCTTCACATCTCCAGAAGAGGGAATGTTTCCCTTAAGTGAATTAGGTAAATTAGATTTGAAAAAAGCAGGATTAAGAATTCCAGCATCTGAGGTTTACAATCCAAATGGTGTAAGCTTAACCGATGCATTAGTAAATATAAGTGGATGTACGGGTTCATTTGTTTCTAATGATGGCTTAATAATTACAAATCATCATTGTGCTTTTGAAGCAGTTGCTAAAGCAAGTACCCCCGAAAAAGATTATTTAAAAAATGGTTTTGTGGCAAGTACAAAAGAAATGGAGATTGAAGGAAAAGGGTTAACCTGCCGGATTACAGAATCTTACGAAGATGTTTCTGATAAAATTCTTGCTGCTGGAAAAGATATTGCCGATCCTACAGATAGATTGAAGGCTATCAATGCAAAAATGATTGAACTTGCCAGAAATGAAGAAAAACTAAACAAAAATATTAAAGCAGAAGTTTCTGAAATGTTTATCGGACGAACTTATGTTTTATTCAGATACAGAACTATTTTAGATGTAAGATTGGTTTACATACCACAAAGAAACATAGGTGAATTTGGCGGTGAAACGGATAATTGGGTTTGGCCAAGACATACTGGAGATTTTTCTTTTGTTCGTGCTTATGTAAGTCCAGATGGAAGTCCGGCAACCTATTCAGAAAAAAATGTTCCATTCCACCCAAAAAAGTTTCTTCAAGTAAATCCAAAAGGAATTAAAGAAGATGACTTTGTATTTATACTTGGCTATCCTGGAAGAACTTTTCGTCATCGTCCAGCACGTTTTATTGAATATCAACAAAACTTTTTGCTTCCTTATGTTTCAACTTTATATACTTTTCAGAATAATCAAATGGAATTAACCTCTCTAAATGATGAAGATAGATTAAGACAAGTAAGTAGAATAAAAAGGAATGCAAATGTTTTAAAAAACTACCAAGGAAAGATGAAAGGTTTGAAAAATCTAAATCTTGTAGAAGAGAAAAAAAATGAAGATTTAGCACTGCAGAATTTTATAAACTCAAACGCCGATTTAAAAAAACAATATGGCTCATTGTTAGAAAATATTTCCAAACTTTATGATGAAATAGATGCTCAAGCACCTCTTACCATGTGGTTTGCGCAAGTATTCAATAGTAGTAATATTTTGAGTAATGCATTGGAAATGAACAATTTTGAAGCAAAGACTATTGGTTTGAGTAAAGATTCTTTAGCCAATTATAAAAAAATAAAAACTCCAGAGTTAACTAATCTAATGAAAAAACAAAATGAAGATTATGTGAAAAATGCCGATCGGATTTTATTAGAGAAAATGTTGGAAGACGCTTTCTTATTTCCATCCAATTTAAAAGTAGAATCTGTAAATAAGATTAGTAAATTAAAAGAAAACAAAGCTGATTTCACCACATTTCTAAATCGTGTATTTTCTGAAAATAACCTAACAGCTGATGGTGAAATAAAATCTAAAAACCCAATTTTATTATTTGCAAAAGAATTAAATAAGCAATCTGTTCAAGTTAAATCGGAAAATACAAGAAGAGATGGTTTGTTAAATAAACTTATGGCAGATTATGTGAATGTGAAAGAAAAGTTTCAAAACAAAAACTTTATTCCAGATGCAAATAGCACATTAAGAATGACTTATGGATTTGTAAGAGGAAACTCACCAGTTGATGGAGTTAGAGTGAATCCAATGACAACTATTTCGGGAATAATAGAAAAGGGAAATACAGGAAATTTAGATTTTGCTTACCCTGATATTATTAAAGAATTATATTTAAAAAAGGATTTCGGTCTATTTGCAGATCCAAAAACAGGCAGTGTTCCGGTTGCTTTTCTTTATAATTTAGATACAACAGGTGGCAATAGTGGAAGCCCAGTAATGGACGCCGACGGAAAATTGGTAGGTGTAAATTTTGACCGGGCTTATGAAGCCACTATCAATGACTATTCGTGGAACGAATCTTACAGTCGCTCAATTGGGGTCGATATTCGTTATGTTTTATGGGTTGCACAAAAAATAGACAAGGCAGATTTTTTGATTCAGGAGTTAGGAGCAAAGTAAGAAAATTGCATTTTTTATCTTAAAGACCTCATTTTCTATTTCATAGGAAATTGAGATTTTTTTTAATACCAACAAATTTATTTTCATTATGAGTATATATACTCTTGTTTAGCATTTTTCAACTTCATTTCTTTAGGGTTATGAATTTCTAAAATGAAGTTCATAAACTAAAAGTTATGAAAAATTGGAATTTCAAATCTGCAGAATTAGATATTAAACCAGCTATTGCACCAAAAGAAAGTTTAGCAAAAGTACTTTCATTACGTCAACATGATTTCAAACATTATTTAAGTTTAGGATTTGAACCGGAGGAGGCCTTTAGAGTTTCTGGCTTATCGGAAGTTAGACTTCCAACACTTCGCCCATCAGAAAAAATATTGGAAATGGGAGTAGAAGAAGGCAGTTTAATTGTACTTAAATATAATTTGTATCAAGAATTTAAGCTCTATTATTTTGCAGAACTAAATAAAGATGAAGATTTTATGGTACAGGAAGCTATTATTCGGTCAAACCCATATTTCGAATTCAAGAAATTTTGGAATGCAGCTATTTACGATTTTACTATTTTTGGTATGTTTCCTTTATTTGTGCATCCAGATTACAGAGAAACTATTTTAAATGAAATTTTAAATTACAGAAAAGATAAACCACTAAACCATAGATATGAATGGTGTGAAGTTTTGAATTTGGAACAAGGTTTTTTTGATCGAATTGATTAATTCTTAGATAAACTTTCATTAATAAAAACAAATAACTATTTAATATGCAATCGCCCTACTCTAGCTTCACCTCCTGAAAAATAAACATAATTTCCGTCTTTAGATTTTTTCGCAGCAAAAAATCCTGTTTCAGCTATTTTTTTCCATGTTTTTCCATCATTCTTCGTAAATTCTATTCCGGCTGGTCCTGTGGTAATCCACATTTTATTTTTCAGGAAAATCACACAACTTCGATACGCTTTAATGTTTGGTAAGATTTTTATTTTGAAAAAATTTTTTCCTTTTAGTAAAACTCCATTTTTGTTTTTAATGGAATCTGAATTAAAGTTGCCACCTACAATCATTACTTTTTGCCTAGATAAAAATCTTTGTGGTGAATAGGCAATTGAGTTAGCGCCAGTTGTTTCTTTTCCTTTTAGAATAGGAAGCTCAATTATTTTGTTTTTATAAAATAATCTGGATTCTAATCCACCAGAAATGAATATATACTCAGCAGGTTTTATTAATAAAATATTAGTTCCGCTAGAAGCAAAACATGCTTCACCTAATTTTGCAATTGGTATATTTTCAATTAATTTTCTGCCATAATCACTAGAATTTATTGAATCTGTTCCAAGTGCACGCCAGTTTTTACCAGAATCCAAGGTTTCTGCTATAAAAAAACGAGAGTCATTATTTATTTTAATCGGATCTCCAATTAGAATTCCTTCTCCTGAAGGTAAAAAATCAAAAGCATCCAAAAACATTCCTTCTCGATCAACATTAAAAATTTTAGTCCAAATTCTACCACTTGTTTTCGTTTCAAACATCATAGCTGGATTTTCTATCGCCATTACAATTGCATGGGCAGAATCGAAAGCATGAATATCTCTAAAGCCAGCATTTTTATAATTAGGAATGGAGAATTCTTGCCAAGATTTTCCTCCGTTGGTAGTTCTAAGAATTACTCCATCAGATCCGCAAGCCCATATTATTTGATCAGAAATTACTGATAGACCGCGCAGACTTGATTTTCCTGAATGTAAAATTTCTAATTCCTGTGCGACAGATAGTTGATTAAAAAGAAAAAAGGCAAACAACAAAAAGAATAACGATTTATTTTGGGAACAAATAAATTTGAGAAATTGACAAATCCTATTTTTAAATTTCAATTTTTTATCCATAATTATTTATTGAATTACTAATAATATTAGCATTTATTTCTACATTTGATCTTTAACATGAAAAATCAAATTCTGTATGCAATAGTAGATATTGAAACTACTGGAAGTTTTGCTTCTGATAATAGAATTACAGAAATTGCCATAAGAATTCATGATGGTGAAAAAGTAATAGAAAAATTCGATACATTAATTAATCCTGAAAAAAACATTCCTTATTTTATTACTTCACTTACTGGAATTGATAATTTTATGGTGTCTGAAGCACCAAAATTTGTAGAGGTTGCAGCTCAAATTTTCAACTTATTACACGATAAAGTTTTCATCGCTCATAACGTAAATTTCGATTATTCATTTGTAAAAAATCAACTAGCTGTTCATAATTATCAGTTAAATTGTAAAAAACTATGTACGGTGAGGCTTGCAAGAAAAATTCTTTCAGGTTACCCTTCTTATAGTTTAGGAAAAATTTGCAGAAGTTTAAATATTACACTTAATAATCAGCATAGAGCTGGTGGTGATGCAGATGCTACAGTTTTACTTTTTCAGAAAATTTTAGATTCTGATTCTAGCAATTATTTGGAAGAATCATTGAAAAAGAAGTCAAAAGAGCAGATGTTACCTCCAAATTTACAAAAGAATAATTTAGACATATTACCAGATACACCTGGCATTTATCAGTTTAAAGATAAAAAGGGAATAATAATTTATGTGGGGAAAGCCAAAAATATTCGCCAAAGAGTGATCAGTCATTTTTCTTCTGATGATACAAGCAGAAAGCGACAAGATTTTTTAAATACGATTTACACTATTGATTTTAAGGAGACAGGAACAGAAATTATGGCTTTGATAGAAGAAGCCAATATGATAAAAAATACTTGGCCCAAATATAATCGAGCTTTAAAAACTGTTGAAATATTTTATGCTATTTATTCTTATGAAGATTTGAATGGTTACACTAGATTGGTTGCTGATAGAAAAAGAAAATATTCAAATCCGATTTTAATTTTGGAAAATTTGAGTCTTGCAATAGAAAAAATTAAACAAATAGCAGAAACTTATGATTTATGCTTTTTCCTTTGCGGTTTACAAAAGCCATCTGTGAATCTTATAAAATGTTCTTCACCTAATTGCAGCCATTGTATTAATAAATATTCAGTAAAAAAATATAACCAACATTTAAACCAAGCATTACTTCAAATTCATGATGATTTAGAAAATTTTATTATAAAAACTAAGGGAAGATCTGAAAATGAAAATGGATTTGTAATTATCGAACAAGGAAATGTGACCAGAATGGGTTACTTAATTTGTGAACAAGAAAATATGACTAAAGATTATTTATCACAAAATTTAAATCCTTGTCCTTTAAATTTTTATATCAAAAATATAGCTTACCAACATGCCAATCGTTTTCCAGAAGATTTGATTTTTTTATAGAAAGACATTTTTTCTATTCTTTAGATTGCAAAAAAAAAATGAAATCCATCTTTTGAGATGTTCTCAGAATTTCAAGTTTTTAAAAAATCAACTAATTCAAAATTTAATAATTTTTGTTAAAAATTATGCAATAACCTACAGAAGTATTCAGAGGCAATCACTTAAGCAAATCGAAACTTTTAATAATTTGATATTTTAATTTCTAGAAAAGCTTAATGGAACTTTTGTACTAAACATTTTTGTTTGCAATACCTTTTCATGTCGTAAACCTGTACTCAAATCAATCCAATCTGGATTTACGCTTCTAATTAATTTTTCCTTCTGAGTTTTTGTAAATCGTTTTAATTGCTTTTGTCTTTCGTGCATAAGTGCATCATTCGAATATTCTTCAAAATAAACTAATCTATTTGGCTGAGCTATTAGTTCAAAAAATAGATCCTTAGCTTCATGAATAACATTTACCGTTTTCACTAAATCAGAACTTTGATCAATATGAATGATAGAACGGTTTTTGTCGGTAAGGAAATAAATAAAGCTTTTCATAAGGATTAAATTTTATTTGGCAGCAAAAGAAATTTTACTAATTTTATACGCAATAATACTAATTTTTTTAGTAATTCATAACATCCATGAAAAAAATCGGAAATAATTTAAAATTTTTGCGAAAGCGAGAAAACCTTACTCAGGAAGAGTTAGCAATTGCATTATCTATAAAAAGATCAAGAATTGGAGCTTATGAGGAAGGAAGAGCAGATCCAAAAATGGATACTATTCAAGAAATGGCTACTTTTTTTAAAGTGAATTTTTCCGAAATTATTAATGAAACAATGGACGAAAAGTGGTTGAAAAATAAAACAGCCAAAGAAAAAAAGAATACTCAATTCAGCGATTCAGGAAATGTAAGAATATTGGCAATCACGGTTGATAAGGAAAATAATGAAAACATAGAAGCGGTAGGAATTAAGGCAAGTGCTGGTTATTTAAATGGTTTTGCTGATAGTACCTTTGTTGAAGATTTACCTAAATTCTCATTACCTATTTTTAAAAACGGAACTTTTAGAGCCTTTGAAATCAAGGGAGATAGTATGTTGCCAATAGAAAGTGGAAGCTATATTATTGCAGAATATATAAGCGATTGGAAAAATATTAAAACTTCAGAAACTTATATTATAGTAAGTGTAGATGAAGGAATTGTTTATAAAAGAATTAAAAATGATTTAACTTCTTCTGGTACTTTAACCTTACAATCAGACAATCCAATTTATGAGGATTATACTATTTCTCATCAATCTATTTTAGAAGTTTGGAAAGCGAAAGCTTTTTTAAGTACAGCTATGCCAGCAGCACCAAAACTTGGAGATGGGCAAAAAATAAATACGATTATTCACGATTTGCAAAGAACGATTGATTATTTAAAAAAATAAAAGATTAAACCTTTTAAATTTTTATTCATCCTATTGGCTTAAAAATAAAATAGTATGAATAAAATTAAATTAGGAATTATTGGAATTTTCACCTTGTTTTCTATTTCAATAATGGCTCAATCAAAAAGGAGCGCCGAAGAAAAGGCAAAAGCTTTTACAGAAAGAATGGCATCTAAAATAGGTTTGGATGATGCGCAAAAGGAGAAAGCATACAACATAAATTTGGAAGCTGCTCAAAGAAAAGAAAGCATTCGACCGCCAGAAGGAGGAAAACCTGAGGTAAAGGGAGCAGGATTAGAAATAGAAAAAAATCGTGATTCGCAATTAAAAAATATTTTCAATGATGACCAAATCGTAAAATACGATCAATGGAAAGTAGAAATGAAAGAAAAAGCGAAGCAGAAAAGGAGGAGAAAATAATTTAAATTCCGGCACATTGCCGGAATTTTTTTTTCGGATGTTATACTATATTTGCCCACTCGAATAGGCAAATATGAAAAAAATAGCAGTTATAGGATGTGGTGCAATGGGCAATGGTATAGCACATACTTTTGCACAATTCGGTTACCAAGTTGCAATGATTGATACTTCGGAAGAAGCATTGAAAAATGCAATGACCACAATTGAAAAAAACTTAGATAGAATGCTTTCTAAGCAGATAATCTCAGAAGAAAACAAAAGATCAACGATTGATAATCTGAGTATTTTTAATGATTTGGCGGTCGGAGTTAAGGATGCGGATTTAGTGGTGGAGGCAGCCACAGAAAATTTAACTTTAAAACTTTCTATTTTCAAATCACTAGATGAATATTGCAAACCAGAAGCAATATTAGCAAGCAATACTTCTTCTATTTCTATTACTCAAATTGCAGCCGCTACCAAAAGACCTGAAAAAGTAATTGGAATGCACTTTATGAATCCAGTTCCAGTAATGAAATTAGTAGAAATTATCAGAGGGTATACGACTGATAATAAGACTTGTGAAATCATTATGAATCTTTCAAAAACCTTAAATAAAATCCCTGTTGAAGTAAATGATTACCCTGGATTTGTGGCAAATAGAATTTTAATGCCGATGATTAATGAAGCGATTTGCACACTTTATGAAGGAGTTGCAGGAGTTGAAGAAATAGATCAAGTAATGAAATTAGGAATGGCACATCCGATGGGGCCACTACAATTGGCAGATTTTATTGGTTTAGATGTTTGTTTAGCAATATTAAATGTTTTATATGATGGTTTCGGAAATCAGAAATATGCTCCTTGCCCACTATTAGTAAATATGGTTATGGCTGGAAATAAAGGAATTAAATCTGGAAATGGATTTTATGAATATAAGGCTGGATCGAAAGAATTAAAAGTAGCCGAACGTTGGAGAAAATAATTTTTTAAGAGTAATTGCTCATAGAAAAAAGAATTGAAAAATAGTAACGTTTAATCTTTTTCTAAATAATTCTTTTTTATTTGTAAGTAAATTACCAACTCATTAATTCTTTTATTCTTACAAACTCTGATTGTATTTCAGCTTTTATAACTATTCTTTCACCAGTAACAGGATGATTAAATTCCAATTCGCTTGCATGCAAAAGCATGGTATTTAATTGAAAATTATTTAAGAAAAACCGATTTTGCTTATTACATCCATGTGGTCTATCGGCTATAATTGGATGCAGAATATGGCTCAA